>JBHELQ010000031.1:0-29344 GCA_046262995.1 Thermoleophilaceae bacterium
GGCCATCCACTCCTCGGGCGTGAACCCGACCAGCTTCTCGATCTGCGGCGAGACGTAGCTCCAGCGCCCCTCCGCTCCCGGCTGCGCCGAGTAGACCACCACGGGCAGCCGTTCCACGAGCGTCCGGTACTCGCGCTCGGCCCCCTCGAGCAGCTCCTCCGAGCGGCGGCGGTGGATCGCCGTTCCCAGCACGGTGGCGAGCGCCTCGAGGAAGGCGATCTGGTTCTCGGGCGGCTTGTGCGGCTCACGCCAGTGAACGGCAATGACGCCGAAGCCCTGCTCGCCCCCGGGGATGGGGACGCTGACGCCGCTGACCACGCCTTGACTCGCAAGCAGCGCCGTCAGGGCGAACCGCGTTTCCAGACCGTAGTCCTCGACGAGGACCGGGCGCCTCTCCGCCAGCGTAAAGCCGGGCTGGTGGTTGTCGTGCGCCGGGATCGCGAAATCCCCGTCGCCGTTGTTCGGTCCGAAGCCAAAACCCGACCTCATGGTCAGCTGCTGCTGAGGCGCCAGCAGCTCCCAGACCTGGCAGAAGTGGGGCTCCAGGTGCTCCATCGCGAGGTCCACCGCGCGCTGCATCAGCTGCTCCAGCGGCCGTCCCTCGAGCGCCGCCTGGCTCAACTCGATCAGGCCCTTCCGGCCCGCGGCGGCGGCGCTCAGCGCGGCCTCGCGGCGCTGGCGCTCGGTGATGTCCCGCAGGTAGGCGACGAAGGCGGTCTGCTCGTCGGGCGTCCTGGTGATGGTGAGCTCGACGGTGAGCCGTGTGCCGTCCGCCCGGACGGCGGGAAGCTCGACCCTTCTCCCCAGCAGTCGCGATTCCCCGCTCGCGACCTGGCGCATCAACCAGCGCTCGTGGCTGTCGCGCAGCTCGGGCGGCACGATCAGGTTGCCCAGCCGCTGACGCAGGGCCTGCACGCGCGTGTACCCGAAGGTCTCCTCCGCCGCGCGGTTCCACTCGAGCACCCGGCCGGCGGCGTCGATCACCACCGCGCAGTCGAGGGCGGACTCGAGGATGGCACCTGCCAGCGCCCTCGGCTGGACAGGGGCGGCTCCCCCTTCCAGACCGAGGGAACGAAGCGTCGGGGCGGCTGCTCGCGCATCCGCTGGCTCCGAGGGCAATCGGTGCATCACGTCTCCACGCGGCGAATAACCCGCGTACCCCCTCTCATCGGCACGAGGAGTCAGCTCGTTGAGAATGCTCCGCTACGCGGCTAGCCGTTTGCGACCGTCAATTGACTCTCGTACGGACCGCGACCGGTCAGGCAGGCGGCGCCACAGCGGGCCGCGAGTCGCGCCGCGCCGTCGATCGGCATGCCCGCTCCGAGGCCGAACGTCAGCCCGGCGGCGAAGCTGTCCCCACAGCCGTAGGCGTCGGCGACCGGCCCGGGCAGCGGCGCGGCCTCCCAGCGCCCGGACGTACCGCCCGGCTCCTCCCACACGCCTCCGGCCGCCCCTGCCGTGCGCACGATCAGCCGCGGCGGGGGATCCAGGTCACCGGCCTCGTAGCGCTCGCCGGCGTCGCTGCCGCTCGCGACGAGCGCATCGAGCTCCACCGCCACGCCGGCGAGCACGTCCAGCCCACGGGCCGCGGCCACGAGCGTCCGGGCCGCGCGTGCCGCCCGGACGGCCCCCGCGTCGCCCGCCGTGAAATACACGGCGTCCGCCTGCGCCAGCTCCGCCCAGGGCAGCGGGTCCCTCCCCGACGGCCCCAGGCGGTCCCCGATCACGGTGATCGTGCGTTCCCCGGCGCTGTCCAGATGAACGAAGGCCCGGCGCTGGGGGACCGGCAGGAACGCAGCGCGGACGCTCACGCCGAGCGCCTCCAGCTCCGCCCGCGACCGCTGCCCGAGCTCGTCGTCGCCGAGGGCCGTGAAGAAGGTCGCCTGACCGGCCAGCTTCGCGAGCTGGACCGCCGCGACCGCGCCGCCGCCACCGGGCTGCTGCCAGCTCCCGTCCGTGTGGACGATCTCCCCCGCGAGCGGGACGTGCTCGACGCGCGCGAACTCGACCCACTCCACGTGCCCTACGACGGCCACTCGCACGGGGCGCAGTCTCACATCCGCGGGCAGGACTGGCCTGCCGCCCGGCGAAATCGTGCGGCAGCGAGGGCGCGATGACTGCGACCACCGACACCGTCCGCGACCAGGGGTTCCTCCCCCTGACGTGTGACATCCCCCCCGGCGTGACGATCGCCCAGTACCGGGGCAGGCGCAGGCGGCGTCGCCCACGACAGCGCCCGCGATCCTGGTGGCGGCGCGCTTCCCGCTAGCTCAGCCGGCGGCTGCTCCCGCCGCGGCGTGCGCGTCGGCGGGGTGACGGCGCATCGTCAGCGCGAACGGGACGGCGAGCAGGACGGCGAGCGCCGCCACCCGGAAGCCGGCGGCGAACCCGTCGCGGGCGGTCCCGGCGGCGAGCTTCGCCACCCGCCGCTCGACGGGCGTCCGGGGCGTGAATGACGGGCCACTCTCCCGGCCCCCCGCAAACGCACGCCGGACGAGTCGCCCCCCGCGCTCGGGCGGGAGCTTCGCCTGACGGACCGCGGCGGCTGCCTCCCGCCGCGCGTCGGGAGCGCGATCCTGAACAACGCCGGTGAACACGGCAACCAGCACCGCGATCCCGAGCGCGAACCCGAGCTGGCGCGCCATGTTCACGATCCCCGACCCCAGGCCCAGCTCCTGCCCGGATATCGATCCCATCGCCCCCACGTTGACCGTCGGGAAGCTCGCGCCCATCCCCAGCCCCATCAGCACCAAGCCGGGAAGGATGCGGAGGTAGTCGGGGCTCGTCGTCATGAGCTCGCCGAGCCAGATCAGGCCCGCACCCATCAGGACCAGGGCGGGAACCGCCATCTTTCGCGGCGGCACACGGTCGGAGCGGCGGCCGACGAGGGGCGACACGATCAACCCGACCACCGGTATCGGGGACACGGCGAGAGCCGCCTCGAGCTGCGAGTAGCCCCACATGTTCACGAAGGCGATCACCGCCAGGAACAGCGGCCCCATCACCGACACCGCGAACAGGACCATCGTGCTCGACGCACCCATGAACTGGCGATTCGCCACCAGCGAGCGGGCCAGCATCGGGAAGCGGCCCAGGCGCTGCGAGACCGCGAACGCCGCCACCAGCACGGCGGAGCCCGCCAGCAGCGCGACGATCTCGGTCGAGCCCCAGCCGTGGTTGTTGGCCTCGACCAGGCCGTAGGTGAGACAGAAGATCGCCGCCCCGATCAGCGCCATGCCGACCCAGTCCACGCGCTGCCCCGCCTCGACGTCGAACGTCTCGGGCATCACGCGCGTAGCGAGCAGGACGCCGACCACGCCGATCGGCACGTTGACCGCGAAGATCCAATGCCAGCTGAGCGTCTCGACGATCACGCCGCCGAGCGGCGGGCCGAGGGCGGCGGCCACGTTGGCCACCACGGCGATCAGGGCCAGGCCGAGGCCGCGCTGCCTCGGCGGGAACACGAGCGCGGTCGTGGCGAGCGCAAGCGGCGCGAGCACGGCGGCCCCGACCGCCTGGATGACTCGGAAGCCGATAAGCGCGTCGACCGACCAGGCGAGCGCGCAGAGCAGGGACCCCAACGTGAAGATGGACATCCCGATGAGGAAGAAGCGGCGGCGCCCGAACTGGTCGGCGAGCCGTCCCATCGAGATGAGCAGGACGGCGAACATGATGTTGTAGGCATTCAGGACCCAGGAGACGGTGTCTACGCTTGCATCGAGCTCATGCTGCAGCGTCGGCACGGTGATGTTCACGATCGTGACGTCGATCAGGGCCATGAACAGCCCGATCATGGTCACGCCGAAGATCACCCACTTGCGGGCGTAGAGCTCCTCCGCGGGCGGGTTGACGCGCTCCCGAGGCATCGCCCAGCAGGCTAGCGTTCGCCGTCGTGGACGATCCGATGCCGCTCGGGCACGGACTGGCCCTCCCGCTGTCGGAGGTCGACCTGCGCGTCAGCCGCTCATCCGGCCCCGGCGGCCAGCACGCGAACGTGACCGCCTCGCGGGTCGAGGCGAGCTTCGACGTGGCCGACTCGGCCGCACTCTCGGATGCTCAGAAGCGCCGCGTGATGGCCCGCTGCGGACCGGTGGTCCGGGCGGTCGCGCAGGACACCCGCAGCCAGGCGCGCAACCGGGAGCTCGCCCTGGAGCGGCTGCGCACGCGGGTGGGCGACGCTCTCACGGTGCCCCGCCGGCGCCGGCGCACGAATCCCTCCGCGGCGGCGCGGCGCCAACGCCTGGACGCGAAGCGCCGCAAGAGCGACCTAAAGCGCCAGCGGCGTCGACCGGACTGGTAGGCCCCGCTGGCGCTCAGCGGCCGGCCGGCGGCGCGGCGGCCCCGCCACCGGCTCCGCCCTGCGGAGCCGGCTGCGAAGGCGCCTGTCCGCCACCGCCTGCGCCACCCGGCGTGCCTCCGCCGCTGGGCGCGCCTCCGCTCGTGCCGCCGCCCGTGGGCGCCCCCGTGCCTGGGGCGGCGGGGGAGGAGGGTGTCGGCGTGGTGGCGGTGTCGGTCTGTTCGGTACTCGTCCGGTCGTTCGACTTCCCGAGGTTGTCGGGAGTGGTCGGCACGCCCAGCTCGGCCGGTGACTTCTTCGGCTCGCCGCCGCCCCCACCGGCACTCGCGATGACCACGATCAGCAGCACCAGGACAGCCGCGGCCGCCACTCCGGCGATCAGCCGGCGCCGCCTGTAGACGTCCTCTGGCTCCCGGCGGGGCCCGCGCGGGCCCCGCGGCGGAGGCCCTGAGGTGGGCAGACGACGTGTGGGCTGGTCGTCCAAGAGGGCGACCGTAGCAGCACTTTCAGGCGTAGTGGAGACCGCCCTCGTCGTCGCCTTCGACGGGCGCTTCGCAGGTGGGACACCACCAGCGCGCCTCGAGCGGCGCACCGCACGCTGAGTGCCGCGGCGACTCCCCGCCCTCGCGGTGGCGGGCGCCCCAGCCGGCCAGCAGGCGCAGTGTTCCGGCCAGCTCGCGTCCGGCCGCGGTGAGCTCGTACACGAACCTGCGCGGCCGCTCGGAGTAGGGCTCGGCCACCACGACCCCCTCGGCCTCGAGGCGGCGCAGCCGCTGGCTCAGAACGTTGGAGGCGATTCCCTCGAGCTCCTGCTCGAGGTCGCCGAACCGCCGCGGTCCGTCGAGCAGGACCTCGACGAGGAGGAGCGTCCAGCGGTCGCCGACGCTGTCGAGAGCGGCGGCCAGGGGCGAGCTCGCGCGTGTCGCCATGCACCAATGGTAGGCATCCAGCGGTCGGTATAGTCGTTACTTGCAAGTTGCAAGTATCTATCAGGAGGGCTTCACATGGCCGCCGTGGAGGAATTGGAGCGGACGATCGCTGCCGTGGCCCGGGACGTCGGCCCGGCCGTCGTGGGCCTCGGCCGCGGCTGGGGCCTGGGCTCGGGAGTCGTGGTCGAGGAGGGGAAGGTGCTGACGAGCGCCCACAGCCTGCGCCGTGAGGAGGTGACCGTCAGCTTCTCGGACGGGCGGGTCGAGTCGGGCGTGGTGTCCGGCGCGGACCCGGGGCTCGACCTGGCAGTCGTGGCGGTCGAGACGGCCGCCGCCCCCGCCGTCTCCTGGGAGCCGGAGCCTCAGCCGCCCGCCGTCGGCTCGGCGGTGCTCGCGCTCGCGAACCCAGGCGGTCGCGGGCTGCGAGCGACGCTCGGGTTCGTCTCCTCTAGCGGTCGCAGCTTCAGAGGCCCGCGGGGCCGCCGCGTCCAGGGCGCGATCGAGCACACCGCCCCGCTCCCCCGCGGATCGTCCGGAGGTCCGCTCGTGGACCCGCGCGGGCGCCTGGTCGGACTGAACGCGCTGCGCCTCGAGGGCGGGCTGATCCTCGCGCTGCCGGCCGGGCCGGCGGTGCGGGAGCGCGTGCGCCTGCTCGCGCGCGGTGAGGCGCCGCCGGAGCACCGGCTGGGCGTCGCCGTCGCTCCGCCCAGGGTCGCCAGGCGGCTGCGGCGGGCGGTCGGCCTGCCCGAGCGGACGGGACTGCTCGTGCGCGCCGTCGAGGACGGCAGCCCAGCGGAGCTGGCAGGCGTCGCGACCGGCGACCTGCTGGTCTCGGCAGGGGGACGGGAGCTCGATGCGGCGGAGGCCCTCTATACGGCACTCGACTCCCTTCCCGCTGACGGCGGTGAGCTGGAGCTGGGTGTCGTGCGCGGGAACGACGAGCGGCGGCTGACCGCGAGGCTGCCGGGCAAGTCCGGCGACGGACGGGCGGCCGCATGACGACGCTCACGCCCCCGGCAGCCGTCGATCCGGCCGACTCCGAGGCGCTCGACGCCTATTCGCGCGCCGTGGTCGCCGTCGCCGAGCGCCTCGCGCCATCGGTGGCGAGCCTGCGCGTCATGCGCCGCACCCGGGCCGGCCAGCTGCCCGCCGGCGCGGGGAGCGCGGTCGTGCTGACCCCCGATGGCTTCCTGCTGACGTCCGCCCACGTAGTGGCGGGCACGCGAAGCGGGCGGGCGGCGTTCGCCGACGGCAGCGAGCAGCGCTTCGAGGTCGCCGGCAGCGACCCCCTCTCGGACCTGGCCGTGCTGCGCACCGCAGACGGCGGCCTGCCGGCGGCCGAGCTCGGCGAGGCCGACCGCTTGCGCGTGGGGCAGCTCGTGGTCGCGATCGGGAACCCCCACGGCCTGGGCGGCTCGATCACGGCAGGTGTCGTGTCCGCGCTCGGGCGCTCCCTGCCGGCGCGCTCGCGCAGCACGGCGCGGGTGATAGACAGCGTGATCCAGACCGACGCCGCGCTCAACCCCGGGAACTCCGGGGGGGCCCTCGCCGACAGCCGCGGGCGAGTGGTGGGCGTGAACACGGCCGTCGCGGGCGTGGGGCTTGGGCTGGCGGTCCCGATCAACGATTCGACCCGGCGCGTGATCGGGGCGCTCATGAGCGAGGGCCGCGTGCGGCGTGCCTATCTCGGGATCGCCGGCGGGCCCCGGCCGCTGCCGCCGCAGGCGCGGGCGCTCACCCCGGGAGACGGCTGCGTCGAGGTCGTGGAGGTCGTTCCCGGAAGCCCCGCCGGGCGGGCGGGCCTGAAGCCCGAGGACCTGATCGTGGCGGTCGACGGCACCCCGGTCGAGCGCGTCGAGGACCTCCAGCGACTGATGGTCGCCGAGCGGATCGGAGCACGGGTGACGGTGCGCCTGCTGCGGCAAGGCCGCGAGCTGGAGCTCGAGCTGGTGCCCGCCGAGCTCGAGTAGCCGGTCCGCGCTCAGAAGCGCGGCGGGTGGCGGACCGCGAACCCGCCGGTGGAGCGTGCCGCGTCCTGCCAGCGCGTGCCGGCGCGGCCCTGGCCGCTCGTGTCGAAGCGCAGTCCCGCCACGACCATGAAGATGTGGCCGGAGTTGGCGTAGATCGTGATCCAGTCACCAGGCCCGTCGGCGCCCCAGCTCACGAAGTTGCCTGAGGCGAGCGGGCGGTCCAGCAGGCCCGCCCCCGCCAGCGCGAACGAGACCGAGCCCGAGCAGTCGTAGCCCGAATCTCGCCAGCTGCCGTGCCCGCCGCCCCACTTGTAGGGGAACTTGGCGATCTCGTTGGCGGCCAGGATCACCCGCTTGACGACGTCCGGGGCGTCCGCGGGCGCCTGGGCGGTGCCGTCGTGCAGGACGCGGGCGCGCGGCCCCGTCTGCAGGAAGGCCGTGCTGTTCAGGTGGGACTTGAAGTCGTGCAGCTCGGCTCGCGCGGCGCGCAGGTCGGCGCGCACCTGCTTGTCCGAAGGAGCGCCGGGACTCGGCGCGTCGGGCCCGCCCGCCTGCGGCGTGGCGCCGGCGCCGGCGAACCGCACGACATGGCCCTGCGCGCGCAGCTCCGAGCCGCGCTCCTTGCGAACCCCGCGGACGGAGTCGGGCGTCAGGACCGGATCCCCGGGGGGCGGGCGCTCTTTCGGGCCGCAGCCGAAGGCGCCCACGGCCAGGCACAGCGTCGCCGCGGCCGGCGCCATTCGCCGCCAGGCCCTCCGATCCGTCGGGGCGGCCAGGTCCATCGCCCGAAACGGTAGCTTCTGGACCATGGTCCGCATCCCCGGCCGGCCCCCGCCCGAGGGCTATCCCACCGACCCGAGCGGGATCGAGGAGCCGCACGACGTGCTGGCTGCGGAGGAGTTCGCCATGCCCACGCGCGACCAGCGCTACCCGGCGGACCCCAGCGGCATCCAGGAGCCGCACGACGTGCTGGCGGCGGAGGAGTTCGCCATGCCGGCGCCCGGAACCCAGGCCCGTGCCCCTCGCCGCCGCTCCGAGCCGCGCGCGTGGTTGCCGCTCGCGCTGCTCGGCGTCGCGGCCGGGCTCGCGATCCTGCGCCGGCGCCGCTGAGCTACGGGTAGAGGTCGCCGTCGGCGCCGGTGACGCGGATCGCGCTCACGGGGCAGTTGCGCGCGGCCTCGACCACGTCGTCGAGCGGCGCTCCGTCGGGATCGACCACCACCGCCTTGTCCTCATCGTCGAGTTGGAAGACGTCCGGAGCGGTGTCGACGCAGTCGCCTGAGCCGATGCACAGGGCGCGGTCGACCTCCACCTCGATGCGGTTGTGCGGCGAGAGCTCCGGCAAGCGCCGCTGAGGCTACCGGCGCCAGAAGCTCGTGCGCAGGCGGGCCCCGGCCAGGTTCAGGCCGATGTGCACGTGGTTGCGATGGGCCAGCGTCTCGTCGAGGCGCTTGCGCCGGCGCCCGCGGCGGTCGTAGCAATAGGAGTACTTCCCCATCCGCTCGGCGCCCGACCACCACGAGTGGCAGTTCCAGATGATCTCCTGGACACCCATGCGCCTCGCCAATGCGTGTGCGTTCCCCGCGCGATCGGTGGCCAGGAGCGTCAGGATCAGGCGTCGAGCGGCGCGCCGGTCGGCCGCGCTGTGCACGCTCAGGTGCCAGTCGATCGCGCGGCCCTCCGAGTGCAGGCTGTAGTTGTGGCGACCGAGCTTCTCGCAGCGCATGATCCCCCACGAGACACCGCGAACGTGGGTGTCGAGCCAGTGCTCCAGCCGCAGCGCTCCGCGCATCGGGCGCCTGCGGCAGCGCCGCGCGTAGTCGTAGCGATAGCCCTCGATCGGCTTGGCGACCAGGCGGTTGGCGGGGTTGCCGACGACGAGCCCGTACGGCCTGGCCGACGCGCCCGTGCTCGCGAACAGGGCGCATGCAGCGGCCAGGGCGGCCGCGGCGAGGGACAGGCGGCGTAGTCCTCGTGCCACGCCCTCCTAGTCGGCGGGCCCCGGCGACGGCTCAAGCCCGGGCCCGCGCGGCTGGACCTAGTCGCGCTTCCCGCGGCCCCAGATCAGCTGGACGATCCGCCTGAGGAGCTTCGTCTTGCCCGCCCTGTACGGGAACATGTGGAGCTCCTTCTTAGGCGCCAGCCGCGTGATCATCAGCGTTTGCTGCTGCGTGTACTTCCGGATGCCGCCCGGGCCGTGGCGGGAGCCCAGGCCGGATGCCTTCCACCCGCCCATCGGCACCTCTAGCGCGACGTAGTTCAGCTGGGCATCGTTGATGCAGACGACTCCGGCCTCGACCTGCCGCGCCACACGCTCGCCCTTGCCCACGTCCTTGGTCCAGACCGAAGCCTGGAGTCCGTAGGGCGAGTCGTTGGCCAGGCGGATCGCCTCGTCGGCGTCGCGCACCTTCATGACCGGCAGCGTCGGTCCGAACGTCTCCTCGGTCATCGCCTCCATCGAGTGGTCGACATCCACGAGCAGCGTGGGCTCGTAGAAGTCGCCGGGACCGTCGCCCCGGTGACCGCCCACGAGCACGCGCGCGCCCTTCTCGACGGCGTCCTTCACGTGACCGTCGATCAGGTCGACCTGCGGTGGCGACGTGACGGCGCCGACGTCGACCGTGCCGGGGCCGCTCGGGGCGCCCTGGCGCAGCTCGCGCATCTTCTGCTCCACCTTGCCCAGGAACTCGTCGTAGATCGGCTCCTCGACGTAGACCCTCTCGATCGAGATGCAGGTCTGGCCGCCGTTCTGCATCGCGTAGTAGACCGCGGAGTTGGCGGCGCGCTCGATGTCGGCGTCCGCGAGCACGATCATCGGGTCCTTGCCGCCCAGCTCCAGGCCGACGGGGGTGAGCGTCTTGGCCGCGCGCTCCATCACCTTCTTCCCGACCTCGGTGGAGCCGGTGAACATCACGGCGTCCACGTGGTCGATCATCTCGCTGCCCACCTGGCCGCCGCCCACCGCGACCTGGAAGACGTGCTCGGGCAGGCCGCACTCGAGCAGGGCCTCCTGCATCAGCAGCGAGGTCATCGGGGTCAGCGACGCCGGCTTGAGCACACAGGAGTTGCCCGCCGCCAGCGCCGGGATGCAGTCGCCGAAGGAGTTCGTGAGCGGGTAGTTCCAGGGCCCGATGACCCCGACGACCCCCATTGGCGCGTAGCGGACGATCAGCTTGCGGCCGAGGACGAAGGGCGAGCTGGAGCGCACCTTCTCGTCGGCGAGGTAATCGGGCGCGTGCTTGGCCCAGAAGCCGAACGCGTTGGCGGCATAGGCGACCTCGGCGAGCTGCGCGTCCTCATAGGCCTTGCCGTTCTCCGCGACGATCGTGCGGGCGATGCGGTCGACGTTGTCGGTCACCCACTTCTGGGCGCGGCGCAATATCCGCCCGCGACCTTCGTAGCCGAGTGCCGCCCAGCCCGGCTGGGCCCTCCGCCCCCGCTCGACGAGCTCGGCCACCTGCTCGGGCTGGATCGCCGGGAGGGTCGCGATCAGCTCACCGGTGGCCGGGTTCTTCACCTCGAGCGTGTTGCGCTCGTCCCGGTCGCGCTCGGGGGCCGGCTTCGTGGCGGCCGTCCCGGGGACCTCCTCGATCGTCTTCTGCTCCACGCCTTCCTCCCTTGCTCGCCGACCTCGAAGCCTACCCTTGTCCGCTGGGCCGGCCGACCGTTAGCCTTCTCGCGCGCGGAGCCGCCACGGCTCCACGGGAAAGGAGAACGCCCGTATGCCCACGATCGACGTCGGCGACCAGACGCTCTACTACGAGGTCCACGGGGAGGGTGAGCCGCTCGTCCTGGTGATGGGGCTCGGCGGCGACACGCTCGCCTGGCTGCCCCAGATCCCGGCCTTCTCGGAGCGCTACCGCACCGTGGTCTTCGACAACCGCGACGTCGGCCAATCGTCAATGGCGAGCGGGCCGTACGAGATCCGGGACATGGCGCAGGACGCCCTCGGCCTGACCGAGGCGCTGGAGCTCGACTCGTTCCACCTGCTCGGCCTCTCGATGGGCGGCCTGATCGCGCAGGAGATGGCGCTCGCCGCGCCCGAGCGGATCCGCACCCTGACCCTGACGGTCACGTTCGCCTGGAGCGGCGCCTGGGCGCGCAAGCTGAGCGAGGTCTGGGGCGCGCGCGTGCAGCACATGAGCCGCGAGCAGCGCGTCGACGAGCTCATGCTGCTCAACATGACCGAGGAGTTCTTCGAGAACCAGGAGGCCCTCGCAACGCTGCGTGGGCTCACCCTGCAGAACCCCAATCCGCAGCCGCCCGAGGCCTTCGCGCGGCAGCTGGACGCCTGCAGCCGCCACGACACGCGCGACCGGCTCGGCGGCCTGTCGATGCCCGTCCACATCGTCGGCGGGAATCGCGACATCCTGGTGCCGTTCTGGAAGTCCGAGGAGCTCGCGAAGCTGATCCCCGGTTCAAAGCTCACGACGATCGAGGGCGGCCCGCACGGCTCCTGGCTCGAGCGGAGCGAGGAGCTCAACGGCGCGGTGCTCGACTTCGTGGCCGAGCACACCACCGCCAGGGTCTAGCTCCGCTCGCCCTTCCCTATCTGCCCCAGGGCCTCGTCCAGGTCCGGGTCGACCGGCGCCGCCCTTCGGAACTCGACGATCTCCAGGACCCTTGCCACGAGGCCCTCGGCAGGGGCCACCACCCGGAGCTCCTGCCGGCTCACGTCCAGCTTGCGCGCGAGCGAGAAGAGCATCGCCACGCCGCTGGAGTCGATGAACTCGAGCTCGCTGAAGTCGATCACGACCCCCTTCGCCGTCGGCGCCACCGCCTCGGTGATGCGCTCGCCGGTGTCGCCGGCCTCGGCGATGTCGAGCTCGCCCGTGACCCGTGCGATCACCACGTCGTCGCGCTGCTCGATCGAGACTGCCGCCAGCCCGCTCATTCGCGCGCCGCTCCGTTGTCGGCCGTGTCGCCGTCCAGCCGGCGTCTCAGCCGGACGATCGTCCCCTTGGGGCCCGGATCGACCTGCACGTCGTCCATCAGCGCTCTCATGAGCGACAGTCCGCGCCCCTGGTCGTCGTCGCGCGGGTCCCGCCAGGCGCCCCGGTCCCGCACGGTTATCTCCACCTGACGTCCATGCAGCCGGCCGACCACCTCGAACGGCGTGCGGCCGACCGAGCCGGCGTGCTCGATCGCGTTTGTGGCGGCCTCACCGCAGGCGGTAGTGATCTCCGCGATCTCCTGATCGCTCCCCTCGGCGTGATGGAGCCAGCGCCGCAGCAGGCTCCGCATGGAAGCCAGTGCCTCGGGGGCGGTCGGCAGCTCCACGCTGAAGTCGTCCGCCATCGGCACGCTCCGCAGGACGAGAAGCGCCACGTCGTCGGGGGCGCCTCGCTCGGGGACCATCGCGCTCAGCACGTGATCGCACAGCGCCTCCGGCTCGCCCGGGGCGTCCTTCACGACCTGCGCCAGATGCTCGAGCGCCTGGTCCAGGTGCACTCCGGGGCGCTCGACGAGGCCGTCCGTGTAGAGCACCACGCTCGCGCCGGGCTCGATCGCCACCTCGACAGCCTCGAAGCCCGGGAACGGCAAGACGCCGAGCGGGACCGAGCGGCCGCCCTCCAGGTAGTGCGGCAGCCCCTCCCCGACGATCACCATCGGCGGAAGGTGCCCTGCATTGACCCAGCACAGAGTTGCCTCCGCCGGGTCCAGCACCACGTACATGAGCGTCGCCATCTGGCTGTCGTCCGCCTCCGTCCACACCAGGCGGTTGAGCTGCTCCACCGCCGCCGCGGGTGGATGGCCCTCGAGCGCGTAAGCGCGCAGCGCGCTCCGCAGGCGTCCGACCATCGACGCGGCGGCCAGCCCCTTGCCGGCGACGTCGCCCATCACCAGGCCGATCCCGCCGCCGGGGATGGCGATCACGTCATACCAGTCCCCCCCGACCTCGGCCTCGCTGGCGGCGGGCAGGTAGCGGGCCGCCACCGCCAGGCCCGGGAGCTGCGGCAGCCGCTCCGGCAGCAGGCTGCGCTGCAACGTCTCGGCGATCCGGTGCTCCCGCTCGTATACGCGGGCGTGCTCGATAGCCAGCGCCACGCGGTCTGAGGCGAGCTGAAGCAGGGCGAGCTCCTCCTCGCGGAAGCGTCGCGGCGGCGAGGCGGCGACCACGATCACGCCGGTGACCCGACCGCCCGCCATCATCGGGACGCCGAGTAGCGAGTGGATCTCGAGCTCCCGCAGGCCGGGGTCGAGCAGGTCGGTGGCCGAAGGGTCCTCGATCAGGAGCGGGGTACGCTCGGCGGCGACGCGGCCGGCGAAGCCACGTCCCGCCGGGACCGGCTCGAACTGCTCGAGCGGCGTCCCCGCCGTCGAGGCCGCCAACTCCAGGCGCTGCTCCTCGTCCACCAGGAAGATGCTGGCGGCGCCGGCGATCAGCACGTCGCGGACCAGCGGAGCGAGCTCCGTGACCATGTCGTCCAGGGCGCGGTGCGACAACGCCGCGTCGACCAGCACCTGCATGCCGCCGATCATCTCCGCGACGCGCTCTGCTTCCGCGCGGGCGTTCTGCTCGCGCTGGAGCGCCTCGCGCTCCTCCTCGCGCCGGCGGCGGTCACTGACATCGCGGATGAAGGCGGACAGCATCAGCTCGTCTCCGAGCTCGAACCGCGTGAGCGTCTCTTCAACCGGGAAGCGGCTGCCGTCACGCCGCTGCAGCTCGGTCTCGACCCACATCCGCGGCTCCTCCGCCGCCAGTAGCCGTGCCCGGCGCTCGTCGTGCTCTCCACGACCCTCGGGCGGGAAGATCAGCTCCCGCAGCGGACGGCCGAGCGTTTCCTCCGCGCGCCAGCCGAACATCCGCTCCGCCGCGACGTTCCAGATGCTCACCTTTCCGCTGCTGTCGATCGCCACGAAGGCGTTCGGCGCGCTGTCCAGCACCGTCCGCAGACGGGTCTCGCTCCGCGCCAGTGCCCCGGCGCGCTCGGCGGCGCTTGCCGCGGCGCCCTGCAGGCGCTCGAGCAGGCGGGACACGAGCAGCCCGACCACCGTCGGAGTCCCCACGGCCAACAGCCACAGGACCACCGGGCTCATCGGGTCCTGGATCGTCAGCAGCACCGCGTAGAGGGCCGCGATCAGGACGACGTGCGCCAAAGCCCAGCGAAGCTGGAAGAAGGTGAACGCCTGGAGCGCCGTCCACGTGTAGATGATCGGATAGAGCGACGTGGTGTGCACCTCGTAGAGCGCGACGGTGATGATCACGGTCCCCACCGCCACCGCCGCATGCAGCTCCAGGTCGGAGGTCCACGGGGCGCGCCAGAGGAAGAGCGCGGCCACGCCCACCGCCACTCCGGCGAGCACGAACAGCGCGGGCTCGTTTATGCGCGAGTCGTGCGGGAAGGCAAGCGTGAGCAGGCCGAGCGCGGCTCCAGCGGTGAACACGTAGGCGAGCGATCTCGCCTTCACCCGCCGATCGAACAGCTCGGGCTGGTCGCTCACCGAGCGGAAAGCTTACGGCTCGTCTCCGTCGTCCCGGCGCATACGCGCCGACAGGCGTGCCAGCGCCTCGTGACACTCGGCCACGCGGCGCTTGACCGGATCGTCGTCGGGCCGGTCGTGCACGAGGTCCCAGGTGCGGTCGGCGGTGTCGCGGGCCGTCTCCGGCGTCGCCTTGCTGCACAGGACGTCGACGAGCTGGAGCTCGAACGCCTCGAGCTGCCGCGCGGGCTCGCCGGGCGCGAGCTTCGGGAACGGCTCCCCGGTCGCCTCGCGCCACATGGCGGTGGCGATCGCCAGGCGGTTGCGCAACGTCGCGGCGTCCACGGCGTCAGGCTAGCTACGTAAGCGCACCCGCGCTCAGCCGCTCGGCAGGCTCGATCCCGCGAAGAACAGGAACCAGACCATGTACGCGAATCCCACGACGACCGCCGCGGTCACGAAGACGGTCTCAAGCCGGTTGAGGGTCGGCGCGCGGTGCCGCTCGTCACGCATGCTGCGATTCCAGTTGTAGCGCCGGGGGCCGGCCTGACCCTTGAGCCGGCGCGCCGCGACGATCCCCAGCAGCCACATGATCACGAAGTAAGAGCCGAGGATCCCGGCGAACACGATGGCGACCGCCCCGAGTGCGAAGCCGCCGCCGCCCGACGTCGTCTGGAGCTGCGAGCCGACCCAGAGCCAGCCCGCGGGTATCCCGAACCCGACGAGCGCGGCGGCCACGAGCGTCAGCGCCGTGGCCGCGAGCGAGCCCAGGCCGCGGGCCAGGACCCTGGGGGAGCGCTCCGGATGCACGCATGCACTCGAATACAGGCTGCCCGTATCCGAGTCAAGCGGCGGCCCGGTCCGGGGCCTAGATCCGGCAGGTCGCCAGACCGCGCTTGACGAGGTACTGCTGGTGGTAGTCCTCGGCCTGCCAGAAGGTCTGCGCGGGCACGATCTCGGTGGCGATCGGGCGCGAGAAGCGCGCCTGCGCCCGCTCCTTCGACTCCTCCGCCGCCCGCTGCTGCTCGGCGGAGTGGAAGAAGACGACCGAGCGGTACTGGCTGCCCACGTCCGGCCCCTGGCGGTTCACCTGGGTCGGATCGTGCATCTCCCAGAAGCGCTCGAGCAGCGCGTCGTAGGAGACCTCGTCGGGGTCGAACTCCACCTGCACGACCTCCGCGTGCCCCGTGCGGTCGCTGCACACGTCCTCGTAGCTCGGGTCCTCGAGCGCCCCGCCCATGTAGCCGGCCGCCGCGTCGACCACGCCCGGCAGGTTCCGGAACTCCACCTCGACCTGCCAGAAGCAGCCCGCCCCGAATGTGGCCGTCTCGGTCATCCAACCTCCTTTCGCTCTACAAGGGTAAGTCGCGCCAGGCGCCGGGCCGTTACGTTCCCACCGTGTCGCAGCGTCCGCTCGAGCTGATCCTCGCGCGAAACCTGTTGTCGAGCCTGTCGACGCCCGCGTTCCTCGTCGACGAGGACGGCGTGCTCGTCTTCTACAACGACGCGGCGGGGGCGCTGCTGGGAAAGCGCTTCGAGGAGGCCGGGCGGATGCGGCCCGAGGAGTGGGGCACGGCCTTCGGCCCGGTGGACGCGAGCGGCGGAGCGATCGCGATCGAGGAGCTGCCGTTGACGCTCGCGCTGCGGCGCGGCCGCCCGGCCCACTCCCGCTTCCAGATCCGCTCCCTCGACGGGGCCGACCACGTCATCGAGGTCAGCGCCGTCCCGATCGTCACGACCGAGGGAACGAGCGGGGCGATCGCGATCTTCTGGCCGGTGGAAGAGGGCTGAGATGAAGGTCAAGGTCTGGGGCTCACGCGGCTCGGTCCCCTCGCCGGGGCCCGAGACGACGCGCTACGGGGGCAACACCTCGTGCGTGGGGGTGACGCTGGCCGACGGAACGGTCCTTGCGCTCGACTCCGGCACGGGCATCAGGAACCTGGGACTCGTCCTGGCGAAGGAGCGCACGCGGATCAACATCCTGCTCACCCACCTGCACATGGACCACATCCAGGGGCTCGTGTTCTTCGCCCCGGCGTTTCGGCCGAGTTCGGAGATCGTCGTCTGGGGGCCGGCCGCGCCCGACGCTCCGCTCCAGGACCGCATAGCGCGCTACATCTCGGCGCCGCTGTCGGCGGTCGAGGTCCGCGAGCTCCCCTGCGAGGTCGAGTTCCGGGAGGCCCCGCACAGCCAGTGGCAGATCGGCACCGCGACCGTGCGGGCGGCGTCGGTGACGCACCGCGGGCCGACCCTCGGCTACCGGATCGACGAGGGCGACACGTCGCTCTGCTACCTGCCCGACCACGAGCCGGCGCTCGGCGCGGAGCTCGGTCGCGACGATCCCGACTGGATCTCCGGCTATGAGCTGGCGCGGGGCGCCACGCTGCTCGTCCACGACTGCCAGTACACGGACGACGAATACCCGGACCACGTCGGCTGGGGGCACTCGGGGCTGTCCGACACGCTCGCGTTCGCCCGCCGGGCGGAACCCGACCGGCTGCTCCTGTTCCACCACGACCCGCTCCACTCGGACGACTTCCTCGACGTCCTGCACGGCCGGGCGGTCGAGCTCTGGTGCGAGCTGGGTGGGCGGGCGGACCAGGTGGAGATGGCGTCCGAGGGGCGGGAGCTCGACCTCGTCAGGCAGCCCCAGGCCCGGGCGTGATGAACGCGATCGCCGGTCCAAGTCCCGCCCGCGTCCTGAGCGGCGCTATCCGGCGTCCGGGCTGAACGGCCGGCCGGGCCGGGCCCAGACGATCTCCGAGCAGCTCGGCTGGGCACTCGAGGTCCTCCACCAGCAGGGCGATGCCCCACAGCCGCGCGGGGCCGCCAGGGTCCTCGCGGATGTGCGTCCCCTCCGGCGCTTCCACGACCTCCAGGACGACCTCGCCCATCCGGAAGAAGGCCTGGCGCCGCGACCCTCCCGGCGTCGGGCCCTCGCGCAGCCGGCGGAAGTCCAGCCCGGCGGCCTCGAGCGCCGCGCGCGTCCGCTCCAGGTCGGGCGTGAACGCCACGACGTGGTCGATCGACACCGCGCCGTTCGGATGCTGCGTGCCGCGCGCCGGCGCCCGTTCGGACCGGGAGCTCGGCAGGCCGTCGAGGTCGCCGTCGCGCAGCCCGCGCACCGACCAGCCGACGATGCCCCGGCCGGCCGCCGAGGGGTCGAGGCGGACGCGGACGCTGCCGATCTCGCAGCTCCCCTCTCGCACCCGGAAGCCGCAGGCCTCCCACGCGCCCGGATCGTCCGCCACGAGCAGCCCTTCGATCGTGGGCTGGGTCCGCTCCTCCGCCGCTGCCGCCTAGTAGCCGGACGCGCCGTTGTCCAGCGCGGTACCGGACTCCGCCGTCCCGCTCGAGCGCTGTTCGCGCCAGCTGCGCGGGGCCGCCGGCCGTCGTCGCCGTACCGGCGTCAGCGTCGACTGCTCGTCGCGCCTGACGCGCGCGCGAGAAGGCGGTTGCACGGAATCGGGCCTCCCGGCCCCGGGCTCGACCCGCTCGGACCTCCCCGAGGCCAGCGGCCGGGCGTGAGGCCGGCCGCGGGCAAGGGCCCTGCCGCCACGGCCGTGCCGAGCGCCGCCCGCTCGACCGCCGCGCCGAAGCCTCGCCCGCGCGCCGGTGCTTTCTCCGCGATTGGGGACGGCCCCCTGCGCGGCCGGCGCCTCGACTGCCGGCGCTGCGGGGGCGCCCTCCGAGCCGGAGTCGACCAGGGCGGCATGACCACCAACCGCCCCCCCGCCCACCAGCGCTCCGACCACGGCGATCTTGGCGGCCGTCGCGGCAACCGCCGGCAGCCCGCCCGAGACCACCCCGGCACCGGTGACCGCGGCTCCGCCGCCCGTCCCGCCGCCGAACCCCGCCGCCGAGAGCACGCTCGCCTTCAGCCCCAGCGACGGCGTCACGGGCAGCGCCGCCGCCAGCAGCAGGCGCTGGCGCTTCACCTCTTCCCGGAAGCCGCGACAGCCGGGGCACTCGCTCAGGTGATGGCGCAGATGGCTGCGCCTGAGGGAGCCGCCGCGCAGGTTCGCGAGCTGTTCGCGCACCTCCACGCAAGGCAGCTCCCGCGCCTCCCGGCGCTGCATCAGTCCCGAGCGAGCGCGGAACACGAGCGCCTTCACCCTGTGCACCTCGCAGCCCAGGACCTCCGCCACGTCTGCGTGCGCGAGGCCGCCCGCTTCCGACAGGAGCAGCGCGGCGCGCTGCTCCTCGGGCAGGTCGCCCAGGTCCCGAAGCAGCTGCCGCAGCTCCGCGCGGCGCTCGACCTGCTCCTCGAGCCCGGTGACCTGGATGTCCACCTCCGGCGAGAGCTCCTCGCGGCGGGCCCGCAGGACCGACAGGCAGCGGTTGCGGGCGATCGTGTAGAGCCACGGCTTGAGGCGAATCTCGCGCTCGTCCCGCAGGAGGTCGCGATACGCCGACGCGAAGGTCTGCTGGACGGCGTCCTCGGCCTCTTCGTGCGAGCCGAGCAGGTGGCGGCAGAAGGCCAGGATCCTGGCTCCATAGCGCTCGTAGAGCACCTCGAACGCGGGCTCGCTGCCACGGCGCAGATGAGCGACGAGACGGTCGTCTCCCAGCACCGTGAGCAACCGCTTGGAGCGGGCAGGCCCGCCTGACCGTAGGGGGACCGAGACGGTAGGCACCGACTAAGGGTGGTACCCGGCCTGCAGGCTGTCAACCGAGTGCGAGGCATCACCCTCAGAACGCGCACGGGCGGTCGAGGTTGGAGAGAAGGAGGGCGCCGGCCGTCCCCGGGGCCCCCGTGGCAGGCTTCGACTCGTGGCGGCCACCGTGACCCGCGCGCCCCTGCGCCTCTCCCTCGGCGGGGGCGGGACCGACCTGCCCTCCCACTACCGGCGGGCGGGCGGCTTCGTGGTCTCGGCGGCGATCGACCGCTACGTGCACGTCGTCGCCACCCCGGCCTTCGGGCGGCGCTACGTCCTGAAGCACCTTCACCACGAGGACGCCGGAGCGCCGGAGGAGGTCGAGCATCCCATCCTCCGGGCCGCGCTCTCACGCCACTGGGGCGGCCCCCCGCTCGAGCTCGCCTCCGTGGCCGACGTGCCGCCGGGCACCGGTCTCGGGTCGTCCGGCAGCTACGCGGTGTGCGTTCTCAAGGCCCTGAAGCTCGCCGGCGGCCGCGACGCCTCAGCCGGCGAGCTCGCCGAAGCCGCCTGCGAGCTGGAGATCGACATGCTCGGCCGGGCCGTCGGCAAGCAGGACCAGTACGCCGCGGCGCATGGGGGCGTATGCGCCTACAGCTTCAACCCGGACGACTCCGTGGACGTGCGCCGCCTGCGGCTGGACGACGACGTGCTGCGGGCACTGCGCGAACAGTTCCTCCTCTTCTACACCGGCACCGAGCGATCCGCGTCCGAGCTCCTCTCGCACCAGGTGAGCCGCACGCTGGCCGGCGACGAGGAGGTGGCGCGCAAGCTCGACCGCGGCGCCGAGCTCGCCCGCGAGACGGCGGTCGTCCTCGAGTCCGGCGCGCTCGACCGCCTGGGGCCGCTGATCGACGAGGGCTGGGAGCTGAAGCGCGCCCGGGCCCCCGGCGCGCTGCCCGCCCAGGTGGAGCAGCTGCGTGAGCGGGCGCGCGGCTCCGGGGCCGACGCCGCGACGCTGATGGGCGCCGGGGGAGGCGGCTTCCTGCTCGTCTACACGCGCGACCCGGCCGCCACCCGCGCGGCGATGGGGGAGGCCGACGCGCCGGAGCTCGAGTTCGGCCTCGACGACCGCGGCTGCGTGGCCTTGGAACCGGCACGCCCCGACTAGGATCCCCGCCGAGCCCGAGGGAGGAGACGGATGGCGACGGTCCGGGAAGCCGTGTACGACATGTTCCGCGCGCGCGGGATGACGACGGTGTTCGGGAATCCGGGCTCGACCGAGCTCCCCTTCCTGGCCGACTTCCCGGAGGACTTCCGCTACGTGCTGGCATTGCAGGAGGCCGTGGCCGTGGGAATGGCCGACGGCTTCGCGCAGGCGAGCGGCCGGCCGGCCGTCGTCAACCTGCACACGGCCCCGGGCGTGGGCAACGGCATGGGCGCGATCTTCAACGCACAGGCGAACAAGTCCCCGCTGGTCGTCACCGCCGGGCAGCAGGCACGGTCGCTGATGACGCTGCAGGCGAACCTGACCAACCGCGACGCCATCCGCATGCCGCACCCACTGGTGAAGTGGAGCTACGAGCCCCCACGCGCCGAGGACGTCCCGCACACGCTCGCGCGGGCGACCCAGCTGGCGGCCCTCCCTCCGAGGGGACCGGTGTTCGTATCCATCCCGATGGACGACTGGGGAGCGGAAGCCGACGCGGACGCCGTCGCCCACCAGACGGGACGCTCCGTCGGCGGCCGGGCGGCGGCCGACCCCGCGGCGGTGCGCGACCTGGCCAAGCGGCTCGCGTCCGCGGAGAGCCCCGTCTTCGTCGCCGGGCCGGAGATCGACTCGAGCGGCGGCTGGGACGCCGCCGTGGCGCTGGCCGAGCGCCAGCGCCTGCCCGTCTGGGCAAGCCCCGCGCCCGGCGGCGGACGGCTGGGCTTTCCCGAGGACCACCCCCTGTTCCAGGGCGTCCTGCCGCCCGCGATCGGTCCGGTCTCCGAGACGCTGTCGGGCCGGGACCTGGTGCTGGTCGCCGGCTCGTCGGTCTTCCCCTACTACCCGAACATCCCCGGCCCCCTGCTGCCGGAGGGAACCGCCCTCGTCGCGATCACGAGCGACCCCGACGAAGCCGCGCGCGCGCCGATGGGCGACGCGATCGTGGCCGACGTGGCGCTGACCCTGGAGGCGCTGCTGGACGAGGTGGACGAGGCCGAGCGCCAGGCCCCGGATGCCCGACCCGGCCCCGAGCCGCCACCCGAGTCCGAGCCGATGAGCGCGTCGGCCGCGGTGGCCGCCCTCGCCGAGGCCTTCCCACCCGACGGCATCGTCGTGCTCGAGTCGCCGGCGAGCACGCTGGCGGTGCGGAACCGGCTGCGGCTCTCGCGACCCGGCAGCTACTACTTCTCGGCGGGCGGGGGGCTCGGCTACGGACTGCCGGCCGCGATCGGCGTGCAGCTGGCGCAGCCGGAGCGCCCGGTCGTGTGCGTGATCGGCGAGGGCTCGGCGCAGTACGCGATCCAGGCTTTCTGGACGGCGGCCGCCTACGACGCTCCCGTCACCTTCCTTGTGCTGCGCAACGACGAGTACGCGATCCTCAAGTGGTTCGGCGAGATGGAGTCCGTGACCGGCGCGCCCGGCCTCGACCTGCCGGCACTCGACTGCGCGGCGCTGGCCGGCGCCTACGGGGTCGACTCCACCCGCATCGAGAAGCCGGACGAGCTCGCGGAGGCCCTGCGGGGCGCGATCGCCGCCGAGGAGCCGCGGCTGGTCGAGGCGCGGGTCGCGCCGGGAATGGCGCTCGGATGACGCGCGGCCGCCGCTAGGCGCGCGGCTCGAGGATCACGACGGGGATCTCGCGCCCGGTGCGCTCCTGGTAGTCGCGGTAGGCGCTCCAGACCTCGACCGCGCGGGGCCAGAGGCGGGCCCGCTCCTGCTTGTTCGCCACCCTTGCGTGCACCGGCAGCCGGCGCGACCCGACCTGGATCGCGGTGTCCGGGTTCGCCCGCAGGTTGTGGAACCAGGCCGGGTGCTTGGGGTGCCCTCCCTTCGAGGCTATGACCACGTAGCTGTCGCCGTCCTCGAGGTAGAGCAGCGGCGCGGCGCGGCGCCTGCCGCTCTTCGCCCCGACGTGGTCGAGCACGAGGAACGGCGGCAGCCCCGGGAAGCGGTGCCCGACGAGGCCGCCGCTCGCGCGGTAGAAGGCCGCGTGGCCGCCCATGAGCCGGTTCAGGACCGGCCACATCTTGTCGACTAGCGGGTTCAGGCGGGCATCAACTCCGCTCGAACCCTATTCTGCCCCGCGAATGGACGAGCGCTTCTGCAAGGTCGGCGACGTCGAGCTCTGCTACGAGACCTTCGGCGATCGCGGCGATCCGGCGATGCTGCTGATCATGGGGCTGGGCACGCAGATGATCGCCTGGCCCGAGGAGTTCTGCCGGATGCTCGCGCAGAAGGGCTTCTTCGTGATCCGCTACGACAACCGCGACGTCGGGCGCTCCACCCGGTTCGACGGCGCGCCCACGCCCAAGCAGTGGGAGATGCTCCGCCGCAAGCCGAAGCGGGTGGCCTACGGCCTGGCCGACATGGCCGGCGACGGGGTCGGCCTGCTCGATGAGCTCGGGATCCAGTCGGCGCACGTGGTGGGCGCCTCGATGGGAGGCATGATCGGACAGGTGCTCGCGGCCAGGCACCCCGAGCGGGTGCTGTCGTTCACCTCGATCATGTCCACGACCGGCAGCCGCTGGCGGGGGCGGCCCGCCCTGAGGGCGCTACCGAAGCTGCTCGCCCGGCCGAAGGAGGGGAAGGAGGCGTACGTCGAGCGCCTGGTCAGGCTGTTCCGGGTCGTCGGCTCGCCGGGGTTCGAGCGCGACGAGGATGCGCTGCGGCGGCTTGCGGGCCAGGCCTACGACCGCGGCGTCAGCAATGCCGGCCTGGCGCGGCAGCTCGCGGCGATCAACGCCTCCGGTCATCGCAAGGAGGACCTGCGCGGGATCAAGGCGCCCACTCTCGTGATCCACGGCACCAAGGACCGGCTCGTGAAGCGCTCCGGCGGCAAGGCGACGGCGAAGGCCATCCCGGAGGCGCGCCTGATGATGATCGAGGGCATGGGCCACGACTTGCCGCCCGGCGCCTGGCCCCGGATCGTCGAGGGAATCGTCAAGAACGCCGCACGGGCCCGCGAGGCCGCGCACAGCCGCGCGGCCTAGCATCGCCTGACCATGTCCTGGGAGGAGGAGCTCGAGGAGCTTCGCCGGCGAACCGAGCTCGCGGAGCGGATGGGCGGCGAGGAGCGCGTGGAGCGCCAGCGCGCCGCGGGCCGCCTGACCGTGCGCGAGCGGATCGAGAGGCTGTTCGACACGGGCAGCTTCCACGAGACCGGCGCGCTCGCCGGCCGCGGCAGCTATGGCGACGACGGCGAGCTGACCGACTTCCAGCCGGCGAACATGGTCGTCGGACAGGGGCGCCTGGACGGCCGCCGCGCGATCGTCGAGGGCGACGACTTCACCGTCCGCGGCGGCTCCGCCGACGCCTCGATCTGGCAGAAGATGGTCTGGGCCGAGCGCGCCGCCCACGACCTGCGCCTGCCGCTCGTGCGCCTGGTCGAGGGAAGCGGCGGGGGCGGCAGCGTGAAGACGCTCGAGGACATGGGCTTCAGCAACGTCCCGGTCTTCCCGGGCTTCGAGCTGATGGTGGCGAACCTGTCGCGCGTCCCCGTCGTGGCGGCGTCGCTCGGGCCGACCGCGGGACTGGGGGCGGCGCGCGTCGTCGCTACCCACTTCAGCGTCATGGTGCGCGGGGCCGCGCAGCTGTTCGTCGCCGGCCCGCCCGTCGTTGCGATGGCGGGCCTGGGCGAGACGCCCGACAAGGAGGAGCTCGGGGGCTCGCGCGCCCAGACCCAGGCCGGGGCCGTGGACAACGAGGCGGATGACGAGGACGACGCCTTCGCCCAGCTCAAGCGCTTCCTCTCCTACCTGCCGGACAACGCGTGGGAGCTGCCACCCGTCGTGCCCGGCGACGACCCGCCGGATCGCCGCGAGGAGGAGCTCCTCGGGGCGGTGCCCCACGACGCGCGCAAGCCGTACCGGATGCGGAAGATCCTGGACGCGGTCTTCGACCGCGGCTCGCTGTTCGAGATCGGAGCGCGTTACGACCGCTCGGTGATCACATCCCTCGCCCGGCTCGACGGGCGGCCGATCGGGGTGCTCGCGTCCGACCCGAACCATTACGGCGGCGGCATGACCGGAGATGCCGCGGACAAGCTGACGCGCTTCGTCGACGTCTGCGACCAGTTCCGCGTGCCGGTGGCGAACTTCGTCGACCAGCCGGGGTTCGTCGTCGGCACGGCCGCGGAGCGCGCCGGCACGATCCGCCGCGGGACGCGTGCGCTCACCGGCCTCTACCAGGCGAGCGTCCCGTGGATGTCGGTGAT
Source organism: Thermoleophilaceae bacterium (assembly GCA_046262995.1). Lineage (GTDB taxonomy): Bacteria > Actinomycetota > Thermoleophilia > Solirubrobacterales > Thermoleophilaceae > JBHELQ01. The sequence goes on from JBHELQ010000031.1 coordinate 24,643, forward strand.
CGTGCGCAAGGTCTACGGCGTGGCGGGTGCGGGCCACAGCAACCACTCGACGGTCAACCTCCGCTACGCGTGGCCGAGCGCCAGCTGGGGCTCGCTCCCGATCGCCGGCGGGCTCGAGGCCGCCTACCGGCGGGAGCTGGACGCCGCGGAGGACCGCGAGGCCCTCTACCGCGAGATCGAGGCGCGGCTCGAGGCCGTGCGCTCGCCCTTCCGCACGGCGGAGCGGTTCGCGATCGAGGACATCATCGACCCGCGCGATACACGACCGCTCCTGTGTGACTGGGCCGCGCGAGCGTACGAGCTGCTGGAGCACGAGCTGGGCGACGGCCCCAAGGCGCGCGGACTTCGTCCCTGAGCTCGCGCGCCGATCCGCGCCCGGCCGGCGGATAAAGTGCTCGCGCCGACTTCGCCGATGCTGACCACCTCGCCGTCATCCGCACAGGAGCTCGAGCGCGCCCTCGAGCGCGGTCGCGAACGGCTGCTCGCGATGCAGGAACGCGGCGGGTTCTGGCGCGGCGAGCTCGAGACCAACGTGACGATGGACGCCGAGGACCAGCTGCTGCGCCGGTTCCTGGGGATCGCGGATCCGGACAAGACACGCCCGGCCGCGGCGTGGATCCGCTCGAAGCAGCGCGACGACGGCAGCTGGTCGAACTTCCACGCCGGCCCGGTGAACCTCTCGACGACGGTCGAGGCCTACGTCGCCCTGCGGCTGGCAGGCGATTCGCCCGACGAGGACCACATGCGGCGGGCTGCGGCGGTGGTACGCGAGGCGGGCGGACTCGAGCACGCGCGCGTCTTCACCCACATCTGGCTGGCGCTGTTCGGGCTCTGGGCCTGGGACGACGTGCCCGCGCTGCCGCCGGAGCTGACGCTGCTCCCACCGTGGGCGCCGCTCAACCCCTACGACTTCGCCTGCTGGGCGCGCCAGACGATCGTGGCGCTGTCGATCGTCTGGGCTCACCGGCCGGTGCGGCCGGTGCCGTTCGACGTGGACGAGCTGCGGACCGGCGATCGTCCGGCCCTGAACCCGCGCACCCTTGGCGGACGTGCCCTGATGGCGCTCGATCGTCCCCTGCACGCCTACGAGCGCCGGCCGATCGGCTGGCTGCGGCAACTCGCCCTCGAGCGCGCCGAGCGCTTCGTCGTGCGCCGGCAGGAGGCGGACGGGTCGTGGGGAGGGATCCAGCCGCCATGGGTCTACTCCCTGATCGCGCTCGACCTCCAGGGCTATTCGCCCGACCACCCGGTCATGCGCCGGGGGCTCGAGGGCATCGAGTCGTTCATCATCGAGGAGGACGGGATCCGGCGGCTCGAGGCCTGCCAGTCACCGGTCTGGGATACGGCGCTGGCGATCATCGCCCTGACCGACGCGGGCCTCGACGCCGACCACCCCGCCCTGCTCCAGGCCGCCGACTGGCTGCTCGACGAGCAGGTGATGGCGCCCGGCGACTGGTCCGTGCGCCGGCCGCGGCTGGCGCCCGGCGGCTGGGCGTTCGAGTTCGAGAACGACAATTACCCCGACGTGGACGACGCGGCCGAGGTCGGGCTCGCGCTGCGACGGGTCGCGCATCCCGATCCCGCGCGGCTCGACCGCGCCGTTCGCGCCGGCACCGCGTGGACGCTCGGGATGCAGTCGTCCGACGGCGGCTTCGCCGCCTTCGACGCGGACAACACCCGCGCTCTGTGCCGGGACCTTCCCTTCTGCGACTTCGGCGAGGTGATCGACCCTCCGAGCGCGGACGTGACCGCCCACGCGATCGAGCTGCTCGCCGGGGAGGGGCTCGCCGACCACCCGGACACCCGCCGTGCGGTCGAATGGCTCAGCCGCGAGCAGGAGCGCGACGGCTCGTGGTTCGGGCGCTGGGGCGTGAACCACGTCTACGGCACCGGCAGCGTCATGCCCGCGCTCGCGGCGGCGGGCGTTCCGGGCGACGATCCGCGGATGCGGGCCGGGGTGCGCTGGCTCGAGGAGCATCAGAACGAGGACGGCGGCTGGGGCGAGGACGCGCGCTCCTATGAGGACCCGAGCTGGATCGGGCGCGGCGAGAGCACGGCCTCGCAGACGGCCTGGGCGCTGCTGGCGCTGCACGCCGCCGGTGACGCCGGCTCGGAGGCGGCGCGGCGGGGGCTGCGCTGGCTCGCGGACACCCAGCTCGACGACGGCTCCTGGGACGAGCCGCACTACACGGGCACCGGCTTCCCGGGCCACTTCTACATCAACTACCACCTCTACCGGCAGGTCTTCCCGGTGATCGCGCTGGGCCGCTGCGTAGACCGCGCGGCATGAGCACGACCGCCGCGCCCACGGGACTCCCGGCCGAGCGGGCGGTGATGGAGCAGGCGGGGGCCGAGAACTTCCCCGTCGCGTCCCGGCTCCTGCCGCGCGCGATCCGGCACCACCTGCTCGCGCTCTACGGCTTCGCGCGGCTCGTGGACGACACCGGCGACGAAGCCCATGGCGACCGCCTGGCGATGCTCGACTGGCTGGACGAGGACCTCGAGCGGGCCTATGCCGGAGAGGCACGGCACCCGCTGCTCCGCCGGCTGTCCCCCACCCTGTACGCCTGCGGGATTCCGGCCGAGCTTCCGCGCGGCCTGATCGAAGCGGGGCGCCGTGACCAGACGGTGCGCTCCTATGCGACCTTCGACGAGCTGCTCGGCTACTGCGAGCTGTCGGCGAACCCCGTCGGGCGGATGGTGCTGCACGTGCTCGGCGAGGCGACGTCCGAGCGACTGGAGCTGTCGGACCGGGTCTGCAGCGGGCTTCAGGTGACGGAGCACCTTCAGGACGTGCGCGAGGACCGGGCGTGCGGGCGCACCTACCTGCCGGCCGAGGACATGGAGCGGTTCGGCTGCAAGCCCGCGGACCTCGACCGCGCGCCCGCCTCTCCCGCGGTGCGTGCCCTGATCGCCCACGAGGTCGGCCGCGCCCGGCGGCTGCTCGACGAGGGAGCGCCGCTCGCGGCCACCCTGCGCGGACGGCCGAGGTTGGCCGTGGCGGCCTTCGCGGCGGGCGGCCGCTCCGCACTCGCCGCGATCGAGGCCGCCGGCCACGACGTCCTGTCAGGCAGCCCGAGGGCCGGGCGGGTCCGGCGCGCCGCGGACCTGCTCCGCGCCCTGGCGAAGGGCGGTCGGGCGTGACCGCCGCCGCCTCGTCGGCCTCTCGCCACTGCGAGCAGGTCACCCGCTCCCGAGCGCGCAACTTCTTCTACGGGATCCGCCTTCTGCCCCCCGAAAAGCGGCGCGCGATGTGCGCGGTGTACGCCCTTGCACGGCGGATCGACGACATCGGCGACGGCGAGCTTCCAGCCGAGCGCAAGCTCGCGGCGCTCGACGAGCAGCGCCGCCGGCTCGCCTCCCTCGACCAGGCGGGCGACGACCCCGTGCTGGCGGAGGTCGCTGAGGCGCACGGGCGCTTCTCACTACCGCTCGACGCCTTCGAACAGCTGATCGACGGCGTGGAGATGGACGTGCGCGAAGTCCACTACGAGCGCTTCGACGAGCTCGTCCTGTACTGCCGCTGCGTCGCGGGCTCGATCGGGCGGTTGTGCCTGGCCGTCTTCGGCAGCTCCGACCCGCGGGCCGCCGCGGAGCCGGCGGAGGAGCTCGGCGTGGCGCTCCAGCTCACCAACATCCTGCGCGACGTCCGCGAGGACCTCGAGGCCGGTCGCGTCTACCTGCCCGCCGAAGACCTGCGCCGCTTCAGCTGCGAGAGCGGCCTCGCCCAGGCGCCGCCCGAGGCGGTCGCGTCGCTTGTCCGCTTCGAGGCCGGGCGGGCGCGCGAGTCGTTCGAGCGCGGCCTCGGCGTGGTGCCCTACCTGGATGCGCGCAGCGCCTCGTGCGTGCTCGCCATGGCGGGCATCTACCGGCGCCTGCTCGACCGGATCGAGCGCGACCCGGCCGTCGTGATGCAGCGGCGCCTGTCGCTGCCGCCGTGGGAGAAGGCCTGGGTGGCCGCTCGCAGCCTGAGGGGGGCCGGCGCGCGGGCCTCGCACGCCGTCCCGGCGGGGGCCAGGCGATGAGCGGCGGTCGCGTCGTCGTCGTGGGCGGCGGCCTCGCCGGCATCGCCGCGGCGCTCCGCTGCGCCGACCTGGGGGCGCGCGTCACGCTGGTCGAGGTGCGGCCGAGGCTGGGAGGGGCCGCGTACTCGTTCGAGCGCGACGGCCTGTCGCTGGACAACGGCCAGCACGTCTTCCTTCGCTGCTGCACCGCCTACCGCGAGCTGCTCCGCCGGCTCGGCTCGGAGCAGGCGACCATCCTGCAGCCGCGCCTGGCGATAGAGGTGCTGGCCCCCGGCGGCAGGAGCGGCCGCCTGCGGCGCTCCGCCCTGCCGGCGCCGCTTCACCTGGCCGGAGCGCTGGCGCGTTATCCGTTCCTGAGGACGGCGGAGCGCGCGGGCGTCGTCCGAGCCGCGCTCGCTCTGCGCCGCCTGGACCCAGACGATCCCGCGCTGGACGAGCGCAGCTTCGGGGACTGGCTCGCCGATCACGGACAGGGCCCGGCGGCGATCGAGGCGCTGTGGAACCTGATCGCGCTTCCGACCCTCAACCTCCCGGCCGACCAGGCCTCGCTCGCGCTGGCCGCGCGCGTCTTCCGCACCGGGCTGCTGGACCAGCGCGACGCGGGCGACGTCGGTTTCGCGCGCGCCCCGCTTGGCGAGGTCCACGACCGGCCCGCGCGCCGCGCCCTCGAGGACGCC
>JBHELQ010000032.1:0-14987 GCA_046262995.1 Thermoleophilaceae bacterium
GGAGCTGCCGGGCCTGGAGCGGCTCGACGACGGCGTGGCGCTGACCTTCGACGACGGCCCCGACCCCGATGCGACCGGACCGGTGCTCGACGCGCTCGACGGGATCGGCGCCCACGCCACGTTCTTCGTGGTCGGAGAGCAGCTGACCCTCCATCACGAGCTGGGCGGCGAGCTCGTCCGGCGCGGCCATCGCGTCGGGCTGCACTGCTTCCACCACGAGTCGATGGCGCGACTTGAAAGGGGGGAGACGCGCGACGACCTGCTGCGTGGGCTGGATGCGATCGAGGCCGCCACAGGCGAGCGGCCGAGCCTCTTCCGCCCTCCCTACGGGCGGCTGGGCCGGGAGTCGTACGCCGCCGCCCAGGAGCTCGGGCTCCAGGTCGTCTACTGGTCGGCCTGGGGGATGGACTGGGAGGCGCTGGCGGCGGAGAGGCTTGCCGAGCTTGTGCGCCGCGACCTGACCGGCGGCGCGATCGTCCTGCTGCACGACTCGCCGCGCTACGGGCATCGGCCGAACGCGCTCCCCACCGCGGAGGCGCTGCCCGCGATCGCCGAAGCGTGCGCCTCGCGCGGTCTTACGCTGACCGGTCTGCCCGGCTAGGCGTGCTTAGGCCCGCGCGGCGAGCTGCCCGCAGGCCGCGTCGATGTCGCGACCGCGGGTGAGGCGCACGGTGGCACGTACGCCGCGCTCCTCGAGCGTCGCGCCGAAGGCGGCGATCGCCTCCCGCGTCGAGCCGCGCAGGCCGGCGTCCGTCGGGTTGTAGGGGATCAGGTTGACCTTGAAGGCGCGCCTGGGCTGGAGCACGTCCGCCAGCGCGACTGCCTGCTCGTAGCGGTCGTTGACGCCGCCGAGCATCAGGTACTCGACGAACACCTGACGCCTCCGCCGCTCGTGCCATAGCCGGCACGCCTCCAGCACGTCGGCCAGCGGGTAGCGCTCGTTGACGGGCATCAGCTCGGAGCGAAGAGAGTCGTCGGCCGCGTGCACGGACAGCGCCAGCCGCAGGGGCGGTCCCTCGCCGGCCATGCGCTCGATGCCGGGGACCCAGCCGACGGTCGAGACCGCCGTGTGCGCGTGCGAGACGCCGAGGTCGGGCAGGCGCCTGGCGGCGCCGAAGACCGCGTCCAGGTTCATCAGCGGCTCGCCCATGCCCATGAACACGACATGGTTGACGGCTTCCTTGCGGCGGAAGTGAAGCGCCTGGTCGAGGATCTCGGACGCTGTCAGATTGCGCCCGAACGTCATCTGTCCCGTGGCGCAGAAGGTGCAGGTCAAGGGACAGCCGGACTGGCTCGAGAGGCAGAGCGAGCGCCGGCCGTCGCGGTAGCGCATCAGCACTGCCTCGACGGGCTTGCCATCGCCTGTCGAGAAGAGCGCCTTCTCCGTGCCGTCGCCGGCCAGGGCCTCGCTCTCCAGGGTGAGCGACGAGTACGGCACGTCTGTGCCGAGCGCCTCCCGCAGCGACGCGGGCAGGTTGGTCATCTCGGTGTAGGACGCGGCGCCGCGAGCCGTCCACTGCCAGATCTGGTCGGCGCGGAAGGAGGGCTCTCCGCGCTCCGCCAGTCGCTCGCGCAGGAGCTCGAGGTTCATCGAGACCAGTGTCGCAGCCGTCCGGCCAGCCGCCTCAGCGGGCCGGGCCGGCGCGGCTGCGTCGCCGCCCACTCGTCATGGGCGGGGAGGCGTCCCTCCCTGCGGGCTCTGAGCGCGCACCGCGTGTGGGCGTGTCGGCGACGGCTCGAGTCGCCCTCCGGCGCGATCAGCACGTGCTCGCTCAGCGCGGGCAGCAGCCGGCCGCAGAAGGGGCAGCGATAGGTGGCCGGCTTGCGGTTCTGCGCCCGCCGCACGCTCCACCAGCGCGCTCGCTCGACCTCGCTCACCCGGCAAGCATCGCAAGCGCGGTGTCAAGCTCAGCGCATGCGCCTGGGCAAGTTCCTTGCACACGCCGGAGTGGCGTCGCGGCGTGCCGCGGAGCGGCTCGTGGCCGAGGGCAGGGTCAGCGTCGGCGACGAGGTGGTGACCGATCCGGCGCGCGACGTGGACGAGCGGAGCGGCGTAGCGCTCGACGGCCGGCCGCTCGCCGAGGAGCCGCACGAGGTCTGGGTCCTGAACAAGCCGGTGGGGGTCGTCTCGACGGCGCGCGACACCCACGGGCGGCCGACGGTGGTCGAGCTCGTCGACTCCGAGCGGCGGCTGTACCCGGTCGGTCGGCTCGACGCCGATACCACCGGCCTGATCCTGCTGACCAACGACGGCGAGCTGGCGGAGCTCCTGACGCACCCACGCCACGAGGTCGAGAAGGTCTACCGCGCGCGCGTCGAGCCGCCCCGCGTGAGCGAGCGCTCGCTGCGCGCGCTGCGGGACGGCGTTGTGCTGGAAGACGGGGCAACCGCGCCGGCCAAGGTGCGCGTAGTGAGCCCCGGCCTACTTGAAATCGCGATCCACGAGGGCCGCAAGCGCCAGGTGCGCCGGATGTGCGAGGCCGTGGGCCACCGGGCGGTTGCCCTCGAGCGAATCGCGTTCGGAGCGCTTTGGCTTGATCTCGCGCCCGGGACGGCCCGACGGCTGCGTGCCTTGGAGGTCGAGCGTCTGCGCAAGGCGGCCGAAGGGTCGTGAGACTCGAGCGGGCCATTCCCTGGATCGTCGGCGCCCTGACCTTTCTGCTGGTGGCCGGTATCGCCGCACTTCTCTTTGCTCCCGCCGTGGGTGATGTCTCCGGCAGGGCCCTCAATCAATCCGTCTCTCACAAGCTCGACAGCACCCCGGCGCTGACCGAGGAGAGCTGCCGGCGGACCGGGCCACGGCATTTCGGGTGCTTTGTCTTCGACCGTGGGGCCTCGAACGGGGTGGTCTACCGAGTGGAGTTGACGGGGAAGCGCTGCTGGAGCGCGCGGAAGGTTTCGCCGTCCAAGTACGAGGAGGGCCAGCCGCTGCGCCGTCGCGCGAAGGGCTGCGTGAGCCTGCGCGACCAGGTGCGCCCGGTTGACCGCATTCTCGAGGGCCTGGACTAGTAGGGCGGCGAGCGGGCCCTGACACAATCACCGGCCGTGCAGCTGCGAGCGCTCCGGGGCGCCATCACGGTTGATCAGAACGAGCCCGACGCCATCCTCGACGCCACCGAGGAGCTCGTGCGGGAGCTGATGCAGCGCAACGGCCTGGAGGCCGGCCAGCTCGTCAGCTGCATCTTCACCTGCACCGACGACCTGGACGCGGCCTTCCCCGCCGAGGCGGCCCGGCGGCTCGGGCTGTCGGAGGTGCCCCTCCTGTGCGCTCGTGAGATCGCGGTGCCGGGCTCGCTTCCCCGGGTGATCCGCCTGCTCGTGCACTGCCACGCGGAGCCGGGCAGCCAGGCGAGGCACGTGTACCTGCGCGAGGCGGTCGCGCTGAGGCGCGACCTGGAGGGCGCGCAGTGAGCCCGATCGAGTTCAACCGCCGGATCGAGGCGATCCCCGTGTACCCGGCCGCCGACACCTACGAATACGGCGGCGAGCTCGTGAAGCTGGCCTCGAACGAGACGCCCTGGGGCCCGCCGCAGGCGGTCACGGACGCCATCAAGTCCCAGCTCGCAGGCCTCAACCGCTATCCAGACCCGGAGAAGTCGCTGCTGCGGCGGCGGATCGCGGAGCGCTGCGACGTCTCACCGGCGAAGGTCGCCGTAGGCAACGGGTCCTGCGAGATCCTGCTGGCGGCCGCCGAGGCGATGCTCGAGCCCGGCGCCGAGCTGATCTACGCCTGGCCCTCGTTCTCGATGTACCCGCACCTGGCCGCGATGAGCGGGGCCAGCGCGATCACGGTGCCGGTCGACTCCGAGGGCCGCCACGACCTGGAGGCGATGGCGCGCGAGGTGACCCACGCGACCCGCCTGGTCCTTGTCTGCAACCCGAACAACCCAACCGCGACTGCTCTGCCGGTGGCCGAGATCGATGCGTTCATGGCGGAGCTTCCGAGGCACGTGGCCGTGCTCGTGGACGAGGCATACGTCGAGTTCTCGACGCTCCAGGACCCGGACGAGTCGCTGGACCTGGTTCGCCGCCACCCGAACGCGGTGCTGCTGCGGACGTTCTCGAAGGTCTACGGCCTGTGCGGACTACGGGCGGGGTACGCGATCGGGTCCGAGGAGTTCCGGCTGGCCGTCGACCGGGTGCGCCAGCCCTTCTCCGTCAATGCGCTGGCGCAGGCTGCCGCGGCCGAGGCGCTGTTGCACCAGGACGAGGTGGAGAGGCGGGTCGAGCGCACCGCCATCGAGCGCCTGCACGTGGAGTCGGCGCTCGAGGAGCGCGGTCTCGAGAGCACGGACAGCCAGGCGAACTTCTCCTGGCTCTCGCTGGGGGAGCGCGAGGAGGCGGACGTCGTGCGCGGGCTGGCCGAGCGCGGGGTGATTGTCAGGGCGGGGGAGGCTCTGGGCGAGGAGGGGCGGTTGCGGATCACCTACGGCACCCGCGAGCAGAACGATCGCCTGCTCACCGCGCTCGACGAGGTGCTGTAGGGCTCAAGTCGAGCGGGCGACGCGCCGATGCACGTCGCAGGGTACCTCCCCTCCCCGCGGCGGCGGCCGGTAAGGGCCGCCGCCGCACTTTTTTCATCCCTTGCCGCCCGCCGGCCCGCCGTGCTACAAGTCATGGCGATGACCAGCCGCGCACGCACGGCCGCTTGCCGCGACGCCCGTCCGGGCGCGCGCCGGCGCGCGTACTGGTATTGGCGATTTAGCTAGGCGTCCGGCTCCGCGGCCCATCGGCCGCACCCGCGCACCGAGTTGCCCGGACGCCCGCAACTACCCTCATGTGCGCCTCGTCGGCAACGAAACGAGCTTCGAAGGCAGTCTGAAGTGGCAACAGGCAGCTCAAAGCATCTCCAGCACGTCCGTGACCAGCGCATCGAGCAGGTGGTGCCGCTGGTCGCCCCCGCGGCCATCCTCGAGGAGTTGCCCCTGGGCGAGGAGGAGACCGAAGTGGTGCTGCGCGGGCGCTCGGACGTGCACGCCATCCTCGAGCGGACGGACGACCGGCTGCTCGTGGTGGTCGGCCCGTGCAGCGTGCACGACGTCGACGCCGCCCTCGAGTACGCGGAGCGCCTGAGCGCGAAGGCAAACGAGCTGCGCGAGGACCTCTGCGTGGCGATGCGCGTCTACTTCGAGAAGCCGCGCACCACGACGGGATGGAAGGGCATGATCAACGACCCGCACCTGGACGGGTCCGGAGACGTGAACGCCGGCCTGCGGATCGCGCGCAAGCTCCTGCTCCAGGTGCACGGCCTGGGCCTGCCGGTGGGCTGCGAGTTCCTCGATCCGATCACGCCGCAGTACATCTCCGACGCGGTGGCGTGGGGCGCGATCGGCGCGCGCACCACGGAGAGTCAGATCCATCGCCAGCTCGGATCCGGCCTGTCAATGCCCGTGGGCTTCAAGAACCGCACCGACGGCAACCTCCAGGTCGCCGTAGACGCCGTCCGCGCGGCGGCGGCCCCGCACGCGTTCGCGGGCATCGCCGAGAGCGGCACCCCGGCGATCCTGCACACGCGCGGCAACCCGGACTGCCACATCATCCTGCGCGGCGGGAGCGACGCGCCGAACTACGGCTCTGCGGGCGTCGAGAGCGCGCTCGAGAAGCTCCGCCACGCGGGGCTGCCCGAGCGCCTGATCGTCGACGTCTCTCACGACAACAGCGGCAAGGACGCCGACCGCCAGCCGCTCGCCGCCGCCGACGTGGCCGAGCAGGTCGCCGGCGGCAACGGGGCGATCGTGGGAATGATGCTCGAGTCCTTCCTCGTCGCGGGCCGGCAGGACCTGGACTCGGGCCCGCTCACCTACGGCCAGTCGATCACGGACGCCTGCATGGACTGGGACTCGACCGTCCTGGTGCTCGATCGGCTCGCCGGCGCGGTCAGGTCGCGGCGCGAAGCCGGATGAGGATCGCGATCCTCGGCGTGGGGCTGATCGGGGGCTCGATCGGCCTGGCCGCGCGCGAGTACGTGGACGACGCCGAGGTCGTGGGCTTCGGGCGCAGCCCCGAGCGGCTGGACCGGGCCCTGGAGCTCGGCGCAATCGATCGTGCCGCGGCCACCCTCGATGACGCGCTCGAGGGAGCCGATGCCTGCTTCGCCTGCGGGCCCGTGGCGGCACTTCCCGGCCAGGTGAGCGCGGCGCTGGCGCTGGCGGGCGACGACTGCGTGGTCTCGGACGTGGGCTCCACGAAGCAGCACGTGGTGGAGTCGACCGACGACGAGCGCTTCGTCGGCGGTCATCCGGTGGCCGGCGCCGAGACCTCGGGCGTCGAGCACGCGCGCGCCGACCTGTTCCAGGGCGCCACCTGGTACCTGACTCCTTCCGAGCGCTCCTCCGGCGTGCTGTTCGAGCGCCTGCACCGGGTCGTGGCCTCGCTGGGCGGGCGACCGATCGCCATCGACGCAGACACGCACGACCGGCTGCTCGCGACCGTGAGCCACCTTCCCCACGTGCTGGCGAACGTGCTGGTCTCGCAGGCGGCGCGCAGGCTCGCCCAGGAAGAGGAGCCGCTGCCGCGGATCGGCCCGAGCTTCCGCGACGCCACGCGCGTCGCGGGGGCGGCCTCGTCGGTGTGGACGGGGATCTACCTCTCGAACCACGATGCGATCGCCGCGGCCGTCGAGGAGGTGGCGGAGCGCCTGCGCGAGGTCGCCGGCTGGCTCCGGGCGGAGGACGGCGCCGGGCTCGCGGCCTGGAACGACCAGGCGCGGGAGGACAGGCGCCGGCTGCTCGAGGTCGACCTCACCGGCGGCGCCGTGCACGAGCTCGTGCTGACGGTGCCGAATCGCCCAGGCATCGTCGCCCAGGTGGCGCTCGCGCTCGGACGTGCGGACGTCAACATCGTGGACATGGCGCTGTCACCGGCCCCCGACATGAGCTCGGGCGCGATCACGCTCTGGATCGCCGGGGAGGGGCAGGCGGAGCGCGCCAGGGACGTGATCGGAGAGCTCGGCTTTCCCGTGGCCAAGCTGTGAGCCGCGCCAGGTTCGAGCCCTCGGGCCCGCTGCGCGGGGAGTACACGCCGCCACCGGACAAGTCGATCTCCCACCGCGCCGCCCTGTTCGGCGCGATGGCGGACGAGCCGGTGACGGTCCACAACTACCTGGAGTCGGCGGACACCCGTTCGACGCTGGACGCCCTGCTGAGCCTGGGCGCGGGCGTGGACGAGCGCGACGGCGCGGTGATGGTGCGCGGCGTGGGCCTGCACGCGGCCCTGGAGGCGACCGGCGGCCGTCTGGACGTGGGCAACTCGGGCACGCTGCTGCGGCTGCTGCCCGGCTGGCTCGCGGGCCAGCCGGGCGGTCGCTGGACCCTGGACGGCGACGAATCGATCCGCCGCCGTCCCGTCGATCGGGTGGTGGAGCCGCTCGTGGCGATGGGCGCGACGATGGACGCGCGCGAGGGACGCTGGCCGCCGCTCACGGTGCAGGGTGCCGAGCTCGCCGGAATCGAGTACGAACAGCCGGTCGCGAGCGCCCAGGTGAAGTCGTGCGTGCTGATCGCCGGGCTCATGGCCGCCGGCAGCACCACGCTCGTCGAGCCGGGTCCCAGCCGCGACCACACGGAGCGCATGCTGCGTCTGGCGCGCGTGCCCGTCGCACGCGAGGGCGCTCGCGTGACCGTCTCCCAGGTCGACGAGCTCGAGCTCGAAGAGGTCACCGTGCCCGGCGACCCGTCCTCGGCGGCGTTCCTGGTGGCGGCGGCCGCGCTCGTCCCCGGCTCGCGGATCGTGATCTCCGGGGTGGGGCTGAACTGGAGCCGCACGGGGTTCATCCGGATCGCGCGGCGCATGGGGGCGGTGATCGTCGGCGAGCTGGAGGAGGACGCCCCCGAGCAGCCGGCCGCCGAGCCGGCCGGAGAGCTCGACGTGGCGGCCGGCCCGCTCGACGGGACGGAGGTCGGCCCCGAGGAGGTCCCGCTCGCCATCGACGAGCTCACCCTCGTCGCGCTGCTCGGGGCATTCGCCGACGGCGAGACGGTGGTGCGCGGAGCCGGTGAGCTGCGGCACAAGGAGTCGGACCGGATCGCCGCCGTGGTCGAGGGCCTGAGCGCGCTGGGCGCCGACATCGAGGACACCGGCGACGGCTTCGCCGTCCGCGGCGACGGGTCTCCGCTGCGGGGCGGCACGCTCGACGCCAGGGGGGACCATCGGCTCGCCATGCTGGGCGCCGTGGCGGGCCTGGCCTCGGAACAGGGCGTCGAGGTCCGGGGCATGGCGGCGGCGGCGATCTCCTACCCGGGCTTCGAGCGTGACCTGCGCGCCCTGCTGGGCTAAGGTCGGCGCGTGACCGCCTTTCGCACGGTGCGCGTGGCCGCGGTGCAGGCGACGCCCGTGATCCTGGACGCGCAGGCGACCGTCGAAAAAGCCGTGGGGCTGATCGGCGAGGCCGCTGACGAGGGCGCCGAGCTCGTGGTGCTCCCGGAGGCCTTCGTGCCGGTCTACCCATCCAACGGCTGGGCGCGGAAGGCCGCGTCCTTCGGCGGCTGCGACGAGTTGTGGGAGCGCATGTGGGAGAACTCGGTCGACGTGCCGGGCCCGCTCGTGGAGCGGCTGGTGGACGCTTGCCGCCGGCGTTCCCTGCACGTGGCGATCGGCGTCAACGAGCGCGAGAGCGAACGCCCGGGCACGCTCTACAACACGCTGCTGCTGCTCGGTCCGGACGGGATCGAGCTGAAGCACCGCAAGGTGATGCCGACGCACCAGGAGCGGTTGTTCCACGGCATCGGCGCGGGTGACGACCTGACCGTCGCCGAGACGCCGCTGGGCCGTATCGGGGGCCTGATCTGCTGGGAGAACCGGATGCCGCTCGCGCGCTACGAGGTCTACCGCCACGGGCCGCAGATCTGGATCGCGCCCACAGCGGACGACTCGGACGGCTGGCTGGCGACGATCCGGCACATCGCGATCGAGTCGGGGGCGTTCGTGATCTCCGTGCCCCAATACATCCCGCGCTCGGCGTTCCCGGAGGACTTCCCCTTGGAGCTGCCGGAGCAGGACGTCTTCGGCCGTGGCGGCGCGGCGATCGCCGAGCCGACCTGGGGCGAGCTCGTCGCGGGCCCGCTCTACGACGGCGAGGGCATCGTTACGGCGGATTGCGACCTGCGCGAGGGGCTGCACGCCAAGCGCTGGTTCGACTCGGTCGGCCACTACAGCGGCGAGCCGGTGCTCGCTGCCGCCCGCGCCGGACGCGCAGCGGAGGACGGCGCGCCCGAGACGTAGCCTTCCGCCGATGGTCGTGGCGATCGACGGTCCCGCGGGCGCGGGCAAGAGCACGGTGGCGCGCGCCGTCGCGCGGGCGCTCGGCTTCACCTACCTGGACTCGGGGGCGATGTACCGCGCCGTGGGGCTAGCGATGCTCGAGCGCGACGGCGCCGCGTCCGAGGTGGCCCGGGAGCTCGACATCCAGCTCGGCGAGCGCGTGCTGGCGGACGGGCGGGACGTGACCGAGGCGATCCGCTCGCCCGAGGCGGCGGAGGCGGCCTCGCGCGTCGCCACGAACGAGAAGGTCCGGGCGGCGCTGGTCCAGAAGCAGCGCTCGCTGCTCGCCGACGGCGACTGGGTTGCCGAGGGGCGCGACATCGGCACCGTGGTGGCGCCCGACGCCCCGGTGAAGGTGTTCCTGGGCGCGAGCCCGGAGGAGCGCGCGCGCAGGCGTGCCGCCGAGCTCGGCGCCGACCAGGACACGGTCATGCGCGATCAGGCGCTTCGCGACGAGCAGGACCGCTCGCGTGAGCACTCGCCGCTCATGCCGGCCCCGGACGCGGTCGAGCTCGACACGACCGGGATGAGCGTCGAGCAGGTGACCGAGCGGGTCGTGGAGCTCGTGCGCGCGGCCGCCGGGCGACCCGGGCCGTGAAGCCCCCGAAGGTCGCGGTCGTCGGCTATCCGAACGTCGGCAAGTCGACGCTCGTCAATCGACTGTCCGGCACCCGGGAGGCGGTCGTCCACGAGCAGTCGGGCGTTACGCGGGACCGCAAGGAGGTGGAGGCGGACTGGAACGGCCGCCCCTTCAGCCTCGTGGACACGGGCGGCGTTGACATGACCGAGGAGGGCGACCTGGCGGAGGCGGTGCGGCGCCAGGCCCGCGCGGCACTCGCCGAGGCCGATCTGGCGCTGCTGGTGGTCGATGCCCAGGCTGGGCTGAGGCCGGGCGACGCCGAGCTGGCGCGGGAGCTGCAGCGCTCGAGCGCGCCCGTGATCGTGGCGGCCAACAAGCTCGACGACGCCCGCCAGAGCGGCCTGGCGGCCGACTTCTACGCGCTGGGGCTCGGCGACCCGGTGCCGGTGTCGGCCACACAGGGGCTCGGGACGGGGGACCTGCTGGACGCGATCCTGGAGCGCCTGCCCGACTCCGGGGTCAGCGACGAGGAGGCGGTCCGACTGGCGGTGATCGGGCGCCCGAACGTGGGCAAGTCGTCGCTCGTCAACCGTCTCCTGGGCGAGGAGCGCGTGATCGTGGCGTCGCTCGCGGGCACCACCCGGGACGCGATCGACACCCGGATCGAGTTCGAGGGCCGGCCCGTGGTGCTGGTCGACACCGCCGGCCTGCGACGCAGGACCAAGGTGGCGGGGACGGTCGACTACTACGCCCAATTGCGCTCCGAGCGCGCGGCCGAGCGGGCGGCGGTGGCTGTGGTCGTCTGCGACGCGGAAGAGGGCGTGACCAGCGAGGACCTGCGGGTGGCCGACGTGGCCATGCACAAGCGCTGCGCGACGGTCCTGGCCCTGAACAAGTGGGATCTGACGAAGACCGACCTGGAGGACGCGAAAGCCCGGGTCGCGAGCAAGCTGCGCCAGCGCCCGGCTGTCCTCGCCGTCTCCGCCGTGTCGGGGCGCGGGCTGAAGCGCCTGGTCGCCGCCACCCTCGACCTTGCGGAGCGCGCGGAGGGCTGGATCAAGACCTCCGAGCTGAACCGCTTCCTGTCCGACGTGCAGTCGGAGCGCCAGCCGCCGGCCGTACGCGGCAAGCGCCTGCGGATGTACTACGCGGCCCAGTTCGAGAGCGGGCCGCCGCGGATCGCGATCCAGGTCTCGGACCGCTCGCTGCTCACTCGCGATTACGCTTACTTCGTGGAGAACCGGCTCCGCGACCGCTACGGGCTGCACGGGGTACCGCTCGTGATCGACTTCCGCCAGCGTGCGCGGCACAGGCGCTAGCCACGTGTACCCTGCGCGACCTATGGCCTCACAACCGTTCAAAGACAACGAGTTCCTGTTCACCTCCGAGTCGGTCACCGAGGGCCACCCGGACAAGGTCGCCGACCAGATCTCCGACGGCGTCCTGGATGCCGTGATGCGTGACGACCCGACGGGCCGCGTGGCCTGCGAGACCCTCGTGAACACCGGCCTGGTGGTGGTCTCGGGAGAGATCTCGACGAACACCTACGTCGACATCCAGGACATCGCCCGCGAGACGATCCGCCGCATCGGCTACACCGACGCCGACCTCGGCTTCTCCGCCGACTCCGCCGCCGTCATCAACGCGATCGACAAGCAGTCGGCGGACATCGCGCAGGGGGTCGACACGGCGCTCGAGGCGCGCACCGACCCCGCCGACGAGGACGAGCTCGACGTCGCCGGGGCTGGCGACCAGGGGATGATGTTCGGCTACGCGACGCGCGAGACGCCGGAGCTGATGCCGCTCCCGATCGCACTCGCGCACAAGCTCGCCCACCGGCTGGCCGAGGTGCGCCGGGCCGACGTCGTTCCCTACCTGCGCCCGGACGGCAAGACGCAGGTCACCGTCCGCTACGAGAACGGCCGTCCGATCGAGATCGAGAAGCTGCTGATCTCGACGCAGCACAAGGACGGCATCGACCCCGACACGATGATCCGGCCGGACCTCTGGGAGCACGTGGTGCACCCGATCCTCCCGGGCGAGCTGTTCGACGAGCGCAAGCTGAACACGCGGCAGAACTTCCTCGTCAATCCGACCGGCCGCTTCGTGATCGGCGGGCCCGTCGGCGACTGCGGCCTGACCGGGCGCAAGATCATGGTCGACAGCTACGGGGGGATGGCCCGGCATGGCGGCGGCGCCTTCTCGAGCAAGGACCCCTCCAAGGTCGACCGCTCCGCCGCCTACGCGGCCCGCTACGTCGCCAAGAACATCGTCGCCGCGGGGCTGGCCGGGCGCTGCGAGGTCCAGGTGGCCTACGCGATCGGCGTCGCCCACCCGGTGTCGGTGATGCTCGAGACCTTCGGCACGGAGAAGGTCCCTCCCGCGAAGCTCGCCGAGCTGGTGGGCGAGCACTTCGACCTCCGCCCCGGCGCCTTCCGGGAGTACCTGAAGCTCCACCGGCCGATCTTCCAGAAGACGGCGGCCTACGGCCACTTCGGCCGGGAGGACCGCGACTTCACCTGGGAGAAGACCGACAAGGCCGACGAGCTGCGGCGCGCGGCGGGCCTGGCGGAGTCCGAGCGCGAGCCGGCCGGCGCCTAGTCCTCGGGACGCCGCACGCGGTACAGCTCCGTCTCGCCCTTGACGCCCTTCAGGCGCCGCCGGCCGATGCGCGACCAGCGGTAGTCGCCGCTCGCGGCGTCGTGGATGTCCTTCGCCGCGACGACGCTGCCCGGCCAGGCGAAGTCGGTGATCCGACTGGCCAGGTTGACCGAGGCGCCGTACCAGTCTCCCGCCCGGCCGATCACCTGCCCGCGGGCCACGCCGGCGTGCACGGCCGGGAAGCTCTCGCTCTCCTTCTCCGCGGCCTCCAACAGGTCGAGCACGGTGTTCAACAGGTCGTGGGTCTCCGGTGAGACGAACATCGCGGCGTCGCCGATCGTCTTGACCAGGCGGGTGGGTGGGTCCGCCACCTCGATCGCCAGCTCGGCGAGCCTGCCGGCGACGGAGCCCAGCTCCTCGGCCGGGATGCGGTCTCCCAGGCGCGTGAAGCCGGCCAGGTCCGCGAACGCCACCGACATCTCCTCCGCCCCCGGCAGGCGCCCCTCCGAGAGCGCCGCCCCGTCGATCGCGATTCGGCGAACCTGCTCGAGCTGCTGCAGCCGCAGCACGTGCTTGGCCGTCTCGGCGAGCAGGGGGAAGAGCTCGCGTGTGGCCTCGGCGGAGCGCAGGGCCACGTCGCGCTCGCTGTCGCCGGGCTGAAGCAGCACCTCGCCGAAGGCCTGGGCGGCCGACGCGGCCACGTTCGCCATTCCCTGGCTCATCACCCGCGTCACCTCGAGGATGCCCTCGGGCGGGACCCCGACGTCCAGGAAGCGCTTCAGCGTGCAGGCGTTCTCCAGCTCGGCCTCGGTCAGGCTCGGGGAGTCGGGGTCCGGCCGGGCAACGCCCAGCGCCCGCCAGGTGGCCTCGAGGAAGTCCTGGTCCAGGCCGCTTCGTTCGGCCACCTCGGCCAGCGTGTAGCGGTCTCCGTCGCCCTGGAGCGCGCGCTCGGCCGGCAGCAGCGGCAGCCGCCCCTGCTCATGGGCCTCGCGCAGCTCGTCCAGCGAGAAGCCGTCGCGGTGCAGCTCCTCCAGGAGCTCGACCCGCGCCTGGCGCTGCTCCTCCCCCTCCAGCCCCTCGAGCGCCCCCTGGGTCTCCCAGTCCACGGCCACTAGCGGAGCCTCCCACACGCGGCCGGGGCGGCGTCCGGACGCCCGCCTAGCGTGGCCGGGGTGATCGCCAAGGTGGAGCCGCTCACCCCGGCGCGCGGCCTGCGCGGTCCCTTCGACTACCGGCTCGCGGAGCGTCACGCCGACGCGGGTGTCGGCAGCGTTCTGCTCGTGCCGTTCGCCCGCCGGCGTCTGATCGGCGTGGTGGTCGGCCTGGCCGAGCGGAGCGAGCTGCCCGAGGAGCGGCTCGCGGAGCCGATCCAGACGATCGAGCCGGGGGTTCCCGAGCGGCTGGTTGAGCTCGGCCTCTGGGTGGCCGACCAGTACGTCTCGACGCCGGCCCGCGGCCTCGCGCTCGTGCTCCCCCCGGGCACGGGCACCGGCTCCGCGGGGCCGCTGGGAGAGCGCAGCTCGCTGGTCGCGGAGCTCACGGAGGACGGGCGGCTGGGGGCGCCGGGCGGGCGCTCGCGGCTGGGGAGCCGGCAGCGGGCGGCCCTGCACGCCCTGCGAGCCGGGCCGCAGCCCGCAGCGGAGCTGCAGCGCCGCCGGGCCGCCGACCACTCGACGCTGCGCAGCCTCGAGCGGCGCGGCCTGGTTCGGCTCGAGCGCCGGGCCCACGCTCCGCGACGGCCCGCGTTGGCGAGCGTCGGCGCCAGGGCGGGGGCGGCGGAGCCCACTCCGGCGCAGGCGCGGGCCCTCGCGACGATCCGCCGGCGGGCCGAGAGCGGTGGGGGTGGACCGCTTCTCCTGCACGGCGTGACCGGCAGCGGCAAGACCGAGGTCTACCTGCGGGCGGTGGCGGACGTGCTCGAGCGCGGCCGCTCGGCGATCGTGCTGGTCCCCGAGATAGGCCTCACCCCGCAGACCGCGGGCCGCTTCGTGGGGCGCTTTGGCGATGCGGTCGCCGTGCTCCACTCGCGCCTGACGGCGCGCGAGCGGTACGACGAGTGGGCCAGGATGCGCCGCGGAGAGGCCCGCGTATGCGTCGGCCCGCGCTCGGCCGTGTTCGCCCCCTTCGCGGACCTCGGCCTGATCGTCATCGACGAGGAGCACGACCACTCCTACAAGCAGGAGGGCGACCCCCGCTACGACGCCCGCCACGTGGCCGAGCGGCGGGCCGCCGAGGCGGGCGCGGTCCTGGTGTGCGGCTCGGCCACCCCCCGCCCGGAGAGCGCGGCCCGTCTGCGGCGGCTGCGCCTGCCCAACCGGGTGGATGGGCGCCCTCTGCCGCCCGTCGAGGTCCTGGACATGCGCGCCGCCCCGGGCCCGTTGCACCCCTCGACGCACGAGGCGCTGCACGCGGTCTGCCGGGCGGGCGAGAAGGCGATCGTCCTGCTCAACCGCCGGGGCTGGTCGAACTTCCTCTCATGCCGGTCCTGCGGGCGGGTCTGGGAGTGCCCGGACTGCGACGTGGCGTTGATCTGGCACCGGGCCGAGGG
>JBHELQ010000033.1:0-1446 GCA_046262995.1 Thermoleophilaceae bacterium
ACAGGATCAGTAGCGTGAGTGTCGTTCCGATCGAGAGCAGGGCGAACACAGCCACGGCATAGAGCTCGAGAGGCAGGCCTCGCCCTTGGCGGAGGTGGTCCAGGTCATGGACAAGGGTGAGCGCGCCGAGGACACAGGTGACCTGGGCCTAACCCGGTTCGCCGGACAGGGTTGGTGTGTTGATCATGCCGCTCGGGCGGTTGTCTCCTGGTGGATGGCGGCTTCGTACTCGGCCGGGCTGCGGTACCCGAGGCTGGTGTGAAGCCGGCGGGTGTTGTACCAGCCCTCGATGTAGTCGAACACCGCCGGTCGCAGGCCGGCCCGGGTCGGCCACGGCCTCGTGTAGATGAGCTCGTTCTTGAAGGTGGCGAAGAAGCTCTCGGAGACGGCGTTGTCCCAGCACTCGCCCTTGCGCCCTACCGACAACGTCACGCCGAGCTCGGCGGCCAGAGCGGCGTAGTCGTGACTCGTGTACTGGCAGCCCCTGTCGGAGTGGAAAATCACCCCCGCCGGCGGCCGGCGCTGTACGCAGGCCATGCGCAGGGCATCGGCCACCAGGTCGGTGCGCATGTGGTCGGCCAGGGCCCACCCCACCACCCGGCGCGAGGCCAGGTCGATGACCGTGGCCAGGTAGGCCCAGCCCTCCCACGTCGGGATGTAGGTGATGTCACCGCACCAGCGGGTGTCCAGCTCCACGCCGGGGCCAAAGGCCCGTCGGATCAGGTCGGCGGCTTTCGTCTCGGCGTCACGGTCGGCGATGGTGGTCTTGCGCCAGCGCCTGGGGCAGCGGCCGGCCAGGCCGGCGCCGACCATGAGCCGGGCCACCCGCTTCTTGGCGCAGTGGGTCCCATCACGGCGCAGCTGGGCGTGGATGCGGGGAGCACCGTAGGTGCCCTTCGAGTCGTCGTGGATCGCTGTGATGCGCTCGGTCAGCTCGGCGTCGCTGACCGCCCGCCGGCTGGGGGCGTGGGAGCGCTGGGCGTAGTAGGCGGCACGGGAGACCTCGAGCAGCTCGCACGTCCGCTTGACGTTGCGCTGCTCCGCTTCCTCCACCTCGATGAACGGCCACATGTTCACCGGGTCTCCTTCGCGAAGAAAGCAGTTGCTCGCCGCAGGATCTCCACATCCTCCCGCAGCCGCCGGTTCTCCCGGCGGAGCTGGGCGAGCTCGTCGCGCTCCTCGGTGGACAGGCCGTCGCGGCGACCAGCGTCGACGTCGGCCTGGCGGACCCACTCCCGAACGGCCGTCTCGGTCAGATCGAAATCTCTGGCCACCTTGCCGATCGAGCGGTCGCCGCGCAGGCACGCCTCGACAATCTCGGCCTTGAACTCCGGTGTGAACGAACGACGGCGCCGGGGCCTCTTCTTTCCCACGGTCTCCATGATGGGCATCCTCTCCGGCGCTTCGCGCCTGATGGTGGATGTCCGTCGAACCGGGTCAGGCCCA
>JBHELQ010000034.1:0-7304 GCA_046262995.1 Thermoleophilaceae bacterium
CGGCCTGCCGGAGGCGCTCGAGCGCATGGGCACCCTCCAGGCGCAGTACGCGCCGGCCATGTACATCGGCCTCTCGGCGCGCGTCGCCGGCTTCGAGCGGGACGCCCTGACCAGGGCGCTCGAGCGCCGCTCGGTCGTCCACGGGACGCTCATGCGCGCCACGATCCACCTGGCGGAGCTCTACGCCGGCGACGGGTAGGGAGGACGGCGGGTCAGGCGGCGCGCGCCGGCCTGGCGGACGGCAGCGCCGTCCCCAGCGCCGAGCGCAGGTCCGGCAGCGAGTCCCCCGGGTGCAGCACGGGGTCGAGGCCGAACTTCCGCGCCTCGGCCAGCCGCCGGTCCGTGTGCGCGGCGTGGCGCAGCTCCCCCGTCAGGCCCAGCTCCCCAAACGCGCCCACGGGGCGCTCCGCCCCAAGCGGCTCGCCGCCCGCCGCCGAGGCGAGCGCCAGGGCGATGGCCAGGTCCGCCCCGGGCTCGTCCACGCGGACGCCGCCGGCGACGGAGACGAACACGTCGCTCGCGCCGAGCGACAGTCCCCCATGGCGGGCCAGCACCGCCAGGACCAGGGCGAGCCGGTTGCGATCGACTCCGTTGGCCACCCGCCGCGGCGGCACCAGCTCGGTGGGCGCCACCAGCGCCTGCACCTCCACGAGCAGCGGCCGGGAGCCCTCCATGGCGCACAGGACCGCGGACCCGGCGCCGCGCGTGGCCTCGGACACGAAGCGGGCCGACGCGTCGGCCACCTCCACCAGGCCGCGCTCCTGCATCTCGAACACCCCCACCTCGTTGGTGGAGCCGAAGCGGTTCTTGAGCGCGCGCAGGGTGCGGTAGGAGCGCTCGCGCTCGCCCTCGAACGCCAGGACGCAGTCCACCAGGTGCTCGAGCACCCGCGGCCCGGCCAGGGCGCCCTCCTTCGTGACGTGGCCGACGAGGACGACGGCCACGCCGAGCTCCTTCGCGGCGCGCATTAGCCGGCCCGCGACCTCGCGCACCTGGCCCACCGACCCGGGCGATCCGGTGAGAGCCTGGTCGTACAGGACCTGCACCGAGTCGACGACGCAGACCGCCGGCCGCTCGGCCTCGATCGTGGCCAGCACGCGTCCCAGGTCCGTCTCGGCCACGATCGGCACCTCGAGCGCGTGCTCGCCCAGGCGCTCCGCGCGCAGCCGCACCTGGGCCGCGGACTCCTCGCCCGACACGTAGAGGGCCCTTCCGCCGGCCGCGGTCAGGTTCGCCAGGGCCATGCTCGTGAGCGTGGACTTGCCGATGCCGGGTGAGCCCCCGATGAGCACGATCGAGCCCGGCACGAGCCCGCCGCCGAGGACGCGGTCGAGCTCCCCGATGCCGGTCCGGAGGCGATCCACCACCGGGGCCTCGACCTGCCCGAGCGGGACCGGACGCAGGGCCGAGGAGGCCGATCCGCTGCGCCCCCGCCGCGGCGCGGACGCGCGTGCCTCCTCCACGAGCGTGTTCCACTCCCCGCAGCCCGGGCAGCGTCCGTGCCACTTTCGGCTCTCGTGCCCGCAGCCGGGACAGGCGAAGACGGTGGCGGAGCGGGCCATCTCTCGAGGCTAAGCAGCGGGGTGGACGGCCCCGCCCCGGGATGCGGCTTGCGATCCGTCCGGGCCGCCCGCTGGCATCGCGGGATGGGCCTGATCGACTGCTCGCTGACCGAGACGGAGTTCCTGGCGCTCGACACCGAGACGAACGGGCTCGGGGGAGAGGCCTGCGAGCTGACCGAGGTGGGTGCGGTCCTGGTGGGCGGCGGCGAGCTCCACGACAGCTGGCGCTCGCTCGTGCGCACGGAGCGCCCGCTCTCGCGAGGCATCCAGCGCTTCACCGGCATCAGCCAGGCCATGGTGGACTCGGCGCCGCCTCCCGCCGAGGCGCTGACGGAGCTGCGGCGGCTACTCGCCGGGCGCGTCCTGCTCGCGCACAACGCCTCGTTCGACCGGCGCGTGCTGCGCCAGGCGTTCGATCGCGCCGGCCTGGACTGGCCCGACCCCCCGACGATCTGCACGATCGCGCTGGCACGGCGCTTCGCGCCGCTCGCCCGTCGACACGGCCTGGCCGCGCTCGCGGCCACACTCGGCGTCGAGGTCGACGAGGTCCACCGGGCGCTGCCCGACGCGGTGACCTGCGCGCGCGTCTTCTGCACCCTGTTCCCGCGCCTGTGCGCCCACGCCGTGACCGTGGGCCACGCCTTGGAGCTTCTCTCGCCCCGCCGCCGAGCCCGGAAGACCGAGCCGGGGGAGCGCATTCCGCCCGCTGAGCGCCCCGACCTCTCGAAGCTGCCGGACGACCCCGGCGTGTACGTCTTCCGCGACGAGCGCGGCCGCCCGCTCTACGTCGGCAAGTCGGTCTCCCTGCGCTCGCGAGCGCGCGCCCACTTCTGCGCGCCGGCCGGCTGGACGGAGCGGGCCGAGATCGTCGACTACAAGCCCACCAACTCGGAGCTCGGCGCCCTCGTGCTGGAGAGCCGGCTGATCAAGCGCTGGCGCCCGCCGGGAAACGCCAGGCTGAAGCGAACGGACGGCTACGTCTACCTCCGCTGCCGCCTGGACATCCCCTATCCGATCCTCGAGGTGGCCCCTGAGCCGGCTCCCGGGCTGGCGGTGAACGTCGGCCCACTCCGCGGCCGCGCCCTGGCCGCGGAGCTGTGCGACCTGCTCAACTCCCTCTACCGGCTCCGTCGCTGCGGCAGGAAGCTGAAGCGCCGCGAGCACCCGTCCGCGTACGGCCAGATGGACCGCTGCTGCTCGCCCTGCCTCGGCGACCTCGATCCCAACGCCTACCGCCGCCAGCTCGACTCGGCGCTGTCCCACTTCCAGGAGCCGGACGGCGGGGCCCGCCTCTTGGCCGAGGTCGACCGGCGCATGGAGGAGGCATCCGCCGGGCGCCGCTACGAGCGCGCCGCCGCCCTCCGCCGCCGCCGCGATCGGCTCGCCTGGCTCCTGGAGCGCCTGGAGGGCGTGCTGCGAGCGGTCCACGCCGCGCCGGCGATCCTGCTGGCACGGCACCCGGCGAAGCCCCGCTTCGACGCCTTCTGGCTCGTGCACGGACGGGTGGCCGACTGGGGCGCGCTCCCCGGCCCGGGCGAACTGGCAGAGCGCACCGCGACGGCCTTGGACCGCCGCCGCGGCCCCGTCCCGTCCGACGAGGTCGACGAGATCCGCATCCTGTCGGCCTGGGCCGCCGAGCACGACCCCCCGCGCCTGGCACTCGATCCGCCGCCCAACGGGGACGCGCTCCTCGCCTTCGCCGAGCGGGCAACCGCGCCATCCGGCGCGCCCGTCGCCTCCTAGCGAGCAGCGCTTCGCCAGGGCTCGCGCATCGGCTACTCCGAGAGCCCCGCGGCTTCGAGCGCCTCCTCCGGGCTGAGATAGGCGTCGGCCCTCCGGACGAGGCTGTCCTCGAACCGGAACACGTAGCCGATCGCCCGCTCGACCTCGGCGCCGCTGGACCTGCTTCTGATGCGGACCCGTGCCAGCAAGAGGACGGAGTCACCCAGGTCACGCAGCTCGGAAGGCTCGACCTCCAGGTCCCACAGCCTGTGCCAGTCGTCCCAGAACCGCCGCACCGCCGCCCGGCCCGTGTGCGTGGTCTCCACACCCTCCACCTCGCGGAGGATCGCGGAGGACCACTCCACGTCGGGGTGCGCCGGCGCGAGCCAGCCCTCGCGGTCGCCCCGATTCCAGGCCTCGAACATCCCGCGCACCACCTCCACGTTCTCCCGCGACATCGCGGCCCAGTATCGCCGCTCGCGCAGACCGGGCGGGGATGTGGCGCAGCTCGCGCAGGAGGCGCAGGGGCATGCGACCATCGAGTCCCGCCCCGCCGTCGCGCTGGCCGACCGCTTCCTGCCGGAGCCGGGAACCACCATCCCCGCCGCCTTCGGCCCCGCCTACCTCCCGTATCCTGAGCCGATGCCACGGACGGGACCGAGCCGGCTCGTGCGCACGGCCTTTCTGTGCGCGGCGGCGATCTCCGCCTGGTGCCTGAGCTCGGCCTCGCCGGTCGCCGGCGACACCCCCCGAGCGGGGAAGCGCTACGACGGGCAGGGCCCCGGACGGGCTCCGATATTCCTGACCGTGCGGAGCGACGGCGAGCGGCTGTCGAGGTGGACGTTCTCCTCCAGGACACGCTGCACGGATGACAAGCGTCGCGTCCTGGGGATACGCCACCCCGGCGAGGGGCCGGTCACGATCGACTCGAACGGAGACTTCTCCTACACGTCGCCGAGCGGTCCGCTGACGGTGCGCGGGCGCCACGGCGGGCGGATCCGCGGACGTGCGCGTGCGACCTTCTCGGGGCACTTCACCTCCGGCGGCGACGCGGTCAAGGGCACGGTCTCGATTCGCTTCCGCTCGCGCCACCTTCGCTGCTCGAGTCACGACGTCGCCTACACGCTCCATCGAGACGGAACGCCGGGCGCCGCCTACCGCAATGCGTCCGTCGCCTCCGGCCTCTACCGCGCCCGCGGCAGGAAGCTCCGGACCCGCCTGCGCATGTTCCTGCCGGCCAAGGCCATCTCCGCGGTGCGGGTCCGCTACTGGGAGTCGTGCCGGTCAGGGCTGCAGAGGGGCACCTTCATCGTCTTCGGGCACATCGCCACCCGCGGTACGCTCTTCCGCGCGGCGCGACGCGAGCGCTTCCGGCTGCCGGGGGGCCTCGTGAGCCACGATCGCTACCGCTTCACCGGACGCTTCTCCTACCGCAACGGCTATCGCGTCCGCGGTCGCTGGCGCATCCGCTCGAGGTACTACCGCCGCGGGCGGCTCGTCGAGGACTGCACCGCCGACCGGCGCTTCTCGGGCCGCTTCGTGGGCGGGCCGATCGGCTCGGAGGGCGCACACCCGTCCGGCTAGCGGACGGGGCGCTACGCGGTAGCGCCGCTACTCAGGGGAGCTGCCGTCGCCCTTGTCGTCGCCAGGTTCTCCTGTGAGCTGGCGAGAGCGATCAGAGCCGGTCACTTACTCAGCCTCGGCCCCGTAGTCAAGTCGGCGAAATACGGTGTGTCTCGGATGTGCCAGAGGATGTGGCGCAGGTCCTCTCGCAGTTCGACCAACGCCGTCTCCATTGACTCGTCGTCAGAGCTGGCGACGAGGGCAGCAAGGTGCTTCTGAAACTCGATGCAGGACTCCTCGACGTGCTCTAGGGCTTGGGCAAGCGTCCACGATGCCGGCTCGTCGTCGTGTGGCGTGTCCTGGCGGTCGATGTAACTGAGCGTTGCGGCAAGGCGATCAGCCAATGTCTTCACCGCCTCGTAGTCCGAGAGGTTCTTGGCGTCGCTCACTGCAACAACCCTACGCCGCGTTCACTGTCGTTTCGCTAGACCCTCCTAGGACCCGGCGGGACGAAAACGCCGCTCCGCGGGTGGCTGTTGCGCGACTTTCCGCCGCTGTCCGGAGACCGGACGGGAGTGACGCACGGGAACCCACGCGGAGACCACCGCGGGTTGCCTGCGTCACGTGAGTCCGGCGGAGGACTGCGGCGGGGAGGCGTGCGACAGACAGGACCCGCGGCCAGGCGGCTTGGGCTAGTCGCTACTCGGTTGGCTCAGAGGAGCTGCCGTCGCCCTTGTCCTCGGGCGCCGGCGGCGCATCCGGGACGTCGGGCAGGACCTCGGGCTCCTCGGGCAGCTCGTCGCCCGAACCGTCGCCCGCCGGAGCGTCCTCGCCGCCCTTGGCGCCCACGCCCACGGCCTCGCGCTTGCGCTCCTTGGGCTTGACGATCGTGATCTTCACGCCGTCGTCTTCGTCGCTCTTCTCCTCGCGCTCGACCTCGACGGTCGAGCCGGGCGGCATCGACTGGGAGAGCACCTCGTCGGCCAGCGGGTCCTCGATGTAGCGCTGGATCGCCCGGCGCAGCGGGCGTGCGCCCATCGATGGATCCCAGCCCTTGTCGACCAGCAGGTCGGTGGCGGAGTCGGAAAGGTTGAGCGACAGGTCGCGCTCGGCCAGCGACTCGCGGATCCGCCTGAGCAGCAGCTCCACGATCTCCTTGATCTCTTCCTTGGTGAGCTTGTGGAAGACGATGACCTCGTCGATCCGGTTCAGGAACTCGGGCCGGAAGACCTTCTTCAGCTCGCCCATGATCCCGCTCTTCATGTCCTCGTAGGTGACGCCCGTCGCGTCTCCGATGGTGAAGCCGAGGCCGGTGTTCTTGGCGATCTCGGAGGCCCCGATGTTCGAGGTCATGATCACGATCGCGTTGCGGAAGTCGACCGTGCGGCCCTGGGCGTCGGTCAGCCTCCCGTCCTCCAGGATCTGAAGCAGGATGTTGAAGACGTCGGGGTGGGCCTTCTCGATCTCGTCGAGCAGCAGCACGCTGTACGGCTTGCGCCGCACCGATTCGGTGAGCTGGCCGCCCTCGTCGTAGCCGATGTAGCCCGGGGGCGAGCCGACGAGACGAGAAACGGAGTGCTTCTCCATGTACTCGGACATGTCGATCCGCACCATGGCCTCCTCGTCGCCGAACAGGAACTCGGCGAGCGTGCGCCCCAGCTCGGTCTTGCCGACCCCGGACGGGCCGAGGAAGATGAACGAGCCGGTCGGGCGCTTGGGGTGCTTGAGTCCGGCGCGGGAGCGGCGGATGGCCTTCGAGACCGCCTCGATGGCGGCGTTCTGGCCAATTACGCGCTTGTGCAGCTCGTCCTCCATGCGCATCAGCTTCTGGGTCTCGGCCTCGGTGAGCTTGAAGACGGGGATGCCGGTCCACATCGAGACGATGTCGGCGATCTCCTCCTCGCCGATCTCCGGCCGCTCGCCGGACTCGCCGGAGCGCCACTGCTCCTCGAGCTCACGCTTCTTGTTCGTCAGCTGGCGCTCCTTGTCGCGCAGGTTCGCCGCCTTCTCGAACTCCTGCGCCTCGATCGAGGCCTCCTTCTCGCGCCGCGTCGTCTCGATCTCCTCCTCGAGCTCGCGGTACACCGGCGGAGCGGTCATCGACTTGATCCGGGCGCGCGAGGCGGCCTCGTCGATCAGGTCGATCGCCTTGTCGGGCAGGAAGCGGTCCGAGATGTAGCGGTCCGCGAGCTCCGCTGCGCCGTCGAGCGCCTCGTCGGTGATCGCGACGCGGTGGTGCTCCTCGTAGCGGTCGCGCGGGCCCTTCAGGATCTGCACGGTCTCGTCCGTCGAGGGCTGGTCGACCTTGATCTGCTGGAAGCGGCGCTCGAGCGCGGCGTCGCGCTCCAGGTACTTGCGGTACTCGTCGAGCGTGGTCGCGCCGATCGTCTGCAGCTCGCCGCGGGCCAGCGCCGGCTTCAGGATCGAGGCGGCGTCGATAGCGCCCTCGGCCGCGCC
>JBHELQ010000035.1:0-13538 GCA_046262995.1 Thermoleophilaceae bacterium
CCGGCGGCTGCGGGCGCCTGCACGCCGAACGATCCGTCCGCCACCTTCCTGACCGGGATCGAGCATGGCCGCAGCAGCACCGTTTCCGGGGCGCCCTTCTCGGTCGGCAGCAACGCCGGCGGCAGCGGCGGAGTGGACTCCGGCACCGTGCGAAGCGGCAACTACTCCCTGCGCGCGGCCCCAAGCGGCGGATCGGTATTCCGCGACAAGGTCGTGAACTGGACCCCCGTGGTGCTCGAGCGCTTCTATCTGCGCCTCGACTCGCTTCCGAGCACCGACGTGAGGGAGCTGGCCGCCATGTACAGCACGAGTTACTCGGGCAAGGGACAGGCGCCCCGGTACGCGGCCCACCTCGGTTACAAGGCGAGCAGCGGCAAGCTCACGATGGAGCTGAACGACCGGAACCGCGGCACGCCGGTCGAGGCCAGCGCCCCGATCACCGCCGGCGACTGGCACCTGGTCGAGATGAGGTACGACGTCAGCGCCCCCACCAACAGGGTGGACTGGCGGATCGACGGCGTCGACGAGCCGCAGGCGACCGTGAACGGCGTCGCGACCAAGATCAACGAGGTCATCTGGGGCAGCACGTTCGCTGACACCTACACCGCCAATTACGACGATCTGATGATCTCGCAGACGGCGGCTGACTACCCCCTCGGCGAGGGCCGCATCCTTGGCCTCAGCCCGAACGACTCGGCCGGTCCGCACAACAACCCGGCGGACTTCAGGGACGTCGAGAACGGCGTCGGCTCTCCCATCGGTTCGCTCAGCTTCAACGCGGTGAACGACGTCCCGATGGACCACGGACGCCACATCGCCCAGATAAACAACAACGCCTCGAGCTACGTCCAGTTCGGCTTCGGCGACACGGCGGAGCCATGCGTCCGAGCTGTTTACGGCTGGGTCGCGTGGGACCCGCAGAACACCAAGTCGGCCAACAACGGCAAGACGAGCGTGTTCGACGGCTCCGCGGAGAACGTGATCTGGAGCGGCTACATGAACTACCAGTCCACGGAGGAGTGGTTCAGGGGCGCCGTGATCCACCCGGCGTCCGGGGACTGGACGACCGACGAGGTCAACGGACTCGTGGCGCGGGTCGGCTACTCGACCGACACGAGCCCGCGGCCCTGGTGGGACTCGCTGCTGCTGGAGTACGAGGCGTCGCCCTAGCGTCGCCGTTCAACTCCGCTCGACGTCCCGGAGGCCCCGCCCAGGCGGGGCCTCCCGCGTGTCTAGAGCCAGCCGCGCTCGGAGGCGAGCATCACGGCCTGTGCGCGGTCCACGACGTCGAGCTTGCGGTAGGCGTTGTGGGCGTGGTTGCGAACCGTGCTGACCGAGACCTCCAGGTCCGACGCGACCTGCTTGTAGACCTTGCCCTCCGCGAGCCCGCGCACCACGTCGAGCTCGCGCGCGGTCAGCGGACAGATCTGCTGCGAGGCGTCTCCTTCGAGCGGGTAGGCGAGGTCGTACAAGAGCGCTCCGACCGCGTCGCGCCCGAGCCCGAGCGCCAGGGCGGCCTTCTGGACCTCGATCGGCCCGACCGGTTCGCCGTGCTGGTAGTGGGCCAGCAGGTCCGCCAGCCGCACGATTGCGGGCAGGCCCTGGCAGCTTTCGTCGTGGTGCAGTCCGATCGCCTCGACCAGGACCTGGGGAAACCCCCAAGCCCGGACGAGCGTCGCACCCGCCGCCGCGTGATCGGTCCGGAGTCGGCGCCGCTCGGCCGCGAGCCGCTCCTCCGGCGTACGGGCGTCCCCGTGAACCTCTCGCGGGTATCCAGGAGCGGCCCCCGTGAGCACCAGCTGTCCCACATCGTGCAGCAGGGCGGCCGTGAGCAGCTCGTCCGGGCGCTCGAACCCGATCCGCCGGCCAAGGACCGCGGCGACCCGCTGCACGGCGGCCGCGTGGAAGGCGAACCGGACCGCGGTCGCCTCGCTGCCGGCCCGCTGGAAGAAGTCGAGCACCGGGAGGTCCCTGACGAGCAGCGCGAGCCTTGCCTCGCCAAGTCGGTCGGCGGCCTCTCGCACGCCGGCAGCCTCGGCACCGGCGCCATCGTTGGCCTCCCGCAGCACAGCGAGCGCCAGGCCGACGTCGGAGCCGATCACCGCGCCGGCGGCTCTGCCATCGCCTGCCGCGAGCAGCGAGCCGGCCCGCTGCTTCGCGTCGGCCAAGGCCGGATAGTGCTCCAGCGCGTCGCCCGTCGCGGACGCAGCAGCCTGAGCCGAGTCGGTCCGGACCAGCATTCCGCCGCTCCCTGCCATCAGCTGTTTATACCCTGACAGCCGACCGGCCGCGATGCGCAGCCCGGTGCTGAACGCCCGCTTGCAGGGCGCTCGGGAGAGCGTCAGTCAGCTATGCCGTTCGGCCAGGCGAGGAAATGGCCTTGCCGGGGCGGGTGGGTCAGAGCAGGCAGGACAGAGGTGCACTCCGTAGTCGAAGGACACGATCCACCAGCCGTCTCGACGGAGCTGCCGCGGAGATCCGCTGGTCACGCGGTCACAGCCGTCGCAGCGGATCGCCGCCGTCAGTTCGCCAACCACACCCATGGCGACATCGTGCGTCAGCATTCCCCTGCCCGCCATCGTCCATCCGTCCAGGCCGGCCGGCGACAGACACCTCCCGCGGCAAAGAAAAGGGCGGGCCCGAAGGCCCGCCCCATTCCGTCAATCGTGCTTCAGCTGACTACCAGGAGGTGCCGTTGCAGCCCTTGGTGCCACCCGAGCAGGTGCGGCTGGTGGTGCCGTTCGCGACCTTCACGATGTTGAACACGCCGCCGGACTTCGACTTGGCGCTGATCGTGTAGGTGTTGGTGCCCGAAGCGGACACGGCAACCTCGCCACCGGTCCCCGGCACGGAGCCGGAAGCGGCGACGGTGAGGCCGGTGTTCGTCGGATCCTTACACGAGGCATCCGAGTAGTCCTGCGTGTCGGCGTAACACGACTCGACCTGCGAGACGAGGTTACGGGCATCCGACTTGGCGTTGGCGTCCTGGCCCTTCTCACGCTGACCCAGGAAAGCGGGCAGTGCGATCGCGGCGAGGATGCCGATGATCAGAATTACAACGAGGAGCTCGATCAGGGTGAAGCCCTTCTCGTCGCTCATACGCTCACGGAGCTTCCGCAGCATGTGGTTCCCTCCTTGTGGGAATGGTCTGGTCTTCCTTGCCAGCTCCGCGGCGTCGCCGCCAGACGAGTCCTGGTGGCAGCTCAGCCGGCTCCCGAGAGAGCCCTGAAGCTTTGCGTCCCCGCCTCGCGGCGGGTTTGCCTTTTTCACCGTGGCTCTGGCCTTGGAGGGGTTATCGACCGCGCGGGGATGCCCCTTTAGCCTCAGCCGATTGCGTCCAGGCGAGCCTGGACAGCAATTCGTCGCGCGTCAGGCAGCGGCGGGGGCGTCGCCGAAGAGCGAGCCCGTCTGACGGTCCTGCGTGATCGCAGCCACCGCCGCCGGCTCGGCCAGGAAGGCGTCGAGCACATCTGGATCGAAGTGGGTGCCCCGCTCGGAGCGCAGCGCCTCCAGAGCCTCCTCGAGGCCGATCGCCCGCCTATATGGACGGTCGGTCACGAGCGCGTCGAAGACGTCCGCGATGGCGACGATGCGGCCCTCGAGGGGGATTCCCTGCCCGAACAGCCCGCGCGGGTAGCCGTCCCCGTCGAAGCGCTCGTGATGCGTCCAGGCGATCGTCGCGGCCAGTCGCAGGACCGGCGACTCGGAGCCGACGAGGAGTCGGTACCCGAGCTCCGTGTGCTGCTGCATCACCTTGCGCTCGTGCTCGGTGAGCTTCCCCTCCTTGAGAACGATCGCGTCCGGGATCGCGACCTTCCCCGCATCGTGCAGGGTGCCGGCCATGGCGATCAACCGGCTTCGCTCCTGCGGCAGGCCGAGGCCATCCGCGATCAGCTCGGAGAAGCGCTGGATCCGGTCCACGTGACCGGGTGCCTCCTCGTCCCGCAGCTCGACGAACCGGCCCAGGACCTGCAACGCGTCGAGCCAGGAGCGCTCGAGCTCGTCCGTGGGGGGCCCGCTCGCGGTTCCGTTGACTGTGTGCACGCCGGGTCGCCTACTTGATCTGGTCGTAGACCTTGAACATGGGCATGTACATGGAGATCACGATGAACCCGACCATCGCTCCGACGACCAGGATCATCACCGGCTCGAGGATCGACGTGAGCGCCTTGACGGCGGCCGCGACCTCGTCCTCGTAGAAGTCCGCGATCTTGGCCAGCATGCTGTCGAGCGCGCCGGTCTCCTCGCCGACGGCGACCATCTGGGTCACCATTCCAGGAAAGGCACTCGGGGCCTTGCGCATCGGCTCGGCGATGGTGCCGCCGTTCTTGACGGACGAGTACACATCGCCCATCGCCTCCTCGATCAGCTTGTTCCCGGCCGTCCGCGCGGTGATCTGGATCGCCTCGAGCATCGGCACTCCCGCGGTGACGAGCGCGGAGTAGGTGCGCGAGAAGCGCGCCAGCGCGATCTTGTGGATCGTGTCCCCGATCTTCCACGGGATCTTGATCTTGAAGCTGTCCCAGGCGTGGCGCCCGCGGTCGGTCGCCTTCCAGCGCCGGAAGCCGTAGACCACAGCGGCCGTTCCACCGAACATCAGGTACCACTGGCCCGTCACCAGGTGGGAGATCGCCACGGTCACCTTCGTGATCGCGGGCAGGTCGCCGCCGAAGTCCTTGAAGACCTTCTCGAAGACCGGCACCAGGAAGGTCACGAGCGCGAACAGGACGAGCAGGGCGAACCCGCCGATGAGCGACGGGTACATCATCGCCGCCTTCACCTGGCGGCGCAGCGAGTCGTCCTTCTCGAGCTGGTCGGCGACGCGGCGTAGGGCGTCCTCCATGATCCCGCCGCTCTCACCCGCCGCGACCATCGAGACATAGAGCTCGTTGAAGATGTCGGGGTGGCGCCCCAGCGCGCCGGTGAGCGAGATGCCGGCCTCGACGTCCTTGCGGACCTGGACGATCGCCTCGCGCAGCTTGTCCCCCTCGACCTGCTCCTCGAGCACGTAGAGGGCACGCAGGATCGACATGCCCGAGTCGATCATGGTCGAGAGCTGGCGGGTCATCACCGTCAGCTCGGCCGACTTGACCTTCTTGAAGCGCGCCAGCAGGTCGCCGGCGTTCGGAGGTGCCTGCTCCTCGATGTCCACGACGATCAGCCCCTTGCCGCGGAGCTGGGAGGCGACGGTCTGCTTGTCACCGGCCTCGATCTCGCCGTGGGCGGGCGAGCCCGCCAGGTCCAGGGCCTTGAAGGCGAAGGTGGCCACGGTCAGGCCGCCCGGACGGAGCCCATCAGGCGGCGGAGCTCATCCGGGCTCGAAGAGCGCTGCTCGGCCAGCCTGCGGGTGATCTTGTTGCCCCGCGCGAGCTCTGCTAGCGAGGCGTCCATGGTCTGCATGCCGGAGTTGCCGCCGGTCTGCACGGCCGAGTAGATCTGATGGGTCTTGCCCTCGCGGATCAGGTTCCGCACGGCGGCGGTCGGGACGAGCACCTCGGTGGCGCAAACGCGATCGAGCCCGTCGGGAGTGGGAAGCAGCTGCTGCGTCACGATGCCCTGTAGCGCCACCGACAGCTGGACCCTCACCTGCTGCTGCTGTGCCGGCGGGAAGACGTCGACGATCCTGTCGACGGTCTGAGCGGTGTCCTGGGTGTGCAGGGTCGCGAAGACCAGGTGGCCGGTCTCCGCGGCGGTCAGCGCCGTGGAGATCGTCTCCAGGTCCCTCATCTCGCCGACCAGGATCACGTCGGGGTCCTGGCGCAGCGCCGCCTTCAACCCGAGACCGAAGCTGGACGCGTCCGAACCGAGCTCGCGCTGGTTCACGATGCAGCTCTTGTGCGGATGCAGGAACTCGATCGGGTCCTCGATCGTCATGATGTGCTCCTGGCGCTCCTCGTTGATGCGGTCGACCATCGCGGCCAGAGTGGTCGACTTTCCGGAGCCGGTGGGACCTGTCACGAGCACGAGTCCACGGGGCTTCCGCGTGAAGTCCGTCAGCACCGAGGGAAGCCCGAGGTCGTCTAGCGCCGGCATCTGATCCGGGATCAGGCGGAATGCCGCGCCCACCGAGGCGCGCTGGAAGAAAGCATTCACACGGAAGCGGCCCTTGCTCGGGACCGAGTAGGCCAGGTCGACCTGGAGGTCCTCGTCCAGGCGCTTCTGCTGAGCGTCGGTGAGGATCGAGTAGATGATCTCCCGCGTGTCCTTGGGCGTCAGCACCGGGTACTCGAGCGGGCGCAGCCGGCCCTTCTCGCGGATGGTTGGCGGCGCACCCGCCGTCAGGTGCAGGTCGGATGCGCGCAGCTCGATCACTTCGAGCAGGATCTGGGCAAAGTCGTGGCCGGTCATGGCTTGTCCTGGGTCGGGGCGGAGCTTCCTGTATCGGCGGAAACTCGAATCACGTGACCCTTGAGACCTCCGTGATCGACGTGAGTCCGAGCCGGACCTTGTCGAGACCGTCGTCACGCAACGTGCGCATGCCGTTGGCGACCGCTGACGCGGCGATCTCCTCCGCGGTGGCTCGGGCCACGGCAAGCGAGCGGATCTCGTCCGTGACCGGCATCACCTCGTAGAGGCCGAGCCGGCCCTTGTAGCCGCTCATCCCGCAGCGGGCGCAGCCGCCGGGCTCGAATGCCTCGACGTCGGAGCCGATCTCGAAGCCGGCGGCCTGGAGCGCGTCGGCCTTGAGCGGTGTCGGGCGCTTGCACTGGGAGCAGAGCGTTCGGGCCAGCCGCTGCGCGACCACGCAGTCGACGGCGGAGGCCGTCATGAAGGGCTCGATTCCCATCTCGGTCAGCCGCGTGATCGACGACGCCGCGTCGTTCGTGTGCAGCGTCGAGAGCACCAGATGGCCCGTGAGCGCGGACTGGCAGGCGATTCGCGCGGTCTCCCCGTCGCGAATCTCGCCGACCATGATCACGTCGGGGTCCGAGCGCAGAATCGCTCGCAGCCCGGTCGGGAACGTGAGCCCCGCCTTGCCGCTGACCTGGATCTGGCTGACACCGGCGAGCTGGTACTCGACCGGGTCCTCGATCGTCAAGATCTTCCGCTCGGGCGAGTTGATCGCGCTCAGGGCGGCATAGAGGGTGGTCGACTTGCCGCAGCCGGTCGGGCCCGTGGCCAGGACCGCGCCGTAGCTTGCCTTGATCGCCTCCTCGAAGGCGGCGCGCGACTCCTTGCTCATCCCGAGCGTCTCGAGCGTCCGCACATCCTTGTCCTTGTCGAGCAGACGCATCACGATCCCCTCGCCCTTGACCGAGGGCGTGGTGGCGATGCGAATGTCAACCGCTCGTCCGGCGACCTTCAGCGACACGCGGCCGTCCTGAGGAAGCCTGCGCTCCGAGATGTCCAGGTCGCCGGTGATCTTCACCCTCGAGATCACGCCGGAGACCATCCGGCGCGGGATCTGGGTTGACTCGCTGAGCATGCCGTCGACGCGGAAGCGGACGCGCATGTCGCCCTCGCCGGGCTCGAAGTGGACGTCCGAGGCCCCGTCCTCGATGGCCTGCAGGATGATCGAGTTGACGAGCTTGGCGGTCGGCCCCTCCTCCGCGCTCTCGCGGATCTCGAAGGCTCCGCGCTCGGGCTCGTCGCCCTCGCCCTCTTCCTCGACTGCCTCGGCCACCGCGTCCTCGAGGCGCTTCATCCTCGCGATCAGCGAGACGATGTCGTCCTGCGAGGCGACCACGGCGCGCATCTCGTGCCCGGTCATCAGCTTCAAGTCGTCGAGCGCCAGCACGTTCGAGGGGTCGGCCATCGCCACGAGCAGCAGGCCGTGGGGGTCGAAGCCGATCGGCACCGCCTGGTAGCGGCGCACCGCCTGCGGAGTTACGAGGCTGACGGCGGAGGGATCGGGCTTGTAGACCGTCAGGTCGACGTGGTCGAGGCCGAAGCGCTCGGCCGTGGCACGAGCCAGCTGGTCGGCCGTGACCCCCCCGCTCTCGATCAGGACCCGCTCGGGAGTGCGGTCTGACTTCTTTCCCTCGGCGATGGCGCTCTGGAGCTGCTCGGCGGGGATGAAGCCGAGCTCCACCAGCACGTCGCCGATGGCGCCGTGCTTGCGGCCGCTCGCCCTGGGGGCCGTGATCCCGATTCCCTTGTCGGTCTCGGGAGCCTCGGCCTCTGCGCCGGACGTGGGGGCGGGATGGAGGTAACGGGTGGCGCTCATCTGGGGCAGGTCGCCCCCTCGCCGAGGGTTCGAGCGAAGGACGGCAATCTGCGTTTCTAATCGGCAGCTGCCGCCGGTTTCGTTAGTTCCTCAGACGCGGCGGAGGGAGGCCCGCATGGCTTCCAGCGGCGCCACGGCGCCAATCCAGCGCTCCAGGCTGCGCGCACCCTGGCGCACAAGGACCTCGAGCCCGTCGACCACACGGGAGCCTCCGCGGCGAGCCCAGAGGCAGAGGCCCGTCGGCTCGTCGCCATAAACGAGGTCGACCAGCACGGGCGGCGGGTCGGTGCCCTCCAACGACAGGGCCGTCAGCGCCTGGTCCGCATCGGTGCCGGGCTCGAGCCCTACCGAGGTCGCGTTCACGAGCAGGTCGGCCGGCTCGGGCGCCGGAACGTGCCTGACGCCCAGCTCAGCCGCCAGCGCGGCGGCGCGCTCGGACGTCCGATTCCAGATGCTTACCTCAGCAGCGCCCGCCTCTCTGAGCGCCCAGACGACGGCGCGCGCCGCGCCGCCCGCGCCGAGAACGACCGCTCGGCCGCGCGGCGGCT
Organism: Thermoleophilaceae bacterium; assembly: GCA_046262995.1. Classification (GTDB taxonomy): domain Bacteria; phylum Actinomycetota; class Thermoleophilia; order Solirubrobacterales; family Thermoleophilaceae; genus JBHELQ01. The sequence continues at coordinate 8,716 of JBHELQ010000035.1, forward strand.
CGCCCAGCGCGTCGAGGAATCCGCCCGCGTCGGTGTTGTCCGCCTCGATCGCGCCATGCCGGAAGGTCAGCGTGTTGGCGGCGCCGATCGCCGCAGCGGCCGGCGTGCGCTCGCTCGCCATGGCGGCCGCCGCGAGCTTGTGGGGGAGCGTCACGTTCGCGCCCACGTATCCCGATCCGGGGAGGGCCGTTACCGTCTCCTCGAAGCGGTCGGGCGGCACCGGCAGCTTGAAGTAGCGCCAATCGAGCCCCAGGGCTTCGAAGGCGGCGCTCATCATCGCCGGCGAGCGGCTGTGAGCCACCGGATAGCCGAGCACGCCGGTGAGCTCGGTCAACAGTCCGCCGGCGAGCGTCCACCCCGCCCCGCGCGTGCCCGGTTGTAACGGTCGAACAGCCGTTGGAACTCAGCGTCCGTGCGGGCGAAGGAGTGGCTCCCGTTGCCGCACGGCTTGACGACGTAGTAGAGGAAATGGGTGCGGGCCGGATGCGCCGCCGCCCGGATCGAGGCCAGTCCGGGATTGCCGATCGGGCCGGGCGGAAGCCCGTGGCGCCGGTAGGTGTTGTAGGGAGACCGGAGTCCCAGCTCCGAGCGCTTCAACGGGCGCTGCCAGTTGCCGGTCGCGTAGCGGATCGTCGCGTCGATCTGGAGCGGCATCCCGTCGTGGAGGCGGTTGTAGATCACCGACGCGACCAGCGGTCGGTCCTTCGCCACCTGCGCCTCGCGCTCCACCAGCGAGGCGATGATCAGGACGTCGTATGGCGTGAGGTTCTTGCGGCGAGCGCGGCGCAGGTCCACCTGTTCGAAGGCGCTCCGGAACGCGGACAGCTGCTGCTCGACGAGCAGGGAGACGGGACGGCCCCGCTTGAGGCGGAAGGTGGCCGGGAACAGGAAGCCCTCCAGGTCGCGGACTTGCCGCGCGCCGTACTCGCGGGGGTCCAGCGCACGCGACCGGCGGCTGGCGGCGAGGTAATCGCCCCGAAGGCTGTGGCCGACGATCCCGGCGATCTCCCTGCGCGAGCGGCCCTCCGGGATCGTCAGCGTCACGATGTCCGGCCGCGGGCCCTTCGCCAGCGCGTCCAGGGCCGCCCCGTAGCTCATGTCCTTCCGCAGCGTGTAGACGCCCGCCTTGAGCTCGTCGCCGCGCCCCGAGAGGTGGGCGCGCAGGGAGAAGAAGAACGAGCTCGAGACCACACCACGGCGGTCGAGCAGGTCCGCGATCTCACCCACGCCCGCCCCGCGCGGGACGACCACCTGGGTCCGGCCGCCGCCGTCTCCGCCGAACGGCTGGAACAGCGAGATCAAGAGCCAGGCGAGGAGAATCGCGCCGGCCCCTCCGCCGAGCGCCAGGAGGACGCGGACGCGGCCGTTTCCGCCGCGGCGAGGCGGCGGCGGGGGCGCGCCCGTCGCCTCGGCCCGGGCCGCCGTGAGCTCGCGGGCCCGCTCGAGCCAGCCGTCGCCTGCGGGCGCCCCGCCGCCGGCACGGCGCGCCTCGCGCTCGCGGCGAGAGGCCTCTCGCTCCTCGGGCGAGCGACCACCGGGAACGGGCGGTGGTCCGCCGCTCACTCGGGCCTGCCTGCCCGTGCGAGCCAGCTCTCGAGCAGGTGCGCGGCCGCGCGCGCGTCCGAGTCGCCCTCGCCCCCCGCCCGCTCCGCCATCCTGGTCGTCAGGCGCTCGTCGTACAGCTCCACCGGAACGGACACTCTACTTTCGAGCCGCTCGGCAAACTCGCGAGCCAGCCCCGCCTGTCGGCCCTCCTCCCCCCTGAGAGTCAGCGGCAGGCCCACCACCACTCGCTCCGCTCTCTGTTCCTCGACGAGGCGCGCCAGCGCCGCCAGGCCACGCCGGCTGTCGGGCCGCGCGACGGTACGGAGCGGAGTGGCCAGCGTCCCGCTCGGGTCGGATACGGCGCAACCGCAGCGCGCCTCGCCATGATCCAGCGCCACGACTCGTCCCACGGCTACGCGAGCGTCTTCTCTATCTGGGCGCGGGCGGCCGCGAGGGCTTCCGGCAGCTTGGCCGGGTCGCGGCCGCCGGCCTGCGCCATTCCGTCACGGCCGCCCCCTCCGCCCCCTGCGATCACGGCGGCCGTTCGCACGACCTCGCCCGCCTTGAGGCCACGCTCGACCGCCGCCCGCGCGAAATTCGCCACCAGGTGCACTCGCCCGTCGACCGCGCAGCCGAGCACGACCGCCGAGTCGCCCAGTCGCTGCTTGACCGTGTCCGACAGGGCGAGCAGCGTCTTGGGGTCGGGGGCCTCCACCGCCTCGACCACCACCCGCATCCCCGCGAGCTCCTCGGCTCCGGACGCGAGCTGCTCGGCCAGCTCCCTGTCGGGCGCCCCGCCAGAGCCCCTCTCGAGCTCCCGCGCGCGCTCGCCGAGCCGCTGAACGGCACGCACCACCTCGTGCTCGGGGACGCGCAGCATGCTGGCGATCTCCCGCAGCCGCGCCGTCCGCTGGGCGAACAGGTCGGCGCCGGCAGGGCCGCTCACCGCCTCGATCCGACGGACGTTCGACGCGCTCGAGGTCTCGTGGGTGACGTGGAACAGGCCGACCTCCCCGGTCGCCGCCACGTGCGTCCCGCCGCACAGCTCGCGTGAGACGTCCGCCACCTCGACCATCCGGACCCAGTCGCCGTACTTCTCGCCGAACAGGGCCATGGCCCCGAGCGCCTCCGCCTCGTCGCGAGTCGTCTCGATCGCCCGAACCGGGAGGTTGTCCGAGACCCACCCGCCGACGAGCGCCTCGATCTCCGCCAGCTCCTCGTCGGACAGCCGCTCGCCATGCGTGAAGTCGAAGCGCAGCTTGTCGGGCCCCACGTAGGAGCCCGCCTGGCGCACGTGCTTGCCGAGCCGCTCGCGCAACGCCGCGTGCAGGAGGTGCGTGGCGGTGTGGTTGCGCATCGTGGCGAGGCGGGTCGCGCGCTCCACCACGGCCCGCGCGGGCTCCCCCGCCCCAATCTCCCCCTCGATCGGCTCGAGCGCTATCGCCTGATCGCCTCCGACCCGATAGACGTCCACCACGCTGCCGCGGCCAGACGGCGTCTCCACCACCCCGCCGTCCGACACCTGCCCGCCCCCCTCGGGATAGAACGGGCTCTCCTCGAGCTTCACCAGGAGATTGCCGTCCGCCCGCTCGACGGCGCCGACGACGCTCTCCCACTCGATCGCCTCGTAGCCGACGAAGCGGCTCTCGAAGCCCGCCCCGCGGGAGAAGGCGATCACCCGCTCGTGCTCGTGCCCCTCGGCTGTCGCCCGCCGCCCGCCTGAGCGAGCCAGGTCTCTGGCCCGGTCCATCAGCTCCTCGAAGCCCTGGTCGTCGACGGACAGGCCCTCGCCGGCCAGTAGCTCCTTGGTCAGCTCATAGGGAAAGCCATAGGTGTCGTGCAGGCGAAAGGCGTCCTCCGCGGACACCCACGACGTGCCTTCGGCCCTTGCTCGCTCGACGAGCTCCGCGAGCAGACGCTCGCCCTGGGCGAGGGTGCGGCCGAAGTGCTCCTCCTCGGACGTCGTCCAGCGCGCGATCGCCTCGCGCTCCGAGACGAGCTCCGGGTAGGCGTCGCCCATCGTCTGGACGACTCGATGGCAGATCCGCGGGAGGAAGGAGCCCTCGATCCCGAGAGCGCGCCCCTGCTGGATGGCGCGCCGCATGATCCGGCGCAGGATGTAGCCACGGTCCTCGTTCGACGGGACCACCCCGTCGGCGATCAGGAACGCCGTGCCTCGCCCATGGTCGGCGAGGACGCGGAGCGCCCTGGTCGTCTGGAAGTCCTGGCCGTGGCGCCGACCGGAGAGCTCCTCCCCGAGCTCCACGATCGGTCGGAACTGGTCGCTCTCGAACACCGAGGGGACGTTCTGGAGCAGCGCGGCCGTCCGGTCGAGGCCGAGCCCGGTGTCGATGTTCTGCTGGGGAAGCTCGCTCAGCGAGCCGTCTTCGTGCAGCTCGTACTCCATGAAGACGAGGTTCCAGAACTCGAGGAAGCGCTCCGTGTCGTCGCCCGGGCGGTCGTCGTCGGGCCCGAAGTCGGGCCCGCGGTCGTAGTAGAGCTCCGAGTTCGGGCCGCAGGGCCCCGTCGGCCCGGACTGCCAGAAGTTGTCCTCACGCCCGAGCTGCACGATCCGCTCGTCCGGCACACCAACCGAGCGCCAGCACGCGATCGCCTCTTCGTCCGGGCCGAGACCTAGCTCGTCGTCTCCGCCGAAGACCGTGATCCAGAGCCGCTCCTGATCGAAATCGAGCCCCCCGCCGGTCGCGAACTCCCAGGCGAAGTCGACCGCTCCCTGCTTGAAGTAGTCGCCGACCGAGAAGTTGCCGAGCATCTCGAAGAAGGTCAGGTGCCGCGCGGTCATTCCCACGTTCTCGATGTCCGTGGTGCGGAAGCACTTCTGGCATGAGGTCAGCCGGCGCGACGGAGGCTCCTCCTCGCCGCGGAAGTACGGCTTGAGCGGCTGCATGCCGGCGGTGGTGAGCAGGACGGACGGGTCGTACGCCGACGGCACGAGCGAAGCAGAGGGCGTGCGCAGGTGCTCGCGCTCCTCGAAGAAGGAGAGAAATCGCTCGCGGATCTCCGAGGCGGTCACCGGGCGGGAGTCTAGGCATTCGCCCCCCTGTCACCTCGTAGCCGTTCGCCGAGGAAGATGCTGCAAGTTCCGGCCTTTTCCCGCCGAAAGGCTCTTCGCGGGCAGGAGCTTTCCCGTGCAAACGTGTGCAATTCCCGGCAAGTGCTGCATGCGCGCGCACGAGCGACCGACGATCCGCGTTGATGCTCCTCGCAGAGCGACTCGTCGGGGAGGCAAGGACGCGACGCGCTCGTGAGATGGACCA
>JBHELQ010000036.1:0-26820 GCA_046262995.1 Thermoleophilaceae bacterium
CGTCCGGCTGCGCGCCGTAGCCGACCAGGTCTCCCAGGCACCAGATCACCTCGGCCTCCGTCGCTCGCACGGCGTCGAGCACGGCCTGGAACGCCGGCAGGTTGCCGTGCACGTCGGAGACGATGGCGACGCGCCGGGGGGTGGCTTCTACAGTGTCCGCGGAATGGAGGTTCATCGCTCGCGGCTGCCGTTGGCCATTCTGGGAGCGGTGGTCGCCGCCGGGGCGGCCACCTTGATCCTCCGCCCGCGAGGCGGCCTGATCGAGGCGGCCGCGGTGAAGCCGACAGCCTACTTCAGCGGGGCCGAGCTGAAGCGGGCCGAGGACTTCCGCGCGGGGCAGCGGCTGCTCGCGCTGGGCAGCCTGGCCGTCAGCGGCGGTGTGCTGCTGCTCGTGAGCGTGCGGCCCCCTCGGCGCCTGCTCGAGCCGCTGGGGCGTCATCCGGTCCTGGGCGGCGCCGCCGTTGGGGCCGGCCTCTCGCTGGCCGTGGTCGTGACGAGCCTGCCGCTGGCGGCCGTCGCGCGGCAACGCTCGCTCGACGTCGGCCTGTCCACCCAGGGCTGGGGCGGCTGGCTCGGGGACGTCGGCAAGTCCACCGCCATCGAGGTGGTCTTCGCGGCCGCCGGCGGCGCGCTGGCGCTTGCCCTCGTGCGGCGCTTCCCGCGGCACTGGTGGGCCCCGGCGGCCGTCTGCGTGGTCGCGGTGGGGGTGGTCACGACCTGGCTCTTCCCGGTAGTGATCGATCCCCTCTTCAATCGCTTCGAGCCCCTGCCGCAGGGCCGCCTGCGCTCCGACGTGCTGGAGCTGGCCCGCCGCGCCGGCGTCGACGTGGGTCAGGTCTACCGGATCGACGCCAGCCGGCGGACGACGGGGACCAACGCCTACGTGAACGGCCTCGGCCACACCAAGCGGGTCGTCATCTACGACACCCTGGCGGACGGCTTCCCCCGCGACCAGGTGCGCTCCGTCGTGGCCCACGAGCTCGGGCACCAGAAGCACCGGGACGTGGTGCGCGGCCTGGCTTGGCTCGCGCTCGTGGCCCCGGCCGGTGCCTTCCTCGTCCAGGCGCTGGCTGAGCGCCTCGGCCGGCGCGAGGGGCTCGCCGACCCGGACTTCAGGCCCGGCCCCTCGGCCCTGCCGGCGCTCGCGCTGTCGCTCGCTGTCGTCTCGTTCGCGCTGAGCAGCGCCTCCATGCCGCTGTCCCGCAGGATCGAGTCGAGCGCCGACGCCTTCGCCCTCCGGGAGACCCGTGATCCAGCCGCCTTCATCGCGCTCGAGCGGCGGCTGGCGCTGACGAACGTCGCCGACCCCGACCCGCCGGGCTTCTACCAATTGCTGTTCGGAACGCACCCCACGACGACCCAGCGGATCGGGATGGCGCGCGCGTTCGCGCGCTCCGCCGAGCGCTAGGGCTCGTCGTCCAGCTCGGGCAGGTCGCGGATGCCCTCCCGCGTCTGCCACTTCGAGTAGTTGTCCTGCATCGCGTCGACCAGCTCGCGCATGAAGCGCGGCGAGAGGTTGATGCGGGCCACGACCACCCCCGGGACCTCGTTGTCCTCGACCTCGTGGTCGACGCGGGCGAACGTGATCGTGAACTCGTAGTCCGAGTGGGAGACGTTGGCGAAGTTGGAGTAGCTCCCCGCCATCGTTTCGGGATCAGTGTGGATGTTGAAATGGCGCTCGCCGTCGTCCTCGGCCACGGGTCTAGTATCGCAAGCCCTCCGATGCGGATCTCGCTCGTCGCCGTCGGCCGCCTCCGGCCTCCCTTCATGGACGACATGGCGCACTACCAGAAGCTGCTGGCCGGCCATGCCCGGATCGACGTGGTCGAGGTCCGGGAGGATGAGCGCGTGCCCGCCCGCATTCCCGAGCGGGCCTATCTGGCGCTGCTCGCGAGCGACGGTCGCAGCTTCGAATCGGTCGAGTTCAGCCGCTGGCTGGAAGAGCGACGGCAGGAGGGTCGCGACCTCTGCTTCGTGATCGGCGGCCCGAAGGGGATCGACCTCGACCGCTGTGACCTGCGTCTGTCGCTCGGCCCGATGACGCTGCCCCATCAGCTTGCCCGCGTCGTTCTCGTCGAGCAGCTCTACCGGGCCCACAAGATCCTCGCCGGCCAGCCGTACCACTACTGAGATGGGCGACTCGACGGATCCGGTGCGCGAGCTGCTCGGCGCGGTCAGCCAGGCGTCGCTCGACCTGCGCGGCGACGGGCTCGCGGAGCTTCCCCAGCTGGAGCGCCCGCCGCGGCCGGACTTCGGCGACTATTCGACGAACGCGGCGATGCTGCTGGCCCCGCAGCTGGGGGAGCAGCCGCGGGCGATCGCCGAGCGGCTGGGGGACACCCTGAGGACAACGCTCGGAGACGCGGTCGCGAAGGTCGAGATCGCGGGACCCGGCTTCCTCAACCTGTTCATGGCGGACGCGTGGTACCTGGGGGCGCTCGCCGGCCTCATGGGCGCCGGCGAGAGCTACGGTGCCGGCGCGCCTGGCGCCGCGGAGCGGATCAACGTCGAGTTCGTGAGCGGCAACCCCACGGGCCCGCTCACCGTCGCCCACGGGCGCCATGCCGCCTACGGGGACTCTCTCTGCCGCATCGTCGCCTTCGCGGGCCACGAGGTCGAGCGCGAGTACTACCTGAACGACCACGGCAGCCAGGTGCTCCGCTTCGGCGAGTCGATCCGGGCTCGGGCCCGCGGCGAGGAGCCGCCCGAGGACGGCTACATGGGCGGTTACGTGCTGGAGCTCGCGGAGCGGATCGAGGGCGCGGCGCAGGCCGAGCCCGGGGAGCTCGCCGAACGGGGAATGGAGCTGATGCTCGAGGGCGTGCGCGCCACCCTCGCGCGCTTCAGGGTGGGCATGGACCGCTTCTTCTCGGAGGGCTCGCTGCAGGAGCGCGGGGCGGTGGACAGGACGATGGCGCTGCTCGAGGAGCGCGGCTATGTCTATCGCCACGAGGGCGCCGTCTGGCTGCGGACGAGCGCGCTCGGCGATGACAAGGACCGGGTGCTCAGACGCTCGAACGGCGAGCTGACCTACTTCGCGGTCGACATCGCCTATCACGCGGACAAGCTCGAGCGCGGCTACGACCGCGCCGTGGACGTGTGGGGCGCCGATCACCACGGTTACGTCGGGCGCATGCGCGCCGCCTGGAGCGCCCTGGGCGGCGAGCCCGAGCGCCTGGAGCTCCTGATCATGCAGCTGGTGAGCCTGACCGAGGGCGGCCGGCGCGTGCGCATGTCGCGCCGCGAGGGCGAGTTCGTGACCATCGAAGACCTGCTGGACGACATCGGCGTCGATGCCGCCCGCTGGTTCCTGCTCCAGCGTTCGCACGACACCACGCTCGACCTGGAGCTCGAGCTGGCCCGCCAGCAGTCCCAGGAGAACCCCGTCTACTACGTCCAGTACGCGCATGCGCGCATCGCGAGCATCCTGCGAAAGGCGGGGGACGGGCGCGTGGACGAGGCCCTGGGGGCGGACCTGGCTGCCAGCCCAGAGATCCTGCACCCCTCGGCGCGCTCGCTCCTGAAGCGGCTGCTCGAGTTCCCGGCGGAGGTCGAGGAGGCCGCTCTGCGCCGAGCTCCCCACCGGCTCACCACCTACGTTCACGAGACCGCCCAGGGCTTCTCCGCCTTCTACCGCGACTGCCGGGTGCTGGGCGCGGCGGAGGAGGGCGGCGACGAAGACGTGCGCCTGGCGACGTGCGTGATGGCCAAGCGCGTGATCGCACGCGGGCTCGACCTGCTGGGAGTGGAGGCGCCGGAGGAGATGTAGCGTCCGGCGCTCGGCGGCTCAGAGGTCGCCGAAGAAGTTGATCCCCAGGCGGTCCATCAGGGACAGCGCCTCGGAGTTCAGCCGGGTGAGCTCGTTCGTGAACAGCAGCACGCCCATTGCCACCAGGACTACGCCGGACACCACCGTGATCGCCGCGTAGTGGTCGCGGAAGAAGCGGAAGACGCCCGAGAAGGTCGAGAAGGCGAGCGCGCTCAGCATGAAGGGCACCGCCAGACCGAGCGCGTAGAAGGCCAGCAGCACCCCCCCGCGCCCGACCGTGGACTCGCTCCCCGCCGCCGTCAGGATCGCTCCCAGGGTCGGCCCCGTGCAGGGCAGCCAGGCGACGGCGAAGGCCAGGCCCGCCAGGATCGGGCCGCCGGTGTGGGCACGGCGCATGAGCTGCTCGGGACGCCAGTCGCGGTTCAGCGCCGGCACGAACAGCGTGGCGATGAACAGCACGCCCATCAGGGCGATCGCGACGCCCGACACCTGACGCAGGAGCAGCCGGTGGTCCTCGAGGGTCTTCCCGAGCCCGGTGGCGCTCATCCCGAGCGCCACGAACATCACGCTGAAGGCGAGGCAGAAGAGAAGGGCCGGGCCGAGCACCCTGGCTCTGCCCCGCCCCTCCTGCAGGTCGGCGAAGGAGACGCCGGAGATCGTCGAGAGGTAGCCGGGCACTAGCGGGAGGACGCACGGGGACACGAACGAGATGAAGCCGACGGCGAACGCGGCGGCGACGGTGGTGTCGACGCCGTTGCTCACAGGTCGTAGCGATCGAGGTCGGCATCGAGCCGGGCGGAGGCCTGTCCGGTCGGAGCGGCTGCCCGGGACCCGCGATCGTCCCGGCGCTGACGCCGCCAGCGCCAGGCCGCGAGCGCGAGGGCGAGCACGGCCAGGGCCAGACCGAGGGCCGGCACCAGGTAGGCGGCCAGGTCGAAGCCGTCGTCGCGGGGCTTGGCGAGCACGCGCTCGCCGAACTGCGCGACCAGGGCCCGCTTGACCTGATCCTTCGAGCGGCAGCTTCGGACCAGTCGCTGGATGAAGGCGCGTTCGCGCTGGGCCTGTGGCGCTTCGGTCGCGAGCTCGAGCGGGACGCCGCAGACCGGGCACATCACCTCGTCCTCCACGTCGGCCAGCGTCGTGCGCGGGCAGCCGGCCGCCGCGGCGGGCAGGATGGCGAGCGCCGCAAGCGCGGCGAGCAGCCCCAGGCGAATCCTCACGAGCGCTCCCGCAGCAGCGGGACGACGTGCCGCCGCATGAAGGCATCGTCGACAGGTCCCCGTTGCGTCGCGGCGATCCGCCCCCGGCGATCGATCACGAAGCTCTCCGGGTACGCGACTACGCCGTAGCGCTGAAGGGTGGTACCGCCCCTGTCGCGCAGCTGCGGGTAGGTCAGCCCGTAGCGGTGTATGAACGCACGGGCGTCGCTCGTTACGTCGAGCACGTCGACGCCGAGGACCGTTCCGCCCCGGCCGAGCAGGTAGCGGTGCCAGCGCGCGAGCAGGGGCGATTCGCGGCGGCAGGGCTCGCACCAGGAGGCCCATACGTTCAGCACGACGACCTTTCCGCGAAAGCCGGCCAGCGAGCCGTGGCCGCGTCCGTCGAGCCGCGGCAGGGTCAGGGCGGGCGCGGGCCGGCGCTCGCCGCGCGCGACGGCGCGGTCGATGCCGCGATCCGGCTTGCTGGCGGCGAGCCCGTAGCCGAGCAGGGCGAGGAGCGCCGCGACGCCGCACACGACGGCGATCGGGATGGGAGCCAGAAGCCGCCTCATCTAGCCCTTCGAAGGGTAGTTGCGCCGTAGAAAGCAGGAAGCGGCCGAGCTCACGCTCGGCCGCTTCCCCTTCGCGGTGATGGTCGGCCTCTCTGGGTATGCGGGCCGTCGAGAGACCAGAACCACCGTTGCCCCCGGAAGTTCGTTTGCCGACCGATGCGGGCGCCGACGCTCAATGCATCGACGTCAGGCGGCCGCGCTGCAGCTTTGATTCAACCTTTTGGCGACTCGGGCGGCGAAACTTGCTCTAATCCAGATGCCTTAGGCCGTTCGGCTCGAGGCGGGCAGGGAAACGTTCACCCGGGTCCCCTCCCCGGCCTTGCTGGCGACCTGGAAGCGGCCGCCCGCGTCGGACACCCGCTCCTGCAGCGCGGCGAGCCCGATGTGACCCTCCCGCGCCGCGGCCTGGAGCCGGCCGTCGGGAATCCCCACGCCCTCGTCCGCCACCTCCAGCACGACCTCGCCGTTGGAGCGCCGAAGGGCGACGCGGGCACGCTCGGACTCGCTGTGCTTGACGACGTTCAGGACCAGCTCGCGGGCGGCGGAAAGCAGGAGCTGGTCGGGACCGCCCGCCGCCTCCTCGTCCAGCTCCAGCTCGAGCTCGACCCGGCCCAGGCGTTCGATCTCGCGTGTGACCGTGCGCAGCGCGGCCGGCAGGTCGGCGTGCGCGAGGGCCACGGGGTGCAGCTCGCGGATCGTCGCGCGCAGCTGCTCGAGGGTGCGATCGATCCCGGTAGCGGCGCGGTCCAGCAAGTCGGACCGCCCCTTTGCGACCTCGATCAGGTCCTGGCGAACGGCCAGCAGGGTCTGGACGACCTCGTCGTGCAGCGCCTCCGAGATTCGTCGCCGCTCGCGCTCCTCCGATTCGAGCGAGCGCGCGATCAGGCGGGCCCGCTCCGCCGCGAGCCGGGCTATCTCCTCCTCGGCGCGCTTGCGCTCGCTCAGGTCGGTGGCCACGCCGCACACGGCGTACGGCTCGCCCTCGGGGCCGAAAAGCGGGAACTTGACGGTCAGGAAGGTCCGCGAGCCGCCCGCGCAGGGCATGAGCCCCTCGCGCTCCACGGGGCCGCGGGCCCGCAGCGCCGCCAGATCGTGCGCGCGGCTACGGCGAGCCCCTTCGGGCGCCAGCACCTCCGCGTCGCTCTTCCCGAGCAGCTCCTCCCGGGGACGCCCCAGGATCTGCTCCAGCCGGCTGTTCACGAGCAGGTAGCGCCCCTCGAGGTCCTTTACGTGGATGCTCGAGGTGGTGCCGTCGACGATCTGCTGGAGCTGGGTCCGGCTCTGCTCGAGCTTCTCCTGGGCCTCCTTGGACTCGTTGATGTCCTTGATCTGCGCCGCCACGTACAGCGGGTCGCCCGCCGGGTTGCGGATGACCGCGGCGTGCAGCAGCCCCCATACGCCCTTCCCGTCCTTGCGCAGGTAGCGCTGCTCCACCTCCACCCGGTCCTCGGCGTGCTTGCGGGGATCGAGGGCGGACGGCCCGCCGGCCTGGTCGTTCGGGTGGGTGATCGTCTGCAGGTCGATCTTCAAGAGCTCGTCGGGCGGATAGCCCGTGAACTCGCAGAGCGCGCGGTTGACGCGCAGGAAGCGTCCGAAGTCCTCGGGGTCGGCGCTCACCAGCGCCATCCCGATCGGCGCGTCCACGAACGCGCTCTCGAACAGCTCGCGGGCCTCGCGCAGCTCCCGTTCGCGGCCCCTGGCCTCGGTCACGTCCAGGCCGGTGCAGGTGACGCCCACGATTCGGTCTTCGGCGTCCCGCAGCGGGCTCGCGTTGAAGCGCACGATCACGGTCCGCCCGCCCTGCGCGAGCATCCGGACGGCGCGGCCGGTGGCCCGATTCCCCCGCGTCAGCTCACGGAACTGCTTGACCGCTTCGGTGATGCCCTCGGGGGCAATCAGCTCGACGAAGTGACGGCCGAGCATCTCCGCGGGCTCGAGGCCCAGGACCTCCCGCACCGCGCTGTTGGCGAACGTCAGATGACCGTCTCCGTCGAACGAGAGGATGACGTCTGCCGCCGTCTCGACGAGCGTGCGGTAGCGCTCCTCGCTCACGCGCAGCGCCTGCTCGGCCTCGCGCTGCCCCGTCACGTCGATCATCACGCCTCGGACCGTGGATGGCCGTCCGTCGGCGCCGCATGCGACCTTGATGATGTCGCAGAGCCAGACCACCCGTCCGTCCGCCGCGACCGCGCGGTATTCGAGCTTGTGGTCCTCGCAGCGCGCCGTGGCTTCGCGACAAGCCGCGAGCGTCAGCTCACGGTCGTCGGGGTGGATGTGGTCCACCCAGAAGTTCGGCTGTGCGAGCCAGTCCCTCACCGGGTAGCCCAGGATCTGCTCGGCGCGCTCGCTCACGAAGGAGAACTGGAGCGTCTCCGGGTCTGCCTCCCAGACGATCGCGTCGAGGCCCTGGAGCAGCTCCTCGTGGGGATTCTTGACCTCGGCTGTTCGGGTTCCCCCGTTCCGGGCGCGGACGGGCCTACGCGCGAGCCGTGGCACTACTCGATCAGGCGGCGTCGCATTCCCTCCGCGACAGCCCCTGCCTGGGTGGACACGCCGAGCTTCGCGTAGAGGCGCTGCAGGTGGCTGCGGATGGTGGCGTGGCTGAGCCCCATGCGCTTGGCGATCTCCGGAGCCGCGAGTCCCGTCGAGAGCAGCGCCAGCACCTCGAGCTCCCGGTCGCTCAGCGGGGGGCGCTCGCTCTCCCCCCGGGCGCGGATCTCACTGGCCAGCGCCGACTGCAGATCGGGTGAGATGCTGACCTCGCCGGCCGCCGCCGCGCGGATCGCGTCGCAGATCACGTCACGGCTGGCCTGCTTCGAGATGTAGCCGCCGCCGCCGCGCTGCAGGGCGCCGTAGATGCTGTCCGTGTTGATGTAGGCGGAGATCATCAGGATCTGGGTCGGCAGCTTGCGCCGCTTGGCCTCCTCCAGGATCTGACCGCCGCGCTGTCCGGGCATGCGCTCGTCGAGCACCGCGACGTCGGGGCGCAGGCGCTCGATGTCCTTCAGAGCCTGCTCGCCGTCCTCGGCCTCGCCGGCCAGCTCGAAGTCCGGACGGCTGCGCACCGCCTCGACCAAGCCCTCCCTGTAGAGAGGGTGATCGTCCGCCACATAGACGCGTATCCCCGGAACCAATCGTCTCAGCCGCCCTGCCTGACGCCTCCTCAGGATCCCATATACCCAAATGGACGGCAACCGATACCGGCAAGCGGCAACCGGGCCGGTCTAGAATCCGTCGCCTCTCACGGCGCGGACGTAGCTCAGCTGGTAGAGCGTCGGCTTCCCAAGCCGAAGGTCGCGGGTTCGAGACCCGTCGTCCGCTCTCCGCCGGGAGGCTTGGGCCGGTCCGTCAGCGTCTGCGGTAGAGGGGCGTGCGTCGGAAGTGGTCGCGCACCACGTACCAAGCCGGCTTCTTCTGGCCGCCGTAGGTCAGGAGGCCCTTGTGGTGGCGGGTGTTCGTCCCTTTCGACGTGGGCCCCACGCCCCCCGTCCAACCCGGGTAGATCTCGAACTCGCGCAGCGTCCAGTAGATCGCGCCCGACAGGAACCGCAGCTGGTCGACCGCATCGAGCGTGCGCCCCGCGTGCATCGCCTGGAAGGCGTAGCCGCCCTTCTGCTCCGGCGGAGCGTTCGCCAGCTCGGAGCGGGCCTCGGCGCCGAACTCTGTCATCACGAGCGCCTGGCGCGGGTAGAGCTCGTGCATCTCGCGCAGGTAGGGCTTAAGCAGCGAGAAGTCGCGCACCCACCTGTACCAGCCGAAGTACTGGTTGATCCCGAGCATGTCGAAGTGGTGGTAGGTGAACTGCTCCGGGAAGCCCGGCCGGCCGTTCAGGTCGATCGAGATCGGCAGGGTCGGGTCCAGGGCCCGGGCGTAACGGGCGGCGCCGACCTCGAAGCGACGCGTTCCGCGTACGAAGTCCGGTACGACCGACAGCTCGTTGGCCACGGAATGGGTGATCACCGAGGGGTGGCTGCGGGCGCCGATCACGGTGCGGCGAACCGTGCTCCAGGCGCGGCGTATCTGACCACGGCTGCGCAGCAGGTTGGCACCGTGGTCGCGCTGCCAGATCGGGGCCTCGTTCCACACCATGATGCCCGCGCGGTCGAGCTTGGCCAGCAGTCGCTCGCTGAGCAGGTAGTGGGCGCGCGTGACGTTGGCGTGCAGGTCCCGCAGGTCGGACACGATCCGGTCCATGTCGCTCGAGCTCAGGGCCGCGCCGTCGCCCGGCATGTCCTCGTGGATCGATGCACCGCGGAGCTGGATCGGCCGGTTGTTCAGGTAGAGCCGGCCTCGCTTCACCCGTACGGATCGAAGCCCGACCCTCCGGTTCTCGACCTGCTGCACGCGTCCTCGGATCCTGAGGAGGAGGCTGGCCCGGTACAGCCGCGGCCTGCCCGGAGACCACAGTCGTGGGCCGGGCACGCGCATCCGCAGCCGGACGTGGCGCCGGCGCGCGCGCTGCCTGCCGAGCCGGAAGACCTTTCGCGTGACCCGGCCCGAGGGCGAGCGAAGGCGCACCACCACGGTCGGCTTCACCCGCCTGCGGCCGCGGCGGCGCAGCCAGCCGTCCAGCAACAGGCTGGCGCGGCAGTGCCGCGCCCGGCCGCGGCAGCGGACGCTCGACATCCAGCCGAGGTCCTCGAGCTGAGCACGCCCCACCGGGATCAGGTGCACCGGACGGACGATGCCGCCCCAGTTCCACCAGCCCTCGCGCAAACGGGGGTCCTTGCGGTTGTCGACCACGACCAGGAGCGTGTTCGGCTGCCCCGGTCGCAGTCCGCGCGCGTCGAGCCTGAACGGCACGTACGGATCGCGGTGGCTCCCGAGCCGGCGCCCGTTGAGGTACACGGTTGCCTTGCGACGCACCCCCTCGAACACGAGCACCCGGCGGAAGCCGTCCCGTGGAGGCGCCGTGAAGGTCAGCCGATAGCGCTTGACGAAGCCGGGATACAGCCCCGGCATGGCTCGTGTATCGAAGACGCTCGGAATCTGAACCGAATGCCAATCGCCGGGCTGGCTCGGAGACGGCCCGGGTGGGGTGTTGGTCGCTCCGCCCGAGTCGCCCCCGTCCGGGGCCGTCTCCTCCGAGGGCGGCTGCTGGGGCGCGGCGGGATCGGCGGCCTCGGTACGCACCTCCCAGCCTCCCGACAGCGTTGAGCCAGGCGGCAGCGCGCCGGCCGGGGCCGGGGCGGGAGCGAGCAGGGCGGCGGCCGCCAGGACGCCGCCGAGGGTGAGGCGAAGCGTTCGCATCAAGACGCTGTAACGGGAAAGGTAGCCGGGAAGTTGCGGACGGAGTCCCGGATGCTTCTGGGATCCTCGCGGAGTGGCGGGCCCGTCTCCGGCAGTAGCCGACACCCTGAACGACCCACTCGTGGTCCTGGGACTGCTGCTCGTAGGCGGCGCGCTCGTGTCCGGGCTCGCCAGGCGAAGCCTCATCTCGCTGGCGGCGATCTTCGTGTTGAGCGGCTTCGCGCTCGGCAGGGGCGGCGTGGAGCTGCTCGACTTCGATCCCCGCTCGGGCTTCGTGGCCTCGCTTGCCGTGGTGGCGCTCGTTCTGATCCTCTTCCGCGACGGTCTCGAGGCGGAGGCCGAGATGATCCAGAAGGCATGGCACCTGCCGCTCCTCAAGCTCGTGCTGGCCATGCCCCTGACCGGCGCGATCGTCGCCTGTGCCGCCAAGCTGCTCACGGACCTCTCCTGGACCGAGGCGTTCCTGCTGGGCGCGCTGCTGGCGCCCACGGACCCGGTGCTGTCCTCCTCCGTCGTCACCAACCCGCGCGTGCCGCGACTGATCCGCCACTCGCTGAACCTCGAGTCGGGCATGAACGACGGGCTCGCGCTGGCGGCGGTGCTGGCGTTCGCCAGTGCCCTATCCACGGACGGGAACGACTTCGTTTGGTGGAGGTTCCTGCTCCAGGACGTCTCGCTCGGCCTGATCACCGGAGCCGGTGTCGGGCTCGTCGCGTCACGCCTCATGCCCCGGGAGACCTCGCTCGGCAGCGAGATCGGGCCGCACGAGAAGGCCATGTACGCGCTCGGTGTGGCGTTCGCGACCTACGGGTTCTCGGTCCTGGAGCCGCACGCGAACGGGTTCATCGCCGTGTTCGTGTGCGCGATCGTCCTCGGGATCCTGCGGCCGGACATCCGCGAGTCCTTCGAGGTCCGCTCAGAGGACGTGATCGAGGTCGTGAAACTGGGTGTCTTCGTCCTGTTCGGCTCGCTGCTCACCTTGCACGGGCTGTTCCAGGACGGCTGGGCCGCAGTCGCGATCGTGGCGGTCACGCTGCTCGTCGCGCGCCCCGTCGCGGTCTTCGTCTCGCTGGCGGGCAGCCGTCAGGTCGATGCGGCGGCGAAGGCCTTCATGTCCTGGTTCGGTCCGAAGGGGGTCGCGACGATGGCCTTCTCACTGTTCGTCCTGGGAGAGGCGATCCCGTCCGGCGAGCGGATCTTCAACCTCGCCGCCCTGGCGGTCTTCACGTCGATCATCGTTCACGGGCTCAGCGACACCCCTGGCGCCGAGTGGATGGCCCGCCGCTCGCAGCGCGCCGGCTCGCCACCCGCGCCTTGAGCCGTGCGGCATGATGCGATCCCCACCGCCCGCGACCCTGAGGAGACGCATGGAGACCTGGGACATCGCCTCGCTCGACGTTCAGCCGCACCATCCGAAGGTGCTGCGCTCGGACGACGAGACCCGCGTGATCGCGATCAACCTGCCGGCGGGCGAGCAGCTCCAGGAGCATGAGACCCACGAGCGGGCGTATCTCGTGGTGGTCAGCGGCGAGGTCGAGATCGACCAGGGGGGCGAGTCCGTGACGGGCGGTCCGGGCTTCCTCGCGCACTTCGAGCCCCAGGAGCGCCGCGAAGTCACGGCGAAGGGCGACTCCCTGCTCGCGCTGATCCTCGCGCCCTGGCCCGGACAGGGCCACCCGAGCCAGCGGGGCGCGGGCTAGCCGCCTGCCACAATCCGCATCCGGTGGATCCCCGCAGGAAGCGCAAGCTGCGCCTGGTCGTGGCGCTGAGCGTCGCGGTCGCCCTCGCGGGCGCCCTCGTCTACACGAGCTTCAGTGCGTCGACGGAGGCGAGCAAGCCCTCCGAGATGCTCCACTCGGCCAAGCCCGGACGCTCCTACCAGCTCACCGGCAAGGTCGTCGGCGGCTCGGTCGCCCATCACGGTGACGAGCTCAGCTTCCGTGTGCGCGACCGCAACGGGCGGGCCTCCGTTCCCGTCCGCTATGCCGGCGTCGTGCCCGACCCCTTCCGCGACGGGCGCGAGGTCATCGTCTCCGGGCAGATGAGGGACGGGACGTTCGTGGGCGAGCGCGATTCGCTCGTGACCAAGTGCCCCTCGAAGTTCACGAAGGAGAAGCGCAGCTCCTGAGATGGCTTCCGCCGGCTCTGCCTGCCTCGCCGTCGGACTGCTGACCGCGCTCTACGCGGCGGCGGCCTCCCTCTACGGCGCCCGCTCCGGCCGGCGCGGATTCGTGACGTCCGGCAGGCGGGCGATCTACTGCCTGGCCGGGATGCTGGTGGTCGCCTTCGGCCTGCTCGAGGCGGCCTTCCTGCGCTCGGACTTCTCCTACGCGGTCGTCAGCTCGGCGTCGTCGACGGACACGCCGACCTTCTACAAGGTCACTGCGCTGTGGTCCACCCAGGACGGCTCGCTGCTCCTGTGGGCGACGCTCCTGTCGCTCTTCTCGACGGCGGTGCTCTTCCTGACGCGGCGCTCGCTGCGCGAGATCGCTCCCTATGCGGCGGCCGTACTCGGCATCGTCGCCGCCTTCTTCCTGCTCCTGATGGTGGGCTGGGAGAACCCCTTCCGCACGCTCGCCAACGCTCCCGCCGAGGGCAACGGGCTGAACCCGCTCCTGCGCCACCCGGCGATGATGATCCACCCGCCGATGCTCTATACGGGCTACGTCGGCTTCGCGATCCCGTTCGCCTTCGCGGTCGGCGCGCTCGTCACCCGGCGCACCGGAGCCGACTGGATCCGGGCCACGCGCCGCTTCACGCTCGTGGCCTGGACCTTCCTGGGCACCGGCATCATGCTCGGCGCGCTCTGGTCCTACACGGAGCTCGGCTGGGGCGGCTACTGGGGGTGGGACCCGGTCGAGAACGCGTCGCTCATGCCCTGGCTGACCGGCACTGCCCTGCTCCATTCCGTGATGGTTCAGGAGAAGCGCGGGATGCTGAAGGTCTGGAACGCCTCCCTCGTGTGCGGGACCTTCGTGCTCGCGCTGCTCGGCACCTTCCTGGTCCGCTCGGGCATCCTCAGCTCGATCCACGCCTTCGGCGCCTCCACGATCGGCGTGCAGTTCCTGGTCTTCATCGGGCTCGTGGTGGCGCTGTCGGCGGCGCTGATCGTGGCGCGCCTGCCCGACCTGCGCTCCCAGGCGCGGTTCGACTCACTCCTCTCGCGCGAGGCGCTGTTCCTGCTGAACAACCTGGTGCTCGTCGCGCTGTGTGCCGTGATCCTCTGGGGCACCTTCTTCCCGCTCGTCTCGGAGGCCGTGACCGGGACCAAGGCCAGCCTCGGGCCGCCCTGGTTCGACCAGTACACGCGCCCGCTCGCGCTCGCGCTCGTGCTGCTGGCGGGGGTCGGCCCCGTCGTCGCGTGGAGGCGAATCAGCTGGCGAGGGCTCCGGCGGGTGCTGGCGCTTCCGGTCGGAGTCGCGCTGGCGGCCCTCGGCGTGCTGCTGGCGTTCACCTCGGCCGCCGACAGCCTCTCGTCGCTCGCCATGTTCTGCTTCGTCGCATTCGTGCTCGCCGTCGTCGGCCAGGAGCTCTGGCGCGGCGCGTCGGCGCGCCGGGTGATGACCGGCGAAGCCTTCCCGCGCGCCCTGGTACGGCTCTTCGGCCGCAACAGGCGGCGCTACGGCGGCTATCTGGTGCACGCCGGGATTGCCGTGCTGTTCCTCGGCGTGGCGGCGTCCTCGGCCTTCATCCACCAGCGCGACGTGCGAATCTCGCCGGGCCAGTCGTTCAAGCTCGACGGCTACGACATCACCTACCGCAAGCCGACCGCCGCCATCGGCGCCGACCGGGCCGGCACGGGCGCGCCCATCTCGCTCGGCGCGGTGCTCGACGCCCGCAAGGGCGACAAGCGCTTCACGCTGCGCCCGTCGCGCAACTTCTACCCCAGCAACGATCCGGGCGGCGGCGTGGTCAGCCGCTTCTTCGAGGGAGAGGCCACCAGCGAGGTCGACCTGCGCTGGGGGCTCCGCCGCGACCTGTGGCTGGCCATCCGCCCTGACATCAGCACGCTCAACGGGCCGCTGCGGATAGCCGACGCGAAGTTCGCGCGGGCGAACGGCGACGTGCTGGGCGTGGTGGTGGCCGCGCTGGCCGAGCGTTACCGGCGCGATCCGCCGCCCGCGTCGTTCCGGGCGATCGTGTCCCCGCTCGTGGCCTGGATCTGGATCGGGGGGGCGCTGGCGGTGTTCGGCGCCCTGGTGGCACTGTGGCCCTCGCCCGAGGCCAGGCTGCGGAGAGCGCGCAGCCTCTACGCCGCGCGGCTCGGTCGCGAGCTCTCGCGGGCCTGACGGCGCGCGGCGGTGGAGTACGCGGCCGCCGTCCTGCTGCTCGTGGCCGTGGTCGCGCTGGTGGTGGTACCGCCGTTGTGGAGGCGCGACGAGCCGGAGCGCCACGAAGACGGCCGCCTCCAGGAGCTCGAGGCCGCGAAGGAGGCGAAATACCGCGAGATCCGCGACGCCGAGCTCGATTTCCGGATGGGCAAGGTGTCGGAGGCCGACTGGCGCGCGCTCGACCGCGAGCTGCGCGCCGAGGCGATCGAGCTCCTGCGCCAGCTCGACCGCGCAGGGGACCCTGATCCGCGCGGGCAGCCGCTACCCTGACCGCGATGGTGGCGATCCTGAGCGGGCTTCAAGTGATACTCGCCGTGGTGGTGATCGTGCTCGTGCTGCTGCACTCGGGCAAGGACACCGGCCTCTCCGGCGCCTTCGGCGTCGGCACCGGCGCGGGGCCCTTCGGCGGGGGCTCGCTGGTGGAGCGCAATCTGAATCGATGGACGATCGGGTTCGCGCTCGTGTTCGTGGCGAACGTGATCGCCCTGCTCAAGCTCCAGTAGCTACCCGGAACCTCACCAGCTTCCGTCCGGTGTTGCCCGCCCCGTCGAGGCCTCGCAGGCACAGGCGGTAGGGGCCGGGATGCATGCGGCCGCCGAGCCGGATGCGCCAGCGCCAGCTTCCATCGCGCCTCGGGGTCAAGCGCGCGCGGATGTAGCGCGGACGTTTGCAGCGTCGGGTCCCCCGGCTGAGCCGGCCGCGTGACTTGAGCCACCAACGGCAGCCCGGCCCCCTTCGGGAACGGCGACCGAGCGCCACTGCGAGACGGGTCAGGCCGGATGAGTCGCGAGCCGTGCCGCTCAGGATCCCCCGGCGGGCGGCGAGGCCGCTGCGGGGATCGAACCAGAAGGTGGGTCCCGACCGGTCCCGTGGCGCAAGCCGAGCGCCCGGCTGGTGCCCTGTGGAGGGCGCCGGTGAGACGGGCGGGTTCGCCACGTCGATTCCGACGCCTGCGTTTGCACTGCCGCCGCGACCGTCGTCCACGGTGAGAGTCGCCTGATAGCTGCCGCCGTCGGCATAGATATGCGTGGGCGAGGGGGCAGTGCTGGGCGGGCTTCCATCCCCGAAATCCCAGCTATAGGTGAGCGAGTCGCCGTCGAGGTCACTCGAGCCGCTGCCGTCGAAATTGACCGTGAGCGGTGTCGTCCCGGTCGTGTTGTCGGCGCTCGCCGCTGCAGCCGGAGCGTTGTTCGGCGGCCCCACTATCTCGCGCACCGCCCCGGTGCCGGCAGCCCCGGTTCCGTAGTCGGCGTATACCAGGTTGCCGTCGGGCCCCTGTTCCAGGTCCACCCCTCGCCAGCCATCGGCGAAGTCGGCCGCCACCAGCTGTCCGTTTGAATCGCGGGTGAGCGTCTTCACAAAGCCGGCGTTGTAGTCGCCGAAGAAGATCAAGCCGCGAAACCGGCTCGGGTAGGTATGGCCGTGGTACTCCGGGCCGGCAATGATCGAGTTGCCGCCGGCCGTGTGCAGGTACTCGTAGTCGGGCGGCGTGTGCGCGTCGGCGGTGCCTTCCTTGCCGTACTCCGGCGGACACTTCGGGTCGTCCTTGTAGCCGGAGGTTGGGCCGGAAGTGTGCTCGCTCGCCTCGTAGCAGGGCCAGCCGTAACTCTTCCCACCGGACGTCAAGAGGTCGATCTCCTCCAGCCTCGTCCAGCCGACGTCTGCGACCACCACGCCACCATCGGGACGGAGCGTGAAGCGGAACGGATTCCGGAAGCCTTTCGCGTACAGCTTCGTGCATACGTGGCCGAGGTCACCGTCTCCGGGGCAGAAGGAATGCCCGGGGAGTCCGTGCCCCGCGCGGTCGATGTGCATGATCTTCCCCGCGAGGCCGGCCTCGTCGTAGCTGCGGAAAGCCAGTTGATCGACGGCCTCATAACCCGCGCCATCGCCCGAACCGACCCAAAGGGTCCCGTCCGGCGCTGAGCGCACCGTTCCAATGGTGTGGGAGTCGCCGTCTGCGGGGATGCAGTCGACCCCGTTGTCGGCCGCCGGGCAGGGGCCCGACACCGAGCTTCCGAGCAGCACCTTTTCCTCCGCGACGGCATCCGAGGCGTCCAGCTGGACCCGCAGAAGCTGGGCGACCGCCGGCGACGAGCCGTCCGGCGTGAGGGGATACAGCTCGTACGTGTAGAGCAGGTAGAGGTAGCCGTTCGAGCTGAAGTTGGAGTCGACGGCGAGGCCGAGCAGCCCTCGAGTGCCGTACGAGTTCACGCGGTCGCGCAGGTCCAGCAAGGTGGTCGGCGACGCGGCCCCGGGCTCTAAGACCTGGACCAGCCCCGACTGCTGCGCAATCAGCATCCGCCCGTCGGGGATCCAGTCGATCGCGGTGGGGCGGGTCAGGCCAGAGACCAAGGTGCTCTCGTAGAAGTCGGCCGGATACGTCGCAGCAGCGCTGGTGGCCGGTGCCCCCCAAGCGAAGCAGCCGGCGACGAGCAGCGTGATCAGAATGCGTCCGTGCATCAGCCAGGTGACCCGGCGGTCCACCTTAGACCGGAATTGCAGGCAGAGCGAGTCGCTAGCTGCGGATCCGCGCCAGTGCCATCGCGTCCTCGATGGCCGCCCGCTTGACCCGTTCCGGATCGATCGGGAAGACGTCCGGCACGCCCGGCGAGAGCTCGCGCACGCCCACCTGGATGCGGGCCAGGTGCATCGTGCCGAGCACCTGCGTGTAGAGGTGGTTCGCGCTGAAGTCGGGGTCGTCTATCTCGAACGCGCCCCGCTCCTTTCCGAGCGCCAGGATCCTGGCGAGCGTCGACACGCAGGCCGCCATGCTCTGCCCGAGCCGGAACCAGACCGCGTCCGAGACGACCTCGCGCAGCTCCCTGGCGGGACGGCGCATGAGCGACAGGGAGCAGTCGAGGAAGGCCGGGTACTTGAGGCAGAAGCTCGCGTAGCGGTCGCACGCCTGGCGCAGGAGCTCGGCCGGGTCGGCGCGCTCGTCGAAGCGGAAGCCGCGGCCGTTCAGCTCGGCCAGGTAGCTCGTGACCGTCGCGACGAACAGCTCCTCCTTGGAGGCGAAGTGGCGGTAGATCAGCGCCCGGTTAATCCCGACCGCCCGTGCGATCTCGTCGATCGGCGCGTCCTGGAGCCCGCGCTCGTCGAACAGCTTGCGCGTGGCCTCCACGATGTCGCGCTCGCGCTCGCGGCGGGCGGCGGGGCGCGGGCGGGTGGCGTCCGGGGTGGCCATCGCGTGGCACTATACCCACGTTTAGACGCCTGTGTCACGGATAGATTGACAAGTGTTTACACTGGCAGGCCCCGCCGACCAAGGACCGAGAGGAGCATGCGATGGAAGCCGCCACCGGCACGAGCTCAGACGACGTAGCCGCGCAGGTCGCGGGTGAGGCCCAGGAGGCGCCGTTCACGCTCGAGCTCTCGCAGGACCAGCAGGACGTGCGCGACTGGGTCCACGGCTTCGCCGAGGGCGTGGTGCGCCCGGCCGCCGCCGAGTGGGACGAGCGCGAGGAGACCCCATGGCCCGTGATCCAGGAGGCCGCGAAGATCGGCCTCTACGGGTTCGAGGGCATCGCGCAGTTCTGGGCGGATCCCTCGGGGCTGACCTTCCCGATCGTCAACGAGGAGCTGTTCTGGGGCGACGCCGGCATCGGCCTGTCGATCATGGGCACGACGCTCGCGGTGGCCGGCATCTACTCGGCCGGCACGCAGGAGCAGCTGCTCGAGTGGGTGCCGCAGTGCTACGGCACGCCCGAGGACCCGAAGGTCGGGGCCTTCTGCGTCAGCGAGCCCGACGCCGGCTCGGACGTCTCTTCCCTGCGGACCCGCGCGAAGTACGACGAGGCAAAGGACGAGTGGATCCTGAACGGCCAGAAGGCGTGGGCCACGAACGGGGGCATCGCGAACATCCACGTGGTCGTCGCCTCAGTCGACCCGGAGCTGGGCGCTCGCGGGCAGGCGGCGTTCGTGATCCCGCCCGGCAGCGACGGGCTGGAGATGGGCACGAAGGTCAAGAAGCACGGCCTGCGCTCCTCGCACACCGCCGACGTCTTCCTGGACGACTGCCGCGTGCCCGGCTCGTGCCTGCTCGGCGGCAAGGAGAAGCTCGACGAGCGCATGGCGCACGCGCGCGAGGGCACGCGCGCCAAGAGCCAGGCGGCCATGCGCACCTTCGAGGTCAGCCGCCCCACGGTGGGCGCCCAGGCGATCGGGATCGCGCGCGCCGCCTATGAGTACGCGCTCGACTACGCGAAGGAGCGCTCCCAGTTCGGCCGCCCGATCATCGAGAACCAGGCCATCGGCTTCGCGCTCGCCGACATGAAGATGGAGATAGACGCCGCCCGGTTGCTCGTCTGGCGCGCGGCCTGGATGGGCCGCACCGGTCAGGCGTTCACCGCCGCGGAAGGCTCGATGTCGAAGCTGAAGGCCGGGGAGGTCGCCGTGTGGGCCACCGAGCGCGCGATCCAGATCCTGGGCGGTAACGGCTACACCCGGGAGTACCCGGTGGAGCGGATGCACCGCGACGCCAAGATCTACACGATCTTCGAGGGCACCTCGGAGATCCAGCGACTCGTGATCGCGCGCGCCATCTCGGGAATGCAGATCCGATGACGCCCAGTACGAAGAAGAGGGCTCCGGCCCGGCGACCGGCTCGCCGCCGCCGCTCCTCCTTCGAGCCGCGGGAGCTGACGCTTCACGGCCACCGCGTCGTCTACCGGCTGTCGGGGGAGGGCCCGCTGCTCGTGCTCGTGCACGGGATCACCTCGAGCTCCCAGACGTGGGAGAGCATCGGCCCCCGGTTGGCCGAGCGCTTCACCGTGCTGGCGCCGGACCTGCTCGGGCACGGACGCTCCGCCAAGCCGCGCGGCGACTACTCGCTGGGCGCCTACGCAAGCGGCATCCGCGACCTGATGATCTCGCTCGGGTTCGAACGCGGCACCTTCGTCGGGCACTCCCTCGGCGGCGGCGTGGCCATGCAGCTCGCCTACCAGTTCCCGGAGCGCACTGAGCGGCTGGTGCTCGTGTCGAGCGGCGGGCTGGGCCGCGAGGTGAGCCTCGTGCTGCGGGCGGCGACCATTCCCGGAGCGGAGGTGGTCCTGCCCCTGCTCGCGAGCAACCGCCTGCTGGGCGCGGGCCGCGGCGTGGGTCGCTTCCTGGACCGCGTGCGACTGAGCCCGAAGACGGACATCGCCGAGATCGCCCGTGGGCACGCCTCGCTGGCCGACCCCGAGGCCAGGGCCGCGTTCGTGCACACGCTGCGGGCGGTCGTCGAGCCGAGCGGGCAGCGCGTCGACGCCCGCGACCGCCTCTACCTCGCGCGCGAGGTGCCCTTCCTGATCATGTGGGGCGAGGAGGATTCGGTCATCCCCGCCAGGCACGGGCAGCGCGCGCACGAGCTCGTTCGCGGAAGCCGGCTGGAGGTGCTGCCGGACGCGGGCCACTTCCCGCACCTGGACCAGCCGGACCGCTTCCTGGAGGTGCTCGCCGACTTCGTCGACTCGACCGAGCCGGCGGCGGTGCCGCCCGAGCGCTGGAGCCGCCTGTTGGCCGGCGACCCTCCAACTCGCTAGCCCTCGCCGACATATCGGGCGGATGTTTCATCGCGCGACATCCTGGGTATGTCATCGCTTCGTCAGGCGCGTGACGCGGCGGGGGCTGATCGTCGCGCGCTCAGGGGGGACGAAACGGGAGGACGCATGCGGTTTGCCGTTGCCTTGATGGCCGGGCTCGTGATGATGCTCGGAAGCTTCGCAACCCCGGCTCTGGCGGCTCGCAATCCCGACATCCGGGCGCTCTCGAACCGCGCCGACCTGATCTCGGGCGGCGACGCCCTCGTCCAGGTCGTCCCGCCGTCCGGCGTGAGCACCAAGAGCATCAAGGTCGACCTGAACGGCAAGAACGTGACCTCCGCCTTCGCCGTGCGCCCCGACGGCCGCTACTTCGGGCTGCTCACCGGCCTCCGCGCCGGGAGCAACCTGGTCACGGCCACGGTGCCGGGCGGCCGCGCGCGGCTGACCCTGGTGAACCGCGGGCAGGGCGGTCCGGTACTCGCCGGTCCGCAGATCCAGCCGTGGACATGCTTCGCGGGCGCGAGCGACAGCCAGTGCAACCGCCCCCCCTCCTACGCCTATTCCTACAAGTCGACCAGCGGCGGGTCGCTCAAGTCCTACGACCCGAACAACCCGCCGTCGGACGTCGCTAACACCACGACCGACCAGGGCAAGACCGTCCCGTTCATCGTCCGACAGGAGACCGGCGCGATCGACCGCGACGAGTACCGGATCGCCGTCCTCTACGACCCCAGCAAGCCATGGGCGGCCACGGCGCCCCAGGACGGCTACAACCACAAGCTCGTCGTGACCCACGGCGCAAGCTGCGACACCGCCTACCAGCAGGCGAGCGCGCCGGACGTGATGAACGAGACCGCGCTCTCCCGCGGCTTCGCGGTTATGTCGAACGCGCTAGACAACGCCGGCCACAACTGCAACATCGCCACGCAGGCCGAGTCGCTGATCATGACCAAGGAGTACGTGATCGATCACTACGGCACCGTGCGCTACACGATCGGGAGCGGCTGCTCGGGCGGCTCGCTCGTCCAGCAGCAGGTGGCCAACGCCTATCCCGGCTTCTACCAGGGCATCACGCCGGCCTGCAGCTTCACGGACGCGTGGTCGTCCTCCATGCAGTACGTCGACTACCAGCTCCTGCGCCGCTACTACGAGAATCCCGGCGGATGGGGCGCGGGCGTGGCCTGGACACCGGACAAGATCGCGGCGGTCGAGGGGCACATCGGTCCCGTCAACGCCGTCACCTTCACCGCCGTCATCCCGTCGAGCGGGGACCCGAGCCGCAGCTGCCCGGGCGTGTCGTCCGACAAGGTCTACGACCCGCAGACGAACCCGAAGGGGGTTCGCTGCTCACTCGAGGACTACATGGTCAACGTCTTCGGCCGGCGGGCTCCCTCTGAGTGGGGGCCGGTGGAGAAGTCGCTCGGTCACGGCTTCGCGGCGAACCCGTTCGACAACTCCGGCGTCGAGTACGGGCGCAAGCCGCTGATGGCCGGCAAGATCACACCGGCCGAGTTCGTGGACCTGAACACGAAGCTCGGCGGTTGGGACATCGACTACAACCCGACCAAGGAACGCATCGAGTCCCACCGGCCGGCGCTGTCGTACGCCTACAAGAGCGGAGCGATCGACCAGGCGGACAACCTCGACAAGGTCGCGATCATCGACCTGCGGGGGCCCGATCCGGGCGCCTTCCACGACGTCTACCGCACGTACGTGATGCGCGCGCGGCTGCAGCGCGACTTCGGCACGACGGCCAACCAGGTCCTCTGGCGGGGGCAGGTGCCGCTGTTCGGTGACGCCAATGCGGCCAACGACTCGATCGTGGCGATCGACCAGTGGCTCGGCGTGGTCGAGCAGGATCACCGCAGCATCCCGCTGCCGCAGAAGATCATCGAGGACAAGCCCGAGTCGGTGCACGACCGCTGTACCGACGGCCACGGGGACGAGATCCCGGCGGCGGAGTGCGACGCGGTGGTCCAGGCCTACACAGACCCGCGCATCGAGGCCGGGATGCCGTTCACGAACGACACGATGAAGTGCGAGCTGCGGCCGCTAACGCGCTCCGAGTACTTCCCGGTCCAGTTCAGCGACGCGCAGTGGGCCGACCTTCAGAAGGCCTTCCCCGATGGGGTATGCGACTACACGAAGCCCGGGGTCGATCGCACGCCGACGGTGCCCTGGCAGACCTACCAGGACTCGAACGCGAACGTGGTCTTCGGCGGACGTCCGCTCGGGCCGGTGCCGACCGCGGCCCCGTAGCGACCCGAAGCCGCAGTTTGCGGACGAAGCCTGGGGCAGGGATCCCGGACGAGCTGGGACCCTTGCGCGTGCTGTGAGCCGTTGTGATAATGCCCGCTCCAAGCTGGGACCGGCCCTGACGTGCCACGGCAGCGGGCGGGACCAAGAAAGCGAAGCCGCCGATGCGCGGGACCCACGGAAGCCCGAGCCTCGCCGGGTACAGAGACGCCGTCGCCGGCCTGATCAGATCCGGTGAGCCGTTCGGTGACGTCGAGAACGCCATCGACGATCTCGGCGATCTGAGCATGGACCAGAAGGCGGCCCTGTGGCTGTTCGCCTTCTCACAGCGACCCGCGTCCGATCAACGTGCGGACGCGCGCGCCCACCTGGCCGCCGTCGAGTAGGGCGGACCGATTCGAGCGGTACCGCCGCGCGTCGGACGTCTGCTCTACCCGTAGCCCGGCCCCGCCTGCAAGAACCCCGCTAGGCGTGCGCCGGTGTCGAATCGCCGGCGCCCGCCCGCCAGGTCCGCCCGATCCGTCGCAGCATCGGCGGGTAGACGATCAGGTGCCGGAACGGCCTGATCGCGGCCATGTAGGCGGTCCCGAACGCTCCGTTCGGCCTCACGAGGACGGCCATCTGGCCGCGGTAGCCGCCGGTCCCGTCCGGGACCCAGCCGACATGCATGACCCCGTGCATGGTCCGGTTGGCGATCTCCGCGGCGAACTCGTCCTCGAGCAGGTACAGCGAGGTGAAGGGGAGCGCGTCGAAGCCGGGGCCGGACGGGGCGTCGCTCAGATCCGCCGGCAACCGGTCGCGCAGCGTCGGCACCCTGGAGCCGAGGCCGGTGTCGGGGCCGTCCCAGCCGAGCAGCTCCCCGAGCCTCCACCTGATCGCGAAGAGCGCGCGCACGGCGCGGGAGGAGCCTCGCGAGGGGTCGGTCGAGGCCATGCCCTGCACCAGCCGGGGGAAGTCGTCCGGGCCGCCCGGCGTTGGCAGCGCCCAGACGTCCTCGAGCCGGAAGTCGCGGGTGAGCTCGTGGATGCGCCAGGGCCGGGAGGTGTGCGCGCTGACCGGGAGCCTCAGTCGATCCATCTTCAGAGAGCGCCCCACCACGCCAGCGCCGCGGTGGCGGTGAGCAAGGCCGGAGCCGGGTGGAGAAGCAGGGATCGAGGGGATCGCGCGGAGGCAGCGCCCAACCCCACCGTGAGCGCCGCGAAGCCGGTTGACGCGCTGGCGGCGACCAGGGCGATCCCGCGGGCCGCGTCGCCGTGGAGGACCGAGCCTGAGAGGAGGAGCGCCGAGCCGACGGTGAGAAAGGCGATGGTCGTCAGGTGCCACGTGACGTGGATCATGGACTTGGTCATCCCCGGGCCGCCGAAGCGACTGGACGGCAGCATTCCAGGCGCCAGCTTTCTCACTACCAGAACCTCGCCTCCCACTCCGTGGACGGCGGTGCCGAGGATGGCGAGGGATCCGGCGACGAGCAGTGGGACGTTCACAACAGCTATCATACATACATGCATGTACGTGATCCACTGGAGGACGTCGCGATAGTGGGGGCGCCGGCAGCTCGCCGGCGCTCGACCCAGGCTGAGCGGAGCGCGCGCACGCGGAGCGCGCTGCTCGAATCGGCGGCGAGGGGCCTCTCGCGCTACGGGTACGGCAACCTGGTGCTCGAGGAGGTGGCGCGCGAGGCGGGCTACACGCGTGGCGCGCTCTATCACCAGTTCAAGGACAAGGAGGAGCTGGCCCTGGCCGTGATCGAGTGGGTCAACGAGACCTGGCGACGCGAGGTGGATACGCCGGCCGAGCAACAGCCCGATCCGGTCGCTTCGCTGATCGCGCTGGCGCGCGGTCACGCGGTCTACTGCCGGCGCGACGTTGCCCGCGTGATGATGGCGCTCAGGGTCGAGTTCAGCGGTCAGGACCATCCGGTCGGGCGCGAGCTCCAGCGAGTCTCAGAAATGCTGATGAAGCACTGCGCCCGCCTGATAAACGCGGGGCGCAGAGATGGGTCGATTCCACCCGGTCCCCCTGCCAGGGCGGTTGCACTGGCCTTCTGGGGAGCGCTCGAAGGCGCCGTGATCGCGCTTGCCGGGCAGGCACCGCACGACGAGCTGCTGGCAGTCCGCACGGTGGCCGGCGTGCTAGGGCTGGACAGGGCGCCAGGACCCACCCACTGATGGATCGGTGAGGATCGCGGCAGCGAGCTACGACACGCTCGGCCGCCGCTACGCCGCGATCCGCCGCCCGGATCCGCGTCTCGCCGCCGCTATCTGGTCGGCGCTCGGGGACGCCCGGAGCGTCGTCAACGTCGGCGGGGGGACAGGCTCCTACGAGCCGCCGGATCGCGAGGTCATCGCGGTGGAGCCCTCGGAGGTCATGATCGCCCAGCGTCCCGCCGGGGCGGCTCCTGCGGTGAGGGCGGCCGCCGAGTCGCTGCCCCTCGGTGACGGCGCCGTTGACGCGGCCCTGGCGGTGCTGACGATGCAGCACTGGGACGAAGTCGACCGCGGGCTGCGCGAGCTGCTCCGCGTCGCCCGCAGACGCGTCGTGCTGGTGACGATGGACGTCGACGTTCTTGCCGAGCTGTGGCTCATCCGCGACTACGTGCCGGAGATGATCGCCGCCCACGCCGCGAGCTTCCCGTCGATCGGCTGGCTGCTCGAGACGCTCCCGGGTGCCAGCGTGTCGTCGCTACCGATCGCCCGCGACTGCACCGATGGCTTCATGGCGGCGTACTGGGGGCGCCCGGAGGCCTATCTGGACCCGGCGGTCCGTGCCGGGACCTCGCCGTGGCAGCAGCTACCGGCGCAACTCGTCCACCGCGCGCTCGACCGACTCGAGGCGGACCTGCGGCACGGAGAGTGGGACCGGCGATACGGCCGCCTGCGCCGCCGTGAGACCCTGGATGTCGGCCTTCGCCTCATCCGCTGCGAGTCGTAACTATGCCCCTGGCGGCTATGACGCCCGCGCGGCGTTGTACTCCTCGTCGGTCACATGATCGCCCCAGGTGGCGGGGTTGCCGTCGTCGCCGACTTCCTGCATCGCGAGGTGGGTCATGAGCCGGTTGGGGGCGGCGCCGTGCCAGTGGTCTTCGCCGCGCTCGAAGAACACGCGGTCACCGGGACGGATGACCTCGATCGGCCCGTCGCGGCGCTGGCAGAGTCCGACGCCCTCGGTGACGTAGATGTTCTGGCCGTGGGGATGGATGTGCCAAGCCGTCCGGGCGCCGGGTGTGAAGTGGACACTCGCGGCCTGCAGGCGGGACGACTCCGACGGCGTCGCGACGGTGTCGATGTAGACCGCGCCGGTGAACCAGTCGCCCGGTCCCATGGCGGTCTCGAGGGAGTTCTTCGTGATTTGCATGTGGTTCTCCCGGTTGTGTGGTTGCGATCAGCGGAGGCAGCTGCAGCCGCCTCAGGGGCGTGTCGTCATGAATGATTCCAGCGGCCTCCTCGGCCGGATGATCAGGGCGACGACGAGGGCAAGCGTGAGGTTGCCCCCTCCCCTTGTGCAGCGCATACTGGGCGGCGATGTCGCGGGAGAACGTGGAGACGCTCCGCCGCTATCACGATCTGCTGAACGAAACGGGGGAGCCGCCGGTCGACCTGTTCCACCCTGACTTGGAGATCCACATGTTCGAGGGCTCGCCGATTCGTGGGCCTTATCACGGCCACGAAGGTCTGCGGCGCTGGCGAGACGACACGTTCGACGTGATCGAGGACTGGCGTCTCGAGCTCGAGGAGGTCATCGAAGGAGATGACCCAGATGTACTGGTTGCCATTGAAAGATTCGCGGGGCGACTCCGGCACGCAGATCTCAGGGCGGACTTTCCGCTGGCAGTTGTGGTTCGCTTCCGCGACCGGCTGATCCTCAGGTGCGACGGATACCGAGAGCGCGCCGAAGCCCTCGAAGCCGTCGGGCTTC
>JBHELQ010000037.1:0-3375 GCA_046262995.1 Thermoleophilaceae bacterium
CGAGTTCACTCCCTTTCCCGACGTGCCGCCGGCCCTGCGCGAGCTCCGGGCCCGGGGCCTGCGGCTCGTCGTGGCCAGCAACTGGGACTGCTCGCTTCCCCGGTGGCTCGAGCGCGCGGGCCTGGGCGCCCTGCTCGACGGCGCGGTCTCCTCAGCCGCCGTCGGCCACGCCAAGCCCGCGCCTGAGGTGTTCCGGCGCGCCCTGCGGGTGGCGGGGGCCGCGCCGGAGGAGGCGCTCCACGTGGGCGATTCGCGCGAGGCCGACCTCGAGGGGGCCCGCGCGGCCGGGATCCGCGGCGTGCTGCTCGTGCGCGACGGCTTCCCGCCCGCCGGCGTGGAGACGGTCGGGTCGCTCGCCGAACTCCCGGCCCTAATCTAGACCCGGATGGACGTCGCCACGCCACCGGTGGAGACCGGGCCGCCCGAGAGCGCCGCTCCGCGCTGGCCGTGGTGGTATGCGCTGGCGGGGTGCGCGCTCGGCGTGCTGCTGGTCGGCCTCGTCGTGCTGCCCGCCACGGCGATCCTGTCGAGCCTCACGGACTCGTCGGTCAAGGACCCGCCGCCCGGGATCGTGGTGGTCGGGACCCTGCTCCAGGACGCGGCGCTGCTGGCCACGGCGATCCTCCTGGCCAGGCGCACCATGCCGCCCAAGCCCTGGCACTTCGGGCTCCGCTCCACCCGGCTGTGGCCCGCGGTGGGCTGGGCGGCGCTCGGGATGGCCACGTTCTTCGTCCTGAGTGCCGTCTACGCGGTAGTCGTCCAGCCGGACGTCCAGCAGCGGGTCACCGAGGAGCTCGGCGCGGACCGGGGCGCCGTCGGCCTGATCCTGGCCGGCGTCGTGGTGGTCGCGGTCGCGCCGGTCATGGAGGAGCTCTTCTTTCGGGGCTTCCTGTACCGCGCGCTCAGGAGCAGCCTGCGCCCCGCCTTTGCGGCGGCGATCGTGGGGGTCGTGTTCGGCCTCATTCACTGGGGGCCGGGCGGCGCGGAAGGCGGCCTGGTCGTGCCTCCGCTGGCGGTGCTCGGGTTCATCTTCTGCATCGTCTTCGAGCGCACCGGCTCGCTCTATCCGGTGATCGCGATGCACGCCCTGAACAACGCATTGGCGTACGGCGCACAGGCTGATGGCTGGCCCGTCTCGGTCGCGCTCGGGCCGCTGATGATCGCCGCCTGCGTGCTGCTCCCGCGGCTGGCGCCGTCCGGGCCGCGCCCGCTGCCGGCGTGACGGCAGGGGTCGCCGTCCGCGCCCGCGGGCTGCTCAAGCGCTACGGGGGCATCACCGCGGTGGACGGCATCGACTTCGACGTCCCGGTCGCCCAGTGCTTCGGCTTCCTCGGGCCCAACGGCGCCGGCAAGACGACGACGATGAAGATGATCTACGGGTTGGCGTCGGTCGAGCAGGGCGAGCTGACGGTGCTCGGGCTCGACGTGCGCCGCAAGCGACGCGAGGTGAAGGCCCGCATCGGGGTGGCGCCGCAGGACCCCAACCTCGACCGTGAGCTGACCGTGCGGGAGAACCTGGCGATCCAGGCCCTCTACCACGGAGTGCCCGCGGACGGCCGCGTCGACGAGCTACTCGACTTCACCCTGCTCGCCGATCGGGCCGAAGCTCGCCCCGAGGAGCTCTCGGGCGGCATGCGCAGGCGGCTGCTGATCGCGCGGGCGCTCGTCAACCAGCCGGAGCTCCTGGTGCTCGACGAGCCCACGACGGGCCTCGACCCGCAGGCCCGGCGGGCGGTCTGGAGCCTGCTCGAGCGGCTCCGTTCGGGTGGCGTGACGCTGCTGCTCTCGACCCACTACATGGAAGAGGCGGAGCGCATCTGCGACCGCCTCGTGATCATGGACCGGGGGCGGATCGTCACCCAGGGCGAGCCGGCGGAGCTGCTGAAGCGCTATCGCAAGGAGACCCTCGAGGACGTGTTCCTCGAGACGACCGGCCACAGCCTGCGCGAATGACGGCCGCCGAGTACGTGCCCAGCCTGCCCGCCGCCTCCCGCGTCTGGCGCCGCGACGTCAGGGTCTTCTCGAAGGTCTGGAAGGGCGCGCTGCTGCCCCAGTTCTTCGATCCGCTGTTCTACCTCCTGGCGCTCGGCTTCGGCCTCGGCACCTACCTGGCCACCGTGCGTGGGATCCCCTACAAGCAGTTCGTCGGGGCGGGCCTCATGAGCTCGGCGGTGATGTGGGCGGCGTCGTTCGAGACCACCTGGAACATCTACTTCAAGATGGAGCAGACGCGCCTCTACGACGCGGTGCTCACCACCCCGGTGGAGGTGCAGGACCTGGTGCTGGGCGAGGTGATGTGGGCCGCGAGCAGGGCGGTCGTGTACGGCACGACCTTCCTCGGGGTCGTGACCGCGTTCGGCCTCGTGGACTCCCCCTGGGCGCTCGCGATCCCGCTCTTCCTGGCGCTGGGCGGCGCCTGCTTCGGGATGCTCGGCCTGAGCTTCACCTCGATGGTGAAGGCCGTGGACTACTACGGCTACTACTACACGCTCTTCATCACGCCGCTGTTCCTGTTCAGCGGGATCTTCTATCCGCTGGACAAGCTCCCGGGCTGGGTGAGCACGGTGGCCTGGTTCACCCCCCTCTACCACCTGGTCAACATCACGCGCTCGCTCATCCTCGATCCGAACCTCTGGACGGTGCTCGGGAACGGCCTCTGGATCCTGGTCCTGACCGTCGCGCTGTTCGCCGTGCCGGTGGGCGCGATGCGCCGCAGGCTCGTCACCTAGCGGACGCGACGCCCTCGTCTAGTACAAATCCCGGTCCATGAATCGCCGAATCGCCCCACTTGCCCTCGCCGTGACCGCCCTCGCGCTCGCGCCGGCGGCGTCGGCGCAGCTCCCGATCAACCCTCCGGGCAACCCCCCGGGGACCCCCCCGCCGGCGGCGGCGCCCGCCAAGATCGCGATCGGGCTGCACTCGGGCATCGTGGACCGCGAGAACCGCTGGGAGCTCACCGGCGACAAGATGCTGGTAATCGGACAGGTCAAGCCCTACGTCAAGGGCCAGCGGGTGCGGATCGAGCTCTACCGCAAGGGCAAGCGGGTCGGCCACCGGACCGTAACGGTCAAGAAGGGCAAGCACGGCAATGGCCGCTTCCAGGTGCGCCTTGGGATCCACAGGGACGGCAGGTACACGGTCATCGCCCGTCACGACGCCACGCCCGAGCAGGTCGCCGCGAAGTCTAAGAAGGCCCACTTCCGGGCACTCGAGCCGAGGGTCAGCGGCGAGGAGAGCACGCGCCTGCTTCAGATCGGGCTGCGGCGCCTGGCTTTCGTCGCGCCGCTGAACGGCCACCTCGACGACTCCACCCGCCGGGCAGTGCTCGCGTACCGCAAGGTCAACCGCTACTCGCGCAACTACACGGTCAACAGC
>JBHELQ010000038.1:0-1790 GCA_046262995.1 Thermoleophilaceae bacterium
CGCGATCAGGACGAACCCGAGCACCACCCCGGTGAGCGTCGTCAGGGTCTGCCGGTCGGGCCACTGGACCCGCTG
The DNA here is from genome assembly GCA_046262995.1 of Thermoleophilaceae bacterium. Taxonomy (GTDB): domain Bacteria; phylum Actinomycetota; class Thermoleophilia; order Solirubrobacterales; family Thermoleophilaceae; genus JBHELQ01. The sequence continues at coordinate 76 of JBHELQ010000038.1, forward strand.
AAGCTCGGCCCAGACGGCAACGAGGAATTGTACGAGGCGCGGACGGTCCTTGGCGAGCGGCTCGACCCCGCGGTCGACGCGGTGGCCCCGAGGTGCATAGCCGGCCTCCTCCTCGGCTTCCTCCTCCGCCTCGAGCTGCTCCTCGTCCAGATGCTCGTCGCCGTCGAGCTCGGGCTCGTCCTCGAGCAGGCTCTCCGAGTGGCCCTCGTCCTCCGGCGGAGCTCCGACCGCGAGGTTCGGGTCGATGGGCGGTTCCGGCTCCGCCGCCCGCGGGTCCTCGATCTCCGGAACCGCCGGGGGCGAGTCCTGGGCCGGCTCCGCGGGGGCCGGCTGCGCCGCCGCCGAGCCGTCGATCCCGGCCGCCGGCCGCTCCTCCGCCAGGCGCCGGGCGCGGCGCTCGGCCTGCCGCTGCTTGGCCCGCTGGCGATCGCGCGCCACGGCCTAGCTCCTACACGCGCGCGCGAGGCCCGCCGGCATCAGCGGGTCTCCTTGTGCGGCGTGTGCCGGCCGCACCAGCGGCAGTACTTGCGGAACTCGATCCGGTCCGGATCGTTCCGCTTCGACTTCTCGCTCTGATAGTTGCGCCGCTTGCACTCCTCGCACGCGAGTGTGACGGCGATTCGGACGTCTCCGCGGGCCATCGCTATTCCGGTTGGATAAAGAAAGACCCCGCGTCCGCGAGGCTCGTTCCGAGTCTAGCGCGGGCGTGGCCACATCTTCGCGACGATCGCCTTGCACTCCGAAACGGCCGCTTTTAGCGTGGACCCAGTGGCGAAATAGAGGGAGGACGAGCATGAGTCGACCATGGGCAGTGCTGCTGAGCGTGGTGCTGGTGATGTCGATCGGGATCGGGACGCTCGAGGCCGGGGCTGGCAAGCGACACCGGCATCGCGTCAAGACCGCCTATCGATCGGCCGCCACCCACATAGGCGGAAACGACGTGAAGTACGTGATCGCGCGCTGTCCCGGCGGCTACCGCGCGATCGCTGTCAGCGGAGACACCGACACGATCGCCTACAGCAACGGCACGGAGCTCGATCTCAAGTCCGGCACGACCTGGTGGATTAACGACTCGAGCATCGGGGGCACGGTGCACGCCAAGGTCACGTGCCTGAGGTCGAAGACCACCGCGAGGCAGGCATCCGCCGACGCCACGAACGCCCGCGAGCGGAACCGCAAGCTCGAGCTGCTGCGAGCGACGCAGAGGAAGTAGGCGCAAAACCCAGGCGCCCTGGAAAGCCGCCGCCCGGACTCGAACCGGGGACCCCCTCCTTACCATGGAGGTGCTCTACCAACTGAGCTACGGCGGCAGCTGCCGATCGGCCGAAGCGAAAACCCTACTAGCGCCGCTTCTGCCCGACAGACGCAGCTTGGCGCTGCTTCGACGTCGCCATCGTCAGCTCGACTTCTTGCCGCCCTTCCGCCCGGCGGCCTTCTTCTGCGCCTGGTTACCGCCGCTGCCGCGGCCGCTGCTGCGCCTGCTCTGGCTGCTTCCGCCGCCGCTGCCCGACTGCTTGCCGCCCATGCTGGACGAGCCGGGCGAGTTGGCGATCGCGGCGGCGCGACCCTTGCTCATCCCCTTCTTCCTGAGGCCCTCGTACTGCTTGTCGTTCTTGACGCTGGGACCGTGATCTTTCGCCATGGTCGGGTGATACCCGGCCGCGCGCGCCGCTCAACGACGCGAACGTCCATTTGTGCCGCCCCTGACCGGCATA
>JBHELQ010000039.1:0-14886 GCA_046262995.1 Thermoleophilaceae bacterium
ACACGACGCACTTCCTGGTCACGGTGGTCGTGGCCGCCGTGCTCTGGCGCGTGAGTCGCGAGCGCTTCCGGCGCTTCCGCGCCCGGGTGGTGACCCTGGCCTTCACGGCCATCGCGTTCTTCGCCGTGTACCCAACGGTGCCGCCCTGGATGGCGGGACGGGAGCACCTGATTCCGACCGTACGACGCATCCCACTTCGCGTCTCGCACCATCTGGGGATCCAACCGGTGGCCACCATCTTCGAGCACGGCAGCCACTTCGCGAACTCGGTGGCCGCGGTGCCGTCCCTGCACGCCGCCTTCCCGATGCTGCTGCTGATCTTCTTCTGGTCGAGCGGTTGGCCGGCGAGAACCCTGCTCGGGGCCTACGTGCTGACGATGGGCCTGGTCGTGGTCTACAGCGGGGAGCACTACGTGTTCGATGTCCTGGCGGGATGGGCCTTCGCGGCCGGCACGGCGGCCGGCCTGGAGGGTCTGGCGCGGGCCAGGCGGCGGATAGGCCCCCGCATCCGGCGCCGCGCCCTGGCGCCGGTGCTCGAGCGCATCGAGGCCTGAGCGGGACGGCGGTGCGCGGCAGGCCGCGCCCACCTGCCAGGATTCCGACCTGAGTGGGAGCCACGAGCGCCAGCCAGATGCCCCCCGGCCCGCGCCTACCGCGCTGGCTTCAGACCGCCGGCTTCATCTTCGCGCCGGTCCCCTTCATCGAGGCCTGCCGGCGGCGCTACGGGGACGTCGTCACCTTCAGCAGCCTGTTCGACCCGAGCTTCGTGATGGTCTTCGACCCGGAGCTCGTGAAGAAGGTCTTCCGCGGCCCGCACGAGCAGTTGCGGGCCGGCGAGGCGAACGCGATCCTCGGCCCCGTGGTCGGCGAGCGCTCGGTGCTCCTGCTCGACGGGTCCGAGCACATGCGCCAACGCAAGCTCCTCCTGCCCCCGTTCCACGGCGAGCGGATGCGCGCCTACGAGGAAGTGATGCGCGAGGCCGCCGACCGCGTGATCGACTCGTGGCCGATCGGCCCTCAGCTCACGCTGCTGCGCTCGATGCAGTCGCTGACGCTGGAGGTGATCGCGCGCGCGGTCTTCGGGGTCGCCGAGGGCCGCGATCAGGACGAGCTGACCCGCAGCCTGCGAGAGATGATCGACCCGGTCGGAAGCCGCCTGCGCGTGCTGATCTTCGTGGTCTCCGGCGGCCGCGTGGGCGACGCCGTGGTGGATGACCGCTTCGAGGAGCGGCGGCGCCGAGTGGACGAGCTGATCTACCGAGAGATCGCGAGCCGGCGGGAGCAGCCCGACCTCGAGGAGCGCGAGGACGTGCTGTCGATGCTGCTGCTGGCGCGCGACGAGGACGGCCACGCCATGACCGACCGCGAGCTCCGCGACGAGCTCGTGACCTTGCTCGTGGCGGGCCACGAGACCACCGCAACGGCGCTCGCCTGGGCGTTCGAGCTGCTGATGCGCAATCCGCGCGTGCTCGAGCGTACCCGCGCCGCGGTGGCCGAGGGCGACGACTCCTACGTCGACGCCGTGGTCAAGGAGACGCTCCGGATCCGGCCTGTCATCTCCGGCGTGGGCCGCGTGGTGCGCGGCGAGCCCTTCGAGCTCGGCGGTCACCAGCTCCCGCCCGGCACAGAGATCAACCCCAACATCGCGGCCATCCACCGCCGGCCCGACCGCTACGTGGGGCCGAAGGACTTCCGTCCCGAGCGCTTCCTGGAGGCCGGCGCTCCCGACACGTACACCTGGATTCCGTTCGGGGGCGGCACGCGCCGCTGCCTGGGCGCCAGCTTCGCGAGCTTCGAGATGCGCGTGGTGATCAAGCGCGTGCTGGAACGCGCGACGCTTGCGCCCGTCGGGCGGAGGCCGGAGCGCGGCGTCCGCCAGGGAATCATCTTCGTGCCGAAGCGGGGAGCGCGGGCAGTGCTGAGAGAGCGCCGGCCGGCGCGGGCCGAGTCGACGCCCGCGCCCGCCGTTGCCGCCACGCCCGAGTGAGCGACGCGCAGCAGCTACTGGAGGCGATGCCGTTCGCGGCCGAGCTGGGGGTGGAGCTCGACGACGCCGCTCCGGAGGAGGTACGCGGCCGACTCGCGTGGTCGCCGGAGCGGTGCACCGCCGGCGGCGTCATGCATGGCGGCGCGCTGATGGCTTTCGCCGACACCCTCGGCGGCGTCTGCGCCTTCCTGAACCTGCCGGAAGGGGCTCAGACCGCGACCGTGGGCTCGAGCACGGCCTTCATGCGTGGGGTCAAGGAGGGCGAGGTCAGCGCGGTCACGCGCCCGCTGCACGTGGGCCGCAGCGTCATCGTCGTCCAGACCGAGCTGCGCGATGGCGCCGGGCGCCTGGTGGCGCAGGTGACCCAGACCCAGGCGGTGCTCGCCGCCCGGGCCTGAGTCGACGCCCGCCGCCGGCCGTCTAGCTCGCCGGCGCGATGTTGTCGTTGACCCGGAAGAAGTTGTCCGGGTCGTACTTTGCCTTGACCTCGGCCAGCCGGCTCATGTTGCGCCCGAGGGCGGTGTCCACACCTGCGTCCGGGGCCTCGTCGGCCCGGCCGGTGAAGTTCAGGTACACGCTTCCGTTCCCGAACTCCTTGACCTCCTCCCAGGCCGAGCGCACCCAGGCGATGTTGTCGGCGTTGTCCGCCGGGTCGGTCCACATCCCGTCGATCGAGACCATGTACGGGGCCGAGCGCTCCGCGAACGCCGTGTCCTCCGGGCCGACCTTCGAGATAGCGCCGCCCATGTGGAACGTGTTCACCAGCGTGAGCGGAGCCGGGCGGTCCTGTGCCTTTGCGGAGATCACATCGATCGCCTCGTCGCTCAGCTCGTCCAGGTACTGCGACTTCCAGTAGGCCTGGATCTGGTTGCGCGGGAAGAGCGCGTCGAAGCCGGTCTGCACCGCCGAGTACGGCATCGGCCCGGACATGTCGAACAGCGGCTCGCCGAGCTCCCGCAGCGGCTGCATGACGCTCAACCCCTCCTCGGCATCGCCGACGTAGACGCCACCGATGATGGCGCAGGGCCGGTCGTGGATCGCCTCCGGCATCTGCGGGTCCGCCGGGAAGGTGATCGTCACGCACGTCGAGGTGACCTCGTCGGGCGCGCCCTCCACGTACTCGCGCCAGCCGCGAAGCACGCTCGGCAGGTCCTCGAGCGGGTAGAAGGTGGCCGCGAACCCGACCATCGGTCCCAGGGGATTGAGGTCGAAGGTAAGCGAGGTGACGATCCCGAAGTTCCCGCCACCGCCCCGCAGGGCCCAGTAGAGGTCCGGATTGGAGTCCGCGGACGCCGTGCGGATCTCTCCGTCGGCGCACACCACCTGCGCCTCGACCACGTGGTCGCAGGAGAGGCCGTACTTGCGCCGCACCCAGCCGTAGCCGCCGCCGAGGGTGAGGCCGGCGACACCGGTATCGGACACGACGCCGCCCGGAGCCACCAGCCCGAAGGCCTGGGTCTCCCGATCGACGTCCCCCCACAGCGCGCCGCCCTGCACGCGCGCGATGCGCTGCTCGGGGTCGACCTGCACGCCGCGCATCGGCGCCAGGTCAATCAGCATCCCGCCGCCGATCGACGACAGGCCCGCGATCGAGTGGCCGCCGCCGCGCACCGCCACGAGCAGACCCTGCTCGCGCGCGAAGTTCACTGCGTCGACGACGTCGGCGTTGCCCGAGCAGCTGACGGTGAGCGCCGGCGCGCCACTGTGCATGGCGTTGAACTGCTCCCGCACCTGTGCGTGGTCGGGATCGGACGGCACCAGGGCCGGCCCCCTCAACCTGGCGCGGAGATCCTCCAGCGCCTCGTCGGAGAGGCCGGCTTCCGTGCCGGTGAGCGTGGATACGACGGTGGCCATAAGTCCCCCTTGATACGAGTGTCCGCCGACCCTAACCCGCTGCAAACACGCCGGTCAATGCCTGCTTATGAGAGTGTCGTCACGCGACGACCGCGGGGAGCTGGGCCGGCGCGCGCCCCTGGGGCTGTTCCCGCTCTGCCTGGTCCACGCGCTTCGCCGGCGGCGGCGCTAGGCGGCCCCCTCCGAGAGCAGCCGGCTCAGGACCCAGCGCGAGTGGGCCAGCAGCCGCTTCACCGGGTAGCGCTCGGCGTCCGTCAGGAGCAGCCGGGCCGCCTCGTCGGAGACCGCCGAGAGCATGAGTGCCGTGAGCTCGGGGTCCGGTGACTCGCCACCGCGGCCGAAACCCGGCCCGACGGCGCGGGCGAGCTGCGCGACTATCTCCGAGCGACCCTCGGCGATCAGCTTGTGCAGCGCTTTGGGGGCCCCCTCGGGGGGCATCAGGACCAGCCGCCACGTGTCGGGGTCGAAGCTGACCGCCTCGAGGTAGCCGCGCAGGGCGGCGAGCAGCTGCTCCACCGGGTCGCCCTGGCGCAGGTCCTCGGGGAGCACCCGGCGCTCGTCGAGCTGCGCGAGGGCCCGCGCGGTCTCACGCTCGACGAGCGCCTCGAGCAGGCCGGCAAGGTCGTGGAAGTGCCCGTACACGATCGGCCGGGTGATGCCGGCCCGGCGGGCCACGGCCTCGATCGACACGGCGTGGAAGCCGTGCTCGGAGACGATCTCCTTGGTCGCGTCGAGCAGTTGTTCGCGCCGCTCGGCGGCGCTCATTCGGGCGGGTCTCGCGGCTCTGACGGGCATGGCGTGGGCGACTATGTTACAGTGGCGTAAGTTACGGGAGCGTAACCGATGACCCGCGACCCGAGGGAGAGGCCAATGACCACGCCCGACAGTACAACCGCCCAGTCAGACGGCTCCCTGCCCGGCGAGGTCGACGTGGCGGTCATCGGCAGCGGCTTCTCCGGCCTCTGCGCGGCGATCCGGATGAAGCAGGAGGGCTACGAGGACTTCGTCGTCCTGGAGCGGGACGAGGAGGTCGGCGGCACCTGGTGGGCCAACACCTACCCGGGCTGCGGCTGCGACGTGCCCTCCCACCTCTACTCCTTCTCCTTCGAGCCGAACCCCGACTGGACGCGCACCTACTCCCGCCAGCCCGAGATTCGCGACTACCTGCGCCGCTGCGCGGACAAGTACGGCGTCCGACCGCACATCAGGACCCACACCGAGGTCAGGTCCGCCGCCTGGGACGACGCGAGCCAGCGCTGGGAGGTCGAGACCTCGCGCGGCCCGCTGCGCGCGCGCATGCTGATCGCCGGAGCCGGCCCGCTGGCCGAGCCGAAGACCCCGGAGCTGCCCGGGCTCGAGAGCTTCGAGGGCAAGACGATGCACTCGGCGCGCTGGGACCACGACTACGACCTGAAGGGCAAGCGCGTGGCCTCGATCGGCACCGGAGCGTCGGCCATCCAGTACGTGCCCGCGATCCAGCCCGAGGTCGAGCAGCTGCACGTCTTCCAGCGGACGCCGCCGTGGATCTTCCCCCACACCGACCGGCCCACCACGCGCTTCGAGCGGCGGCTCTACCGGCTCCTTCCGCCCGCGCAGCGGCTCGTTCGAGCGCTGGTCTACGCGATGCGCGAGAGCAACGTGCTCGGCTTCGTCAAGAACCCCAAGATCATGCGGATCCCCGAGCGCATGGCGCGACGGCACATGCGCAAGCAGATCGCGGATACCGCGCTGCTCGAGAAGGTCACGCCGGACTACACGATCGGCTGCAAGCGCATCCTGCCGTCTAACAGGTGGTATCCCGCCCTCCAGGAGCCGAACGTCGAGCTGGTCACGGGCGGCGTCGCGGAGGTGCGGCCGCACGCGATCGTGGGCAACGACGGCGTGGAGCGGGAGGTCGACACGATCATCTTCGGCACCGGCTTCCACGTGACCGACATGCCGGTCGCGAAGTACGTGCGCGGCCGCGACGGGCGGCTGCTCGACGAGCTCTGGCAGGGGAGTCCGCGGGCGCACCTGGGGACGGCGATCCCGGGTTTCCCGAACTTCTTCATGCTGCTCGGCCCGAACACGGGCCTGGGCCACAACTCGATGGTCTACATGATCGAGTCGCACGTGGCCTACGTGCTGGACGCGCTGCGCGCGATGCGACAGCGCGGGGCCGCGACCGTCGAGGTCAGGACCGAGGCCGCCGACGGCTTCAACCGCGACATCGAGCGCCGGCACGAGGGCACCGTGTGGACGACCGGCTGCTCGAGCTGGTATCTCGACGACACCGGCCGCAACGCCACGCTCTGGCCCGACTGGACGTTCCGCTTCCGCCAGCGCACGCGGCGCTTCGATCCCGCGGAGTACGAGCTGGGCCGCGTGACGGCGCCGCGGCCCGAGCCCGCCACCGCATGAGCAAGCGGGTGCTGATCACCGGCGCGGCCGGCGGGATCGGCGCCGCGGCAGCCTCCGAGCTGCGCTCCCGCGGCGCGCGCGTGTTGGGCCTGGACCTGAAGGCGGACGCGGACGACGTGATCGCGTGCGACGTGCGCGACCAGGCCTCGGTCGGGCGCGGCGTGGCCGAGGCGCTCGAGCGGCTCGGCGGGCTCGACGTGCTGGTGAACAACGCCGGGCTGGGAATCCCGCAGAGCGCGGGCCGGCCGCCCGACGGCGACGCCCTGGCGGTGATCGACGTGAACCTGCTCGCGCCCTGGCGCGTGACCGCCGCGGCGCTGCCCGCGCTGCGCGAGTCGCGCGGGCGGGTGGTGAACGTGGCCTCCGGCCTCGCGCACGTGACGATGCCGTTCAGCCCGGCTTACTGCATGAGCAAACGCGGCCTGGTCGCGTACTCGGACGCCCTGCGGCTGGAGTACGGCCACGAGATCACGGTGACCACGGTCTATCCCGGCTACATCCGCACGCCGATCCACGACAGCTCGGCCGCCCTCGGGCTGCGCCTGGAGGGCGCCGTGCCCGCCGAGCGCCTGGAGGACGCCGCTCGCACGCTCGCTCGCGCGGCCCTGGGCTCGGCGACCCGCGACCTGGCCACGACGCGCCGGGGAGGGGTCAGCTACGCGCTCGTCAGCAGGGCGCCGCGGGGGCTCATGGACCGCATGGTCGGCAGACGCTTTCGGCGCCTGGCCCGCAGCGGCCACTTCGCCGACTCCGAGCTGGCCCGAGAGTTCGTGGAGCGGGCGGGGTCCGCGCCGGCGTCCCGGCGCGCCTAGCGCTGCCGCCGCAGCACGAGCACGGCGATGTCGTCGCGCTGCTCCGAGTCCTGGAACTCGAGCAACCGGCTGTCCAGTCGATCGACCAGCTCCGCCGCGCTCGTCACCGGACCGGAACCCAGCACCTCCATCAGCCGCTTCTCGCCGAAGCGCTCGCGGCCAGGGCCGATCGTGTCCGTCACGCCGTCGCTGAACAGGACGATGGCATCGCCCGGCTCGACGCGCACCGGCTTGCTCCGCCAGCCGGCTTCCGGGTCGAACCCGAGCAGCGGTCCGCTCTCGCCCACCCGCTCGACCTCGCCGTCGCGCACGATCAGCGGCAGTGGATGCCCCGCGGAGGTGATGTCGACCCGGCCCTGGCCGGGGTCGCCGCGGAACTGGGCGCAGGCGACGGTGCAGAAGGGCAGCCCGCCCAGCTCGACCAGGGCGAGGTTGACGCGCTCGAGGGCCTCCGTCGCCTCGCCGGTCAGCTGGGCCACGGAGATCATCGTGTAGCGCGCCCGGGCAGTGATGGCGGCCGCGGCCGCGCCCTTGCCCGTCACGTCACCGACGAAGCCGATCCATCCCGAGTCCACGCGGACGACGTCGTAGAAGTCGCCGCCCACCTCGTTCGCGGTGCCGGCGGCGCGGAACAGCACCGCCGTCTCCCAGCCGGGCGGCGCCTCGAGGGTCGGCGGCAGCAGGCCCTCCTGGAGCGTCTTCGCTATCCGGCTGCGCTCGGTGTAGAGCCTGGCGTTCTCGATCGCCAGCACGGCCCGCCGCGCCAGCTCGTGCGCCAGCCCGATTTCCGCGTCGGAGAAGCGGCGGTCCTGCTCGGCCAGCACGAAGCTCATCGTGCCGATCACCCGCTGCCCGAAGCTGAGCGGCACGATCAGGACGGAGCGGAGCCCGATCGCGCGGAGTAGCCGCAGGTGGTCCTCGTCGCGGGCGGCGGCGACCAGCATCTCGTCGGGGATGTCCTCGATCAGCTCCGCCTCGCCGCTTCGCAGCACGGCGCCGACGCCGCCCTCGGTTTGCGGGTCGGTCGGGTAGCGCTCGCGCAGCTCGAGCCCCAGGGCGACCTTCTCGGGCTCGGCATGAGCGATCGCGACGGGCTCGATGTCGCCGCGTGGGCCGAGCAGGTCCACGCCGCACCAGTCGGCCAGCTCAGGGACGGCGAGCTGGGCCACCTGCTGCAGCGTCGTCTCGTAGTCGAGCGAGGCGGCAAGGGCGGCGCCGGCATCCGCCAGGAGACGCTGGGCCAGCTCGGCCTCCTTCACGTCCGTCACGTCCTCGCTGACGTTGGCTGCAGCCTTCACGTTGCCCTCGTTGTCGAGCAGCGGCGCGGCCTTGATCCGGATCCAGCGCGAGCGGCCGTCCTGCTTGTCGATCCTGCGCACCAGGAGCGGGTCGGGAGCATCGCCGCGGAACACCCGCCGGCCCGGCAGCTCGCCCAGATCGACCGGGCGGCCGTTCTCGTGGTACATGGCGAAGCGCTCCGTCCAGGCGCCGGGGTCGGCGGCCAGGATGTCCTCGACGCTCTGCCCGCCCATCAGGCCCGCGGTCGCCTCGTTCACATACAGGAGCTTTCCGCGCGCGTCGTGGATCGTGACCGAGTCGGCCAGGTTGTCCAGAGCCAGGTGGAGCAGCGCAGCGTCCAGCTGCGCAAGCGCTGGGCTCATCGGCTCCTGTCCACGGGGGCGGGTGACCAGTCCAAACCAGGGCCAAGCCTACGTCGAGTCCGACGCAGCCGCCACGGGTCCCCGCTGGCTGCCGGGCGGCGTAAGGCCGAAGACCTCCGCGATCAGCTCGTACGAGTGTCTGCGGGCGCCGTGCTCGTAGACGTTCGTGAGCAGCACCACTTCCTCGGCCTGGTACTCGCGGGCCACCTGCTCGATGCCCGCGCGCACCGTCTCCGGCGTGCCGTAGACGGCCCGGCGGCTCGAACCGCCGGAGCGCCTCTGGCGCGTCTCGAGGTAACGCAGCGCCTTGTCCGCCGGCGGCAGCGGGATCAGCTGTCCCTGGCGCAGCAGCGAGAAGGCCATGCGGCTGGAGGCCGCCAGGCGCTCGGCGTCCTCGTCGCTCTCGGCGCAGATCGCGAGCACGCCGACCGAAAGGCGGGGCGCGGGCAGGCGCTCGGAGTCGACGAAGCGGCGGCGGTAGTCGGCGGCGATCTCGGCCCCCTGCGAGTTGATGAAGTCGGCGAACGAGTAGGGCAGTCCCAGCTCGCCGGCCCAGATCGCGCTCTGCGGCGAGGACCCGAGCAGCCACGGCTCGGGCCGCTCGGGCAGGCCCGGCAGGGTCGCCGCCAGGCGCGCGAACGGATGGTTGCGCGGCAGGTCGTCCTCGAGGTAGGCGAGCAGCTCGGCGAGCTGCTGGGCGAAGTCGTCGGGCGCGGCCTGGCGGCGGTCGCGCTGGAGCGCCAGCATCGTCATCTGGTCGGTGCCCGGTGCGCGGCCCAGGCCTAGGTCGATCCGACCGGGGTAGAGGCCCGACAGGATGCTGAAGGTCTCGACCACCTTCAGCGGGCTGTAGTGGGGCAGCATGACGCCGCCGCTTCCGATCCGGATGCGCTCAGTCGCCGCGGCGATGGGCCCGATCAGCGCCTCCGGGCTCGCGCAGGCGAGCATCGGCGTGCCGTGGTGCTCGGCGAGCCAGTAGCGGTGGTAGCCGAGCGCGTCGCAGTGGCGCGCGAGATCGAGCGTGTTGTGGAGCGCCTGCGCCGGCTCCATCCCCTCCGAGATCGGCGACTGGTCGAGGACGCTCAGGCGGAGATCGGGCATGCCTCTAGCCGGCCGCCTCCCGGACCTGCGGGGCCAGCTCGTCCCCGAGCCGTCTCGTGAAGGCGACCGGGTCGTCGTCCTCGCCGGACAGGATCAGCGTCTCGAAGCGTTGCTCGGTGACGAGGCTCGTGAGCCGGTCGGCGGCGGCGTCCCAGTCGTCGCCCACGCCGACGTTGATCGCCCGGCGGATCTCGGACGGCTCGCGGCCCGCCTGGCGTGCGGCCTCGTCGATCGCCGCGTGCCGCGCCGCGATGTCCTCGCCCTCGAGGTACGAGAGGCTCGGCAGCCAGCCGTCGCCCAGCCGACCGGTCACCCGCAGCATGCGCGGGCCGTATGCGCCGAGCCAGATCCCGATCGGGTGTGCGGGGGGCGGGCCGGGCGTTGCCTCGTCGAGCCGGTAGTGGTGGCCCTCGAAGGAGACCTTCTCCTCACCCGACCACCAGAGGCGGATCAGCTCGATCGCCTCCTCGAGAGCGTCGACCGACTGGCCGCGGCTGCGCTCGGGGCCGCCCATGGTGACCATCCGGTCGAGCAGGGCGCCGGCGCCTAGCCCGAGCTCGAAGCGGCCGCCGCTCAGCAGGTCGATCGAGGCCGCCGCCTTCGCGAGCATCGCGGGTGGTCGCAGCGGCAGGTTCGCCACGTCCGGGACCAGGCGGATGCGGCTCGTGCGCGCGGCCGCGTAGGCCAGCAGCGTGAAGGTGTCGAGGAACGCCCGCTGGTAGGGATGGTCCTGGATGCCCACGAGGTCCAGCCCGACCTCCTCGGCGGCGACCACCTGCTCCACCGCGCGCGCCGGGTCGGCTGCGTCCGGAACGACGAAGACGCCGATCTCGACGCTCATGCCGTCGAGGCTAGCGCCAGCGGGCCGGCGCTAGGAGGTGTCCGCGATCAGGCGCGGGGCCGTCGTGGGGGCGGGGCTGCCCCGCGCGGGCTCCTCCGACACCATGACCTGGTCCGCGCCGCGAAGCCCGCCGGGAATGGCGGCGGCGCCGCGGCCGCGGCGGTCCACGCTGAAGAGCGTGCTGGGCGTGACCCTGTCGCCGTCCTTCAGCCAGACCTCGTAGACGCGGCCGGCGCGAGGCGCAGGGAGCCTGTCGACGGTCAGCTGTGCCTGTCCATCCCTGGAGACGAGCTTCGCGCGGGCGCCGGGGGCGGCGGTGGTCGCACGCGCCTCGAGCGTCCGACGGCCGTCGCCGCCGCGCAGGGCGTAGCCGGCCACGCCCGCGACCAGCAGCGAGGCAGCGGCCAGGCCCGCCGCAGCGGGCCGCAGCGAGGGAAGGCGCCAGCGCGGACGCCCGAACGTCCGCCCGGCCCGCGGCTCGGGGGCATGCACGGCCTCCCCCTGGACCGTCTCCAGCAGCCTAGCCCGCAGCGCCGGGGGCGGCGAGACCTGCTCGACCGAACCGCCGACCGCCGCGATCGATACCTCCAGGCGGCGGCGGTCCTCCTGGCAGCGCGAGCAGGCCGCGAGGTGCTCCTCGAGCTCGCGCGCCTCCTCGCCGGGCAGCGCGCCCAGGAGATAGGCGGCCAGGTCCTCCTCCCAGCGGGTGTGCTCCTCGGCGCTCATGCGAGCCCCTCCACGATCCGGCCGCGCATCTTCTCGAGCGCGAGCCGCATCCGTCCCTTCACGGTGCCAAGCGGCATGTCCAGCATCTCGGCGATCTCGAAGTGGGTGAAGCCGCCGAAGTAGGCGAGCTTCACGACCTGCGCCTGCTCCTCGGGCAGCCCGTCCACCGCCGCCTGCAGGTGCGCCGCCGTGTCGCGCCGGACCGCCTCGGCGTCCGTGCGCTCCGCAGCGGGGGCAGCCGCCAGGATCTGCTCGGCGCTCTCCCGGCGATCCACCCGCTGCACGGCCTCGCGCCGCAGCGAGTCGATGCTGCGGTTGCGGACCATCGCCAGGATCCAGGTGCGGACACTCCCCCGGCTGTGGTCGTAGCGGGCACCGGTGCGCCACAAAGACAGGAAGACCTCCTGGACCACGTCCTCCGCCCGTCCGCGGTCGCCGAGTATGCGGAAGGCAAGCGAGAACGCCGCGCGGCCGTGACGGTCGTAGACGATCTCGAATGCCTGGACGACCTCCTCGCCCACCAGCGGCATGAGCTCCTCGTCCGCCGTGCGGTTGAGCGACTCGTTGTCCGGTGGCCTGCTCACGCCTGCTGAAAGCTACGCCCCCGGGCCCAAGTTGGATCAGCGCTGATCCGGGTGGCGAGCGGCGGCGAAGAGGTACGCAACGAGCCGGCCGAGCGATGCGGAGCCGGGATCCGCGACAAAGGAGAACAGATGCCGGAGGCCACAGGAAAGACGGCTGACGAAGGCGCCCTCGAGGAGCTGGCGCGCGACCCCTCGTCGCGCAAGCGGTTCCTGACGATGGTGGGCGGAACGGGAGCGGCGGGCGCCCTCTCCGTGCTGATCGCCGCGTGCGGCGGCAACGACAAGAAGAAGTCGAAGGGCGGCACGGCGACCAAGTCGTCCGCCACCCGGGGTGACCTCGAGATAGTGAGCTACGCGCTGACCCTGGAGCACCTGGAGGTGGACTTCTACGGCGCGGTCATCAAGTCCGGGGTGATCAAGGACCGCAAGCTGGCCCAGACCGCCCAGGAGATCCACGCCAACGAGCAGGAGCACGTGGCGGCGCTCACCGAAGCCGTGAAGAACCTCGGCGGCAAGCCGAAGCGCCCGCGCACGAGCTTCGACGCGGTGATCAAGGGTGGGCCGAAAAAGGTGCTCGAGACCGCCGCGGCGGTCGAGAACCTGGGCGCCGCTGCCTATCTCGGCCAGGCCGGGCGGATCAATTCGAAGGAGATCCTGGCCTCCGCGCTGGCCATCCACACCGTCGAGGCGCGCCACGCGGCGGCCCTGAACCGCGCGCTCGGCAAGACGATCGTCCCGGACGGGGCGTTCGCCAAGCCGGCGTCGATGGCTCAGGTGCTGCCCAAGGTCGAGCCCTTCCTCGTCAAGTAGCAGCTCCACCCCAGAAAAGGAGAAACGAGATGTCCACTCACAAGCTCGCGGAGCCGGAGCTGGCCGCCGTCGAGGTAAGCGGCCTGACCCGGCAGTCGTTCCTGATGCGAGGCGCCATCGCGGCGGGCTCCGTCTACGGCCTGTCGGCCGTAGGTCCGTTCGTCAGCCAGGCGCTGGCTCAGGGCGGTGACAGCCCGCTCGAGGTGCTGAACTTCGCCCTGACGCTGGAGTACCTGGAGGCGGCGTTCTACCAACGGGCGGTCAAGCAGGTGCCGGGCATGTCCGGCGAGGTCAAGCGCCTGGCGACCACGATCAGGGACAACGAGGCGGAGCACGTGGCCGCGCTCATGGCGACCATCAAGCAGATGGGCGGCAAGCCCGTGAAGGCGCCGACCGTCGCCTTCGGCAACGGGTTCTCGAGCCAGTCGCGCTTCCTGGGGCTGGCCCAGACCTTCGAGGACACGGGGGTCAGCGCCTATAACGGCGCGGCGCCGGCGCTCCAGTCCGAGCCGAAGCTGCTGGCGGCGGCCGGATCGATCGTCCAGGTCGAGGCGCGGCACGCGGCCGCGATCCGACAGCTGAATGGCAAGCCGATCACCGACGGGGCGTTCGACAGGACGCTCTCGAAGGGCCAGGTGCTGGGCCGTGTCAAGCCCTTCGTCAAGGCGTAGGCCCGCAGCATGGGCGGCGGCGGGGGCGATGTCGGTCGTCCTGGCCGCGGCCGGCTGCGGCGGGGGCGGGTCCGACAAGGGCTCGCCCCGCCCGCAGGCCCGTAGCCGGGGCGACGTGACGATCGCGGGCTTCAAGTTCAAGCCGGCGACGGTCAGCGTCAGGCAAGGCGCCCGCGTGCGGTTCGCTAACCGCGACAGCGCGCGACACACCGCGACGGCGGACAGCGGCGGCTTCGACAGCGGCACGCTCAGGAAGGGCGGCGCGCGCACGGTGGTGTTCGCGAAGCGCGGCCGCTTCGCCTACCACTGCGAGTTTCACCGCTTCATGACCGGCACCGTCGTCGTGCGCTAGACGCCATAGAGTTGCCGCGTGCTGCGCGCGGGCGACTCGTTCCAGAACCCGGAGACGGGGACGCGCTTCGAGATCCTGCGCGCGCCCGCCGACGGCGGGGACGTGCTCGAGCTCCGGCGCCGCAGCAAGCCCTCGAAGGGCAAGGTCGTGCCGCACGTGCACCTGGACTATCGCGAGCACTTCGTGATCGAGGACGGCGCCGCAACGGCCAGGCTGGGCCGGCGGACCGTGGCCCTCGGCCCCGGCGACGAGTTCGACGTGGCGGTCTCGGAGAGCCACGTGAACCCGTACAACGAGAGCAACGCGGACCTGGTCTACCGGCACTCCTTCGAGCCGGCGAGCGACTTCGCCCTCGGTTACGTGGAGACGCTCGGGCACCTGATGCGGGAGGGCCGTGTCGACGGGCAGGACGAGGTGCCGCTGCCGGCGGCGTTCGCGGTCGCGAACGCGACCCGCTCGCGCACCTACGCCTCGATCGCTCCGCACGGGCTGCAGCGGGGGCTGCTCTTCCCGCTCGGCACACTGCTCGCGCGCGTGCGTGGGTACGAGCTGCGACTGCCCGGCGGTTGAGCGGGCTCACTCCCGGGTAAGCGACGGCCTTCAAGAGACGAAAGGGGTATGCGCGATGGCTAACGACGGCCTGTCGGCTCGCGACGCAAAGCTGGTCCAGTACCTGAACGAGGCGTACGGCAAGGAGAAGGAGCTGGAGACGGCGCTCACGGCGCACATCCAGATGACGACGCGCAAGCCGTACAAGAAGCGGCTGCAGGAGCACCTGCGCGAGACGAAGGGTCACGCGCGCGGGGTGCAGCGCCGCATCAAGGAGCTCGGCGGCAAGGCCGAGGCCGTGCCCGCCCCGGGGCCGGACGTGGTCGGCGAGGCCGCAAGCGCCGCGGCCGGCGTGGCGAACCGCGCGCTGGCTGCCGCAAAGGGCCCGCTGCACATGATCCGCGGCACGGGCGAGCAGGAGAAGATGCTGAAGAACGTCAAGACGGAGTACTGGAACGAGTTCGAGGAGATCGCCACGTACTCGGCGATCGAGGCGCTGGCCGAGACCGTCGGCGACAAGGAGACCGCCAAGCTCGCC
>JBHELQ010000040.1:0-2071 GCA_046262995.1 Thermoleophilaceae bacterium
GTGGTTCCCCGCCTGGTAGGCTCTGATTCTCTGAAAGTACGAAGGACGGAGCAAGCGATGCCCTCACGCAGCACGTTGCGCTCGCGGGGACAGCTAACGGTGCCGGCCGACGTACGTGCCGCCTTGCACGTAGGCGAGGGGGACGACGTGGAGTTCGACGTCACAAAGGACGGGACCGTCGTGCTGCGGGGCCTGAAGGCGATCCCTGCGGATCAGGCGTGGTTCTGGACGCCGGAGTGGCAGGCGGGGGAGCGCGCGGCGAGCAAGGAGATCGCCGCCGGTCGGGGGGCGGTGTTTGACGACGCGGAGTCGTTCATCGAGTCGCTCGCCGACTGACGCGTGCCGACCTTCGCGCGGCTCCCGACGTTCGACAGGGATTGGGCGCGGCTCGGACCCGAGGAACGCAACCGCTTCCGCGCCGCCGTCGAGCGGTTCGTAGCTGACCTGGCCGCCGGACGGCGGCCCCGGAACGGGTTACGGGTCAAGCCCGTGGCGGGCGCGCCGGGGGTGTTCGAGATGACCTGGGCGCCCAACGGTCGCGCGACCTGGCAGTACGGGGAGGAAGTGCGCTCGGGGGAGGTGCACGTCATCTGGCGGCGCATCGGCACCCACGACGTCTTTGACACGCCATAGCACGGCTCGCTGACGTTCATCCCTCGACGTCGCTGTCTACTATTACGTACACGCGTCTACACTCCTCGTGTGAACCTTGCGACTCCAGCTGCCTCGGTAGTTCCTGGCGTCCGCGCGCGGGTGCTTGTGGTGCTCGCGCGCGCGGATGTCGGACTCACCGGTCGTCGGGTCGCGGCACTCGCCGGCGTCAGCGTGTCGGGAGCGGCGAAGGTGCTCGAATCGCTCGTCCGCGGCGGCCTGGTCCATCGCGTCGATGCGGGCTCGGCCAGCCTGTATTCGTTGAACCAGGCGCACGTCGGGGCAGCAGCCGTCACGGTGTTGGCCGAGATGCGTGCGGAGGTCATCACCCGCATGCGAGAAGAGATCTCGCACTTCAGCCACCCGCCGCTGAGCGCATTGCTGTTCGGGTCCGCCGCGCGTGGCGACGGCGACGAAGACAGTGACGTCGACCTGCTCTTGGTCCGTCCGGCGGAGATCGACGAGGACGACGAGCACTGGATGGAGGACATCGAACAACTGGGGAGCGCGGTCCGGAGTTGGACGGGCAACCCACTGTCGTTGCACGAGTACTCGCTCGCGGAGCTCCGAACCGGCTCGTCGGGACGAAGATCGCTGCTCGCGCGCCTGCAGCGGGAGGGCATCTTGCTGTACGGCGCGGAGTTGCGCACGCTGCTCACTCGCTCGCTGCGGAGCGGGTCTCTCAAGGCCTGAACGGGTCCCGCCGATGCTCCCGGGGAACGATCCGCTCGACGATCCGGCGTTCGAAGGGTGTCCCATGTCCGAGATGCACAGCGCCACCAGCCGCGCCGGCCAGCTCGACCGGGCGATTCACGACCTGCTCGCCCAGACGCCGGAGATCGAGGCGGCGGCGGTCGTGTCGTTCGACGGGCTGCCGATGGCCTCCGCGCTGCCGCCGTCGATGGACGAGGACCGGGTGGCGGCCATGAGCGCCGCGCTGCTCTCGCTCGGCGAGCGCGCGACGGTCGGCCTGGGCCGCGGCGAGCTCTCGCAGGTCTTCATCGAGGGCGAGCACGGGACGGTCTTCCTCGTGTCGGCCGACGGTGAGGCCGTGCTGGTCGCCGTAGCGGCCAAGGGCGCGAAGACCGGCATGATGCTCTACGAGGTGAAGCGCGCCGCGGCCGACGTCGCAGCCGCCCTCCGGGCCGAGGAGCCAGCCAGCGCCGCGAGCAGCGAACCGCCGGCGACCTCCGCTGCCACCGACGCCGGGACCCCGCCGTGGCCCTACGCCGAGCCCGCCGCGCCGGTCGCGTCCGGCGTAACGGCGCCGCAGCCGGGGACCTACACGTCCTACGTCGCGCCCGCCGAGAGCTCCGGGACCGGCTGGTCCTGACGGGCCGGCGGACTAGGGGCGCAGCGCTGTGACTCTCGAGGGCTCACTCGACGCGTTCAGCCTGCCCGACATCTTCCAGCTGCTGTC
>JBHELQ010000041.1:0-10177 GCA_046262995.1 Thermoleophilaceae bacterium
GAAGCGGACTCCGAGCCAGACGACTAGGTAAGCGGCATGCGCGCGCAGCCGGCCGAGCCGGCTGCTTGCGGCAAGCGTCATGCGCGCGCAGCCGGCCGGGCCGGCTGCTTGCGGCTAAGGCCTGTCGTGGCGCTCGCGGGCCCGGCCGCCCGCGAAGTTCGATGCCTCGCGCGCGTAGCGGGCGTAGGCGGCGTCCACCACCGCCGTGGCGTCGGTGCCGGCCGCGTAGCGGACGGCGAGCTCCTCGGCCCAGTCGGTGCCCCCGGAGTAATAGTCCGCCAGCTCGTCGAGCACGAAGCGCGAGCCCAGCCGGCGCCGCAGCTCGTCGAGCACCACCTCCGCCGCCCGCTCCAGGTCGGCGCGGGCGGGCTCGGGCGCGTCGCGGATGCGGCGCTCCCCCTCCTGCCACTGGTATAGGGCGTTCTCGACGGCGTACGGCATCGGCCCGGAAGTTAGCGGTCGGGCAGGTTCTCGATCACGTATGAGCGCTCGCCCTGGCGCACCATGCCCAGGCGCCTGGCCTCGCGCTCGATCGCGCCTGGGTCGCGCAGCGCCCGGGCCCTGCGTGCGAGGGCCCGGTGCTCCCGCGTCATGTCCCGCAGCTCCTGGCGCTGCTCGCCTGCGGTATGCGACTGCCTGAGCCAATGCAGTGCCGGCGAGATGTACAGCCCGAGGATCACGACCAGGGTGGAAACCAGCGCGAGCCGCCCGACGCGGTCCCAGCGGATCGTCCCCCGCCTGCGGGGACTGCTGCGTCTGGCGGCTGCGGCGTGGGCCATCGGCGGTCGGCTTCGCCGCGCGCATCGCCGTTCCTGCCGCTAGCGACGCTGGAACGCCGAGCGGCCCGGATAGAAGGCGTCGCCGGCCAGCGCCTCCTCGATCCGCAGCAGCTGGTTGTACTTGGCGACCCTTTCCGAGCGCGACGGCGCCCCCGTCTTGATCTGGCCGCAGCCGGTCGCCACCGCCAGATCGGCGATCGTCGTGTCCTCGGTCTCGCCCGAGCGGTGCGACATCACCGCCGTATAGCCGGCCTCGCGCGCCATGCCTATCGCGGCCAGAGTCTCGCTCAGCGTCCCGATCTGGTTGACCTTGACCAGGATGGAGTTCGCCGCGCCGGCGTCGATGCCGCGGCGCAGGCGGGCCGTGTTGGTCACGAACAGGTCGTCGCCGACGAGCTGCAGCCGGTCGCCGAGCCGCTCGGTGAGGGCCCTCCACCCGTCCCAGTCTTCCTCGTCCATCCCGTCCTCGATCGACACGATCGGGTAGCGGCCGGCGATCTCGGCCCAGTAGGCGGCGAGCTCCTCCGCCGACAGGGTGCGTCCCTCGTGCTCGAGCTCGTACGCGTCATCGCGGTGGAGCTCGCTCGCGGCCGGATCGAGGGCGATCACGACGTCTTCCCCGGGACGTAGACCCGCCGCCTCGATTCCGGTGACCAGCGCCTCCAGCGCGGCCTCGTTCGATTCCAGGTCCGGTGCAAAGCCGCCTTCGTCCCCGACGGCCGTGCCGAGGCCGTTCTGGTGGAGCGTGCGCTTCAGCGCATGGAAGACCTCGGAGCCCGCGCGCAGCGCCTCCGAGAACGAGCCGGCGCCGACGGGAACCACCATGAACTCCTGGAAGTCGACCTTGTTGTCGGCGTGGGCGCCGCCGTTCAGGACGTTCAGCATCGGCACCGGCAGCACGTGGGCGGCCTCGCCGCCCAGGTAGCGCCACAGCGGCTGCCCGACCTCCGCCGCGGCCGCCTTCGCGGATGCCAGCGAGACACCCAGGATCGAGTTCGCCCCCAGGCGGCTCTTGTTGGGGGTGCCGTCCAGCTCGATCAGGACGCGGTCCAGCTCCTCCTGGTCGGCGGGGTCGATGCCCCGAACGGCGTCGGCGATCTCCCCGTTCACGTTGGCGACGGCGCGGCTCACGCCCTTGCCGCCGTAGGGCTCGCCACCGTCGCGCAACTCCACAGCCTCGAGCTCACCCGTCGAGGCACCGGACGGCACCGCGGCCCTCCCGGCAGCGGCGGAGTCCAGGACCACGTCGACCTCGACGGTCGGGTTGCCGCGGCTGTCGAAGATCTGCCGAGCGTGCACCCTTTCGACCGCGCTCATCGGCCGGCCCCCTCCCTCTCCACCTCGAGCCGGAAGCGGTCTGCCGCCCTGCGCAGGGCGAGCTCCGGGTCGTCCCCCGCCTCGGTCGCGTCGCGGACGGCGGCGAGCAGGCGGTCCCCGGGCTCGTCGCCTGGATGCCAGTGGAAACCTGCGCTCTCCGCGCGCTTCAACACCTTCTGCGCGTAGAGCGTCGAAGGGAGCGTCTCCGGCAGCCGTCCGAAGATCTCACCCCCCCGTTCGTCCTCGCGCTTGATCCGATTCCAGCTCCGCAGCACCTCGTCGGCCGTCCCGCTCCGGGCCTCGCCGAAGACGTGTGGATGGCGCCGAATCAGCTTCTCGCGGCAGTGCTCCGCGACGGCGGCCAGGTCACCCGCACCGCGCTCCTCGAGCAGCAGGGACAGGAAGTAGACCTGGAACAGCACGTCCCCGAGCTCGTCCAGCAGCTTTGCATCGTCACCGGAGTGGGCCGCGTCGGCGAGCTCGTACGCCTCCTCCACGGTGTGGGGCACGATCGAGCGCTCGTCCTGCTCGCGATCCCAGGGACAGTCCTTGCGCAGGCGGCGGGTGACCCGGTCGAGCCGCGCAAGGGCGGCCGCGGCACCCTCCTCGCCCACTACGGGCTCGGCTGGCCCTGAGGTGCGCCGCCCGAAGGCGGGGCTCCGCCGGACGGCGGCGCACCACCGGAGGGCGGGGCGCCTCCGGAAGGCGGCGTGGCCCCGGGCTGACCGGGCGCCTGTTGAGGCTGCTGGGGGGCGCCGGGGGCGCCGCCCGAGGCCGGCCCGGTGTTGGTCTTGCTCTTCGGGCCGTTCTTGCACTCAGCGATCTTGTAGCCGTCGGCGCACGTGGTCTTGCCGCGATAGCGATCGCGGAAGTCCTTGATGAAGTTGTCCACCGCCTTCTGCTGCCGCTGCGAGCGGAGCAGGTTCCTGATCGTGCCCTTCGCCTGGCCGAGCGACTGCTGCGCCGCCGGGGTGACCTTCG
Organism: Thermoleophilaceae bacterium; assembly: GCA_046262995.1. GTDB lineage: Bacteria > Actinomycetota > Thermoleophilia > Solirubrobacterales > Thermoleophilaceae > JBHELQ01. The sequence goes on from JBHELQ010000041.1 coordinate 3,078, forward strand.
TCACCTTGAAGAGGTACCAGCCGAACTGGGTCTTGACCGGCCCCGTCAGCTTGCCCTTCCGGGCCTTGAAGACCGCCTGGTCGAGCGCCTTCTCCTGCTGTCCCTTCGCCACGTCGGGAAGCCGCCCGCCCTGGGACTTCGACGCCTGATCGATCGAGTACGCCTTGGCGACCTTCTTGAAGCTCTGTCCACGCGCGAGCTGGCGCTTCGCCCGCAGAGCCTTGGCCTTGGTCTTCGTGAGCACCACGTTCAGGCTCCGTCGCTCCGGCTGCGCGAAGCGCTTGCGGTTCTTGTCGTAGTAGCTCGAGACGTCGGCGTCGCTGACCTTGCTCTCCTTCTCGGTGATCTTCTGGGTCAGCTTCTGCTGCAGCGTGTTGAGCTTGACCCGGAAGAGGATGTCCTTCTCGGACATGCCGGAGCTCTTCAGGAAGCGCTGGTAGGCCTTGTCGGTCGGGAACGCCTGCTTCTTCTGGTCCTCGAAGGAGCGCCGGACCTCCGCGTCGGAGAGCTTGATCCCCTGCGAGTCGGCCTCCTGAAGGACCCACTGTCCCTGGATCAGGAACTGCATGACCTGACTCTTCAGCTGGTCGTACTCCTGCTTGCACTGCTTGCGCAGCAGCGCGTCGTTCGGCTTGCCCCCGCCCGGCTGGGGCTGCCCGCGCCTGGAGGCGACGCAGTTCGCGAACTTCGGCGGGTCGGGGACGGCCGCCTGGCCGCCCTGCGCCTGTCCGCTGGCGGCCGTCTTCAGCCACTTGCCGAAGTCGGACTGCGTGATCACGGTGTCCCCGACCTTGGCGACGCCATTGGGCGGCACGCTGTTCCCGCAGCCCGCGACGGCGGCGCCCAGGCCCACGGTGGCGATGGCGCAGGCGAGCTTGGTCGTGGCGTGAGTCAACGGGAAATGTGTACGTGTCGTCCGTAAAGACCGGTTAAGCGGGCGCCGGCGGTGACCCCTGGGCCAGCGCGGGCGGATGGTAGCGGGTCATCGGGGTGGCGGCTCGCTGGCGACCTCGAGCACCGCCTCCGCGGCCGCCACGACTGCCGCGAAGCGCTTGGTCGGATCCTCCGGCAGTCGCACGCGCACCGTGCTGCGCCCCGACTCGTAGACCGAGGACTCGAGCTTGGCCCTCAGCGCCTTGGCTCCGCGGGAGTCGAGCTCGATCGGCGCGACCGACAGCCGCCCGCCGGCGAAGTCGACGCTGCGCGCTCCGGCCCGGCCGAGCTTGATGCGCGCGTCCTGCAGCCGGATCAGGTTCTCGAGCGGCGCCGGCACCGGGCCGAAGCGGTCCTCGAGCTCCTCGCGCAGCAGGATCAGGTCCGCCACCTCGCGCGCGCCGGCTATCCGCCGGTGGACCTCGATCTTCGCCGCCTCGTAGGGCACGTAGTCCGCCGGCACGTAGGCGTCCACCGGCACGTCCAGCCGGACGGGCTCCGGCGCAGCCTCCGCCGAGTCCCCGGCCAGCCCCTGCACCGCGTCGTCGAGCATCGACACGTAGAGCTCGAAGCCGACGGCGGCGACGTGTCCCGACTGCTCGTCGCCCAGCAGGTTGCCGGCGCCGCGGATCTCCAGGTCGCGCATCGCGATCTTGAAGCCGGAGCCGAGCTCCGTGTAGTCGGAGAGAGTGGACAGGCGCGCGGCGGCCTCCTCGCTCAGGGCGGCGGCCGAGGGGTAGAACAGGTAGGCGTAGGCCCGCTCTCGTGAGCGGCCGACGCGTCCGCGGATTTGGTAGAGCTGGGCCAGGCCGAGCTCGTCCGCGCGCTCCACGACCAGGGTGTTGGCTGTCGGGATGTCCAGGCCGGACTCGACGATCGAGGTGCAGACGAGCACGTCGGCGCCGCCGCGGAGGAAGTCCAACATCGTCCGCTCGAGCTGGGCGCTGTCCATCTGCCCGTGCGCCACCTCCACGCGCGCCGACGGCACGAGCGCCCGGATGCGCTCGGCGGTCTCGTCGATCGTGTCGACGCGGTTGTGGAGGAAGAAGGCCTGGCCGCGGCGCTCGAGCTCGCGCTCGATGGCGCGCCGGACGAGCTCCTCGTCGTAGTCCCCCACATAGGTCTTGACGGGCCGGCGCCCCTCGGGCGGCGTCTCGATCACCGAGATGTCGCGTAGCCCCGCGAGCGACATCTGAAGCGTGCGCGGGATCGGGGTCGCCGAGAGCGACAGCACGTCCACCTTGAGCTTCAGCTGGCGAAGGAGCTCCTTCTGCTTGACGCCGAAGCGCTGCTCCTCGTCCACGATCAGGAGGCCGAGGTCCTTCGGCCTGACATCGCGCGAGAGCAGCCGGTGGGTGCCGATCAGCACGTCGACCTTGCCCGCCTGGTAGTCGGCGAGCGTCGAGCGCACCTCGCTCGCCGACTTGAACCGCGAGACCATCTCCACCCGCAACGGGTAATCGCGGAGGCGCTCGCTGAAGGTCCCAAGGTGCTGCTGGGCCAGCACGGTGGTGGGGACCAGGAACATCACCTGCTTGCCGTCGCTCGCCGCCTTGAAGGCCGCGCGCAGCGCCACCTCGGTCTTCCCGTAGCCGACGTCACCGCAGATCAGGCGGTCCATCGGCCGGGCCTCCTCCATGTCCGCCTTTACCGCCTCGATCGCGTCGCGCTGGTCGGCCGTCTCCCGGAACGGGAAGCGACCCTCGAACTCGAGCTGCCACTCCCCGTCGAGAGGGAAGCCGTGGCCCGCGCGACGGCGGCGCTCCGCGTAGAGGTTCAGCAGCTCGCCGGCAAGCGCCTGGGCGGCCCTGCGGGCCCGCGCCTTCATCTGCTCCCATTGCCTGCCGCCGAGCTTGGACAGCGGCGGGTCGCCGGCGTCGGCCCCCACGTAGCGGCTGATCTTGTGCAGCTGATCGCTCGGAACGAACACGCGGTCACCATCGCGGAACTCGAGCTCCAGGTAGTCGCGCGTGATTCCGCCCACGGACTTCGTCTCGAAGCCCGCGAAGCGCGCGATGCCGTGCTCCTCGTGAACCACCGGCGAGCCGGCGCGCAGCTCCGTGAAGGAGGCCAGGGCCCCGCCCGGCCGGGGACCGCCATCGGGGGCGCGCCGGCGTCGCAGCAGGCGGTGCTCCGGAAGCACCGCGAGCTTCATGCTCGGCGCCAGGAAGCCCTCGCGGAGCGGCGCTGCGGCGAACACGACGCCAGGCTCGGTGGGCGCCGGCCGCCCGTCCAGGAACTCGGCGCGCACGCGGTCGAGGTTGTAGCGAGCGCGCTCCGCCTCGCCTCGCCTCGACCAGGCCACGAACGTCCGGTAGCCCGAGCGCACCAGCTTCTCGAGCTCCGGCTCGGCGTCACGCAGCGAGCGCGCGGCAGTATCGGCCCTCTGGGCACGGAAGGCATGCGGCTGGTCGCCGGAGATGCTCGACAGTCGCAGCGCCGCGCGGTCTTCGAGCGCCGCCTCGAGACTCTCCGGCGGGACGTACAGGTGGTGAGCGTCGGCATCGTGGAAGCTCGCGGTGACGTCGTCCCAGTAATCGCGCAGAGCCGGCGCCAGCTCCTCCTCCCCCGCGAGGGTCACGAGCGCCCGCCCGGGGATCAGGTCGAGCAACTCGCCGAAGCGCTCGACCGGCAGCACGTCGGCAACGTCCGGGCGCTCGTCGCTCTCGCTGGCCGCCGCCATCTCGGCGAGCTCGCGTTGCTCAGGGGGCAGCTCGGCAGCCGGGGCGATCTCCACGCGCTCGGCCTCCTCGAGCGAGCGCTGGGTGAAGGTCGAGAAGAAGGTCAGGCGCTCGACCTCGAGATCGAACAACTCGCAGCGCACGGCGCGTTCCTCGGTGGCGGGGTAGACGTCGAGGATGTCGCCGCGAACGGCGAACTGCCCCCGCTCCTCGACCTGGTCGACCCGCTCGTAGCCACAGGCGGCGAGCGAGTCCGCGGTCTCCTCGAGGTCGAGCAGGCCGCCCCGCTCGATCGCGAAGCCCTGGGGCCGCAGGTCGGGGTCGGGCACCTTCTCCGCCAGCGCGACCGCGGACGCCACGAGCACCGCGGGCTCCGCTCCCAGCAGGGCGTCGAGCGCGGCTATGCGCAGGCCCACGAGGTGCGGCGGGGGCGCCAGATGCGACTCGTAGCGCACGCCTCGGGCGGGATAGAAGCGCACCGGCCGGGGCTCGAGGAAGGCGTTCAGGTCGGCCGCCAGGTCGCGTGCCGCGCGATCGTCGCCGGCAACCACCAGCGCGGGCCGCTCCGGTTCGGCGTCGAGCACCGAGGCGAGCAGGTAGGGACGCAGGCTCGCGGACACGAAAGCCCGCTGGGGCTCCCGCCGAGCAGCCTCGGAGAGCGCCTCGAGGGCGGGATCCTCATGGGCGTATCTCAGTAGCTGCCGGAGAGACATCTGGGCACGACGTATGGCCGCCCGGGCAGTCCCGCGCGGCTTCGCCCAAGTCTAGGCGGAGCCCGCGATCAAGCCCTCGAGCTCGCCCACGGCCCGCTCGATCAGCTCGCGCACCTCGTCGGCGGGCTCGCGAAAGCGCCCGAGGACGTATCTGGAGACGACCTCCGGGTCGGTCGACTCCGGCCGCCCCACGCCCACCCGGACGCGCTGGAAGTCGCCCCCGCCGAGGCCATCCTTCAGCGACTTCAGCCCGTTGTGGCCCCCGAGCCCGCCGCCCAGTCGCACGCGCACGTCGCCGAACGGGAGGTCGATGTCGTCGTGCACCGCGACGAGCCGCTCGAGCTGGACCCCGAGCGCGCCCCGCGCCGGGCCGGCGGACCGCCCCGACTCATTCATGTAGGTCTGGGGGAGCAGGACGCCGACCCGCCCCCCGCCGGGGCCGCTCCGGCCCTCGCTGTACAGGCCGGCATAGCGTTTCCTCGCGCGCGGCAGGCCCCACTGCTCGGCGGCCAGAGCCGCGACCTCGAAACCCACGTTGTGGCGGGTCCGCGCGTGGCGCTCGTCAGGATTCCCGAGGCCGACTACGAGCCAGTCGACCCGCCCGCCGTCGCCGTCCGCGCGGCGACGGCGAAGCAGCCTCAGGAGCCCTCGCCCTCTGCCTGCGCCTTGTCGGGTGGGTGGGCGGAGTCGGCGGCTGCCTCTCCGGCCTGCTCGGCCTCCTCGTCCGTCGCCCCCTCGGCGGCAGCCTCCTCGGCGCCCTCCTCGCCCACGAGCTCGGTCTCCTCCTCGACCTCCTCGGGCTCCTCGACCTCGGTCGGGGGGACGACCGTCGCGATTACGGTCTCCTGCGGATCGTCGAGGAACGTGACCCCCGGCGGCGCGGCGACGTCCGACAGCGGAAGCGTGGCGGCGATCTCCATGCCTGAGACGTCGACCGTCACGGCCTCGGGAATGTCCGTCGGCAGCGCCTCGATGTTCAGCTGGTGGGTCACGTGCTCGAGCACGCCTCCCTCCTTGATGCCGGGCGCCTCCTCGGCGCCTTCGACGTGCACCGGCACCTGGGAGTGGATCTTCTCGTCGAGCCGGACCTCGAGCAGGTCGATGTGCAGCACCTCGTCCCGCACGGGATGGAGCTGCTGCTCCTTGACGATCACCGGGCGGCCCTGTCCGCCCCCGATCTGGACGTCGAACAGCGCCGAGCCGTCGACCAGCACCTTGCGCAGCTCGCGGGTGCCGACCTTGAAGGACACCGAGTCGCCGTTCTGGCCGCCGTAGATCACGCCGGGCACGAAGCCGTCGCGGCGGAGCCGGCGGACGGCGCGGCTGCCGCGTTCCGCCCGCTCCTCCACGCTGAGCGAAGGTCGCTTGCTGTCCGCCATGACGGTCGGCCAGTCTAGCGGGGGTCTCTGCGCCCCCCTATCCTGGCTCGCGCATGGCCAAGGACGACAGCGCGATCCCCAAGGGACGCATCCGACGGACGGCCGAAGTGGGGTCGGTCGTCGGGTCCCAGGGCGTCCGCTACGCGGGGACGCGGGCACGCAACGTCGCGCGCTCGAAGGACCAGGCGGCCGTCGCGCTCGAGCAGCGGCATCTGGAGGCCGCCGACCGGATGGTCGAGACCCTGGGCCGGATGAAGGGGGCCGCGCTGAAGATCGGGCAGCTCGCCTCCTTCATCGACACGGAGTTCCTGCCGCCCGAGTACCGGGAGCTCTACCAGGAGAAGCTCGCCTCGCTGCGGACCTCCGCGCCGCCGATGCCGTGGAAGAAGGTCAGCAAGGTGCTCGAGGAGGAATGGGACGAGCCCGTCGAGGAGCTGTTCGAGGACTTCGAGCACGATGCGGCGGCCGCGGCCTCGATCGGTCAGGTCCACAGGGCTGTCCTGCCCGACGGCCGCCGAGTGGCGGTGAAGGTCCAGTATCCGGGCGTCGCCGACGCGATCCGGGCCGACATGGAGAACGCCGGCATGCTCCTGCGCATGGCGAAGGCGCTCGCGCCCGGCCTGGACGCCAAGGCCGCGGCCGCCGAGCTGAGGGAACGCGTGATGGAGGAGCTCGACTACGAGCACGAGGCCCAGAGCCAGCGAGCCTTCTCCCGCGGCTATCGAGGGCACCCGTTCGTCTATGTCCCCGACGTGATCACGCGCCTCTCCGCCGATCGCGTCCTGGTCACGGAGTGGGTCGATGGGCTGGACTTCGAGCAGGTGAAGGAGCTCCCACAGGCGGAGCGCGACCGCTTCGGCGAGATCGTCTTCCGCTTCTGCTTCGGCTCCGTCTACCACCTGCAGCACTTCAACGCCGACGCGCATCCGGGCAACTACATCCTGATGGAGGACGGCCGCGTGGCCTTCCTCGACTTCGGCATGACGAAGCACCTGGACAAGGAGCAGATCGAGCTCGAGATCGCCGCGCTCGAGGCGATCTTCGACGAGGAGCCGGAGCGGCTGCGGGCGGCCCTGCACGACCTGGGCTTCCTGAACAACCCGCAGAAGGTCGACGCCGAGCAGCTGATGGAGCACGTCACCACGGTCGGCGGCTGGTACATGGAGGACCGCGAGGTGACGATCGACTCCGAGCTCGTGATGGAGGCGATCGCCGCGGTCTCCGACCCGCGCTCGGACTTCTACCGGCTCATGAGGCTCGAGAACGTGCCGGCCAACGAGCTGATGGGACGGCGCATGGAATCGGGCGTCCTGGCCGTCCTCGGCCAGCTCCGCGCGACCCGCAACTGGTACCGGATCGGGCGCGAATGGTGGTTCGCCGACCCGCCCGCGACG
>JBHELQ010000042.1:0-32537 GCA_046262995.1 Thermoleophilaceae bacterium
GCGATGGCGGACGCCGGGATCGAGGTGGCGACGACCCAGGTGGGCGACCGCCACGTGCTGGCCGAGCTGCTGCGCTGCGGCTGGGCGCTCGGGGGAGAGCAGTCAGGGCACATCATCGATGCCGGCTTCGTCCCGGCGGGCGACGGCACCGCAGCAGCCCTGCTCACGCTGGAGGCCCTCGGCGAGCGCGACCTGGCCGCCCGCGACGCGATGGAGAAGCTTCCCCAGACGCTGGTGAACGTGCGGGTCGCGGACCGCGAGGGGTTGGAGTCGGCAACAGCGGTCTGGGAGGCCGTGGAGCGGGAGTTGCGCGCGCTCGACGGGGAGGGGCGCGTGCTCGTGCGTCCCTCGGGCACGGAGCCGCTCGTGCGCGTGATGGTCGAGGCGCCCGACGCGGCGCAATGCGAGGAAATCGCTGCGCGGCTGGCGAAGACCGTCGAGACGCAGCTACGCTGATCTGCCTTCATGTGCGGAATCGTCGGATACGCCGGCTCACGCGACTGTCGTGAGCTCCTGCTGGCCGGCCTGGGCCGGCTCGAGTACCGCGGCTACGACTCCGCTGGGGTGTCGCTGCTCGTCGACGGCCGGATCGAGAGCGTGCACGCCGTCGGCAACCTCGCTCACCTGCACGAGGCGGTCGCGGCACGCATGGACGGCGGCGCGGTAGCCACGGCCGGGTTCGAGAGCGGGACCGGCATCGGTCACACCCGCTGGGCCACCCACGGCCGCGTGACCCAGGAGAACGCGCATCCGCACTCCGACGACTCGGACCGCGTCCACATCGTGCTCAACGGCATCGTCGAGAACTGGGCCGAGCTGCGGCAAGCGCTGGCCGCCGAAGGCGCCGAGTTCAGCTCAGAGACGGACGCCGAAGTGGTCGCCCACCTGATCGCCAGGCGGCTTGACGGCGATCTGGTCGAGGCGGTCAGGAGCGCCTACCTGGAGCTGCGCGGCCACTACGCCTTCGTGGCGATGGGCGTCGACGACCCGGGCCTGCTCGTGGGGGCGCGCAAGGAATGCCCGCTCGTGATCGGTCTTGGGGAGGGCGAGACCTTCGTCGCCTCGGCGATCCCCGCCTTCCTATCCGAGACGCGCCGGGTGCAGATCATTGAGGACGACGAGATCGTGGCCATCCGCCCGGAGGGCACGAGCTTCTTCGACATCGCGGGCAACCCCATCGAGCGCCCGGCGACCGAGGTCGACTGGGACCAGGACGCCGCCGAGAAGGGCGGCTACGAGACCTTCATGCTGAAGGAGATCTTCGAGCAGCCCGACGCGCTCGCCGAGACGCTGGCCGACAGGATCCGCGACGGCGGGCTGGACCTCAGCGAGATCGGCTTCGACGACGACCAGCTGCGCGGCTTCCGCCGCATCCTGATCGTTGCCTGCGGCACCTCGTACCACGCCGGGGTCGTGGCCCGCTACGCGATCGAGGAGTGGTCCGGAGTGCCGGTCGGCGTCGACATCGCCTCCGAGTTCCGCTACCGCAAGCCGCTGTTCGCCCCCGACGACCTGGTGATCGGCATCACGCAGTCGGGCGAGACCGCCGACACGCTGGCGGCCATGCGGCTTGCGCGCTCCTCCGGGGCCAAGGTGCTCGCAGTGACCAACGTGATGGGAAGTCAGGCCACGCGCGACTCGGACGGCGTCCTCTTCACCCGGGCCGGCCTGGAGATCGGCGTGGCGGCCACGAAGACGTTCGTAGCCCAGGTCGCGGTGCTGTACCTACTGGCACTGAAGCTCGCCGAGGTCCACGAGTCGCTCTCACCGGAGCGGCTCGCCGAGGTCGGCGATGAGCTGAAGGCGCTGCCGCGGACCATTCAGGCCCTGCTCGACACGGCCCCCGAGCAGACGCGCCTGCTGGCGGAGCACTGGAAGGGGTCGTCTTTCTTCTTCTTCCTCGGGCGCCACATCGGCCTGCCGATCGCGCTCGAGGGCGCGCTCAAGATGAAGGAGATCTCCTACATCCCGACCGACGCCTACGCAGCCGGCGAGATGAAGCACGGGCCGATCGCCCTGCTCGACGAGCGCACGCCCGTGATCTGCGTCGCGACCCGCTCGCCGGTGCTAGAGAAGATGATGTCGAACGTCTCCGAGGTGCGCGCCCGGGGCGCCCATGTCGTGGCGGTGGCGACGGAGGGCGTCCATCAGGTGGCCGAGCACGCCGAGGAGGTCGTGTACGTCCCGAGCACCGACTGGCTGCTCCAGCCGATCGCGGCAATCGTGCCGCTGCAGCTGCTGGCGTACTACATCGCCCGGGCGCGCGGCCTGAATGTCGACCAGCCGCGCAACCTGGCGAAGACGGTCACGGTCGAGTAGCCGCGGGCTCGGTCTCGCGAGCCCGGTAGGCACGCACCAGCTGCACGACGTCGTCGGGGGCCTTCTCCTCGGAGCCGGAGTCGAAGGGAGGCTGCGGGTCGTATTCGATCGCAAGCTGGATGGCCTGCGCGACGACCGGGCCGGCGATCCGGTCCGCCAGCACGAGTGCCATGTCGAGCCCGGAGGAGACGCCGGCTGCCGTCACGACCTTCCCCTGCTCGACGACCCGACTGGAGCTCGGCGTCGCCCCGAATCCCGTCAGCAGGTCGGCGCTCAGCCAGTGGGTGGACGCCTCGAGCCCGTCGAGGATGCCGGCGGCCCCCAGGAGCAGCGCCCCGGTGCAGACGGAGGTCGTCCAATCCGAGCTCCGGTGCGCGCCACGCAGCCAGTCGAGGAGGGCCTCGTCCCCGGTCGGCACGCGCCGCTGCGGGCCGCCGGGGACCACGATCACGTCCGGGGAGGGCTGGTCCGCGAGCGCGCCCTCGGCGTTCAGGGAAAGCATCTCGGTGTCGGTCCTGACCGCTCGTGGCTCGTCTGCCAGGAAGCGCACCCGCGCGCCCGGCAGGCGCGACAGCACCTCGTAGGGCCCGATCGCGTCCAGCGCGGTGAAACCGTCATACAGCGGGATGGCGATGTCCATCGTGTTCTCCTCTTCGTTGACAAAAGCGGTCGCGGTACTCGGAAGGGCTCACGCGCAAACGGCGGTGGAAGGCGCGGCGCATCGTCTCGGGCGTGCCGAAGCCGCAGCGCAGGGCGATCTGGTCGAGCGGCTCAGCGGTCCCCTCCAGCGCCATGCGCGCGCGCTCCAGGCGGACCGCCTCGACGTAGGCCGCCGGCGTCAGGCCGACCTCGTGGCTGAACGCGCGGGCGAAGTTGCGGGGGCTCATGTGGGCCCGCTCGGCCAGCGCCGGCACCGACAGGTCGGCGTCCAGGTGGCCGGGGATCCACTCCTGCAGCTCGCGAATCGGCGGGCGGTCGGCGAGCTCGCCCGCGAGCTGCGCGGAGAACTGCGACTGGCCGCCCGGACGCTTGACGAACAGCACCAGCCAGCGCGCGGTGTCGAGCGCGATCTTCGGCCCCAGGTCCTCCTCCACCAGCGCCAGGGCCAGGTCGATGCCGGCTGTGACGCCGGCCGAGGTGGAGACATCGCCGTCGCGCACGAAGATGGCGTCGCCGTCGACGGTCACCTGCGGATGGCGGCGCCGCAGCTCTTCGCACGCGGCCCAGTGGGTTGTCGCGCGGCGGCCGTCGAGCAGCCCCGCCGCCGCCAGCAGAAAGGCGCCGTTGCAGACGGAGGCCACACGGCGGGAGCGCGCGGTCGCCCTGCGCAGCCAGGGGACGAGCGTCGTGTCCTCCAGGGCGGCCGGCATCCCCGCGCCGCCGGCGACGATCAGCGTGTCGATCCGCCCGCGGCTGTCGTCGAGCGCCCGGTCGGGCACGAGCCGCAGTCCGCTCGACGCGGTCACGGGCTCGCCGGTGGCGGTCGCGAGCTCGAGGGAGTAGGCGCCGCCGCCGGCCAGCCGGTCGGCCATCGAGAAGACCTCGGATGGGCCCGTCACGTCAAGCATCTGGACGTCCGGGAAAGCCACGAGCAGGACGCGTCGAGCTGCCATGCGCCAATCATCGTCCTCCTGGCGTTTGGCAGCAAGGACGAATAGCGGACGATTTCTGCCAGCCGCCGAGTGCGGGCCGCGGCCCGCTTGCTCTACGCTCGCCGCGTGATCGGCCTCGACCTGCTCGACGTGGAGCGGCTCGAGCGCGCGCTCGAGCGCCGGCCGCGGCTTGCGCAGCGGCTGTTCACGGACGACGAGCTCGCCTATGCGCGGGCACGCCCTAGGCCCGGCCGCCACCTGGCGGCGCGCTTCTGCGCCAAGGAGGCCGTGGCCAAGGCACTCGGTCTGGCCGGCTGGAGCTTCCGGGACGTCGAGGTGGTCGCGACGCCGGCGGCGCCCGAGGTGCGGCTGTCGGGCGCGGCGGCGTCGCGGGCGCGGGAGCTGCGGGTGGAGGCGGCCGTCTCCCTGACCCATACCGACGCGACGGCCGGGGCGGTCGCGCTGGCGATCCCGCGCCGGGGATGAGCCGGGAGGGGCCCGCCGGCTGGCTCGAGCCGCTGTTCGAGACCGGCGAGATGCGCGCGGCCGACGCCTGGGCGATCGAGCAGCAGGGAGTCCCCTCGCTCGACCTGATGGAGCGCGCCGGCCTGGGCCTGGCCCGCGTGGCGGCGCAGCTGGCCCGACCGGGCCGAATCCGCGTGGTCGTGGGCAAGGGCAACAACGGCGGCGACGGGCTGGTGGCGGCGCGGCTGCTGCGCGAGGAGGGCCGCGAGGTCGACGTGCTCGCCGTGGGCGAGCTCGACGAGCTCCAGGGCGACGCCCGATCCAACCTCGACCGCCTGCCCGGCGAGCCGCCCCAGCCCTTCTCGCCGGAGGCGCTCACCGGCTCGGGCGCGGTCGTGGACGCGCTGCTAGGCACCGGCTTCGAGGGCTCGGTGCGCGAGCCGGCGGCCGGGGCCATCGCCGCGATCAACGAGCAGGATGCCCCGGTCGTGGCCTGCGACGTGCCGTCCGGCGTCAACGCGTCGAGCGGCGAGGTCGAAGGGGAGGCCGTCCGCGCACAGGCGACGGCCACTTTCCACGCTTCGAAGATCGGCCTGCACGTGTCGCCGGGCGCCGAGCACGCCGGGCGGGTCGAGGTGGTCGACATCGGCATCCCGCGCGGCGCGCCGCGCGCGGAGGGCGCCGGGCTGATCTCGGAGCGCGTGCTGGAGCTGTTCCCGGCTCGCGGGCGCTCGGGGACGAAGTTCGCCTCGGGCGTAGTGGTGGTCGTCGGGGGGTCGGCGGGCCTGACGGGAGCCCCGACGATGGCCGCCCGCTCGGCGCAGCGGGCCGGCGCGGGCTACGTTCAGGTGGCCGTGCCCGAGCCTGCGCAGCAGGCGGTGGACCTGCGCCTGCTCGAGCAGATGAGCCGGGGGTTGCCCGACCACGAGGGAGCGCACACGCCGGAGGGCGTGGAGGCGGTGGAGGAGATGGCGGAGCGGGCCGGGGCGGTGGTGCTGGGGCCGGGACTGGGGCGGAGCAAGGGGGCGCTCGAGTTCGCACGCCAGGTGGCCCGCGGGGTGGCGGTCCCGCTCCTGATCGACGCCGACGGGCTTAACGCCCACGCGGAGCAGCTCGAGCTGCTGCGCGAGCGTGAGGCGCCGACCGTGCTCACGCCGCACGAGGGGGAGCTCGGCCGGCTGCTCGGGATCGAATCGGACGAAGTGGCGGGCCGCCGCCTGGGGAGCGCGCGCGAGGCCGCCGAGCGGAGCGGGGCCGTCGTGCTCCTGAAGGGCGACGACACGATCGTGATGCCGCCGGAGGGAGCGGTCGCGATCAGCCCGGGCGGGACGCCAGCCCTGGCGACGGCGGGCACGGGGGACGTGCTCTCCGGCCTGATCGGCGCGCTGCTGTCGAAGGGGCTCGGCGCGTTCGAGGCCGCCGCGCTCGGGACCCTGGCCCACGTTCGCGCCGGCCTGGCCGCCGCGGAGAGCTGGGGCGCCGACCACGTGATGGCCGGTGACGTGATCGACCGCCTCCCCGCCGGGCTCAGGAGATAAGGTCGAAGCGTGGCGAAGGTGGTGCGGGACATCATGGACTCGGAGCCCGCGTCGGTGGGCGCCGACACCTCGATCGAGGAGGTGATCCGGGTGCTTCGCCAGCACGAGCTGCCCGGCGTCCCCGTGGTGGACGGCGACGGGCGCTGCGTCGGCATCGTGACCGAGACCGACCTGGTGGTCCCCGACCCGGAGGGAGACCTTCACCTGCCGCACTACTTCGAGCTCTTCGGCGGCCTGGTCTTCCTGGAGCCGCTGAGACGCTTCGAGGAGCGTCTGCGCAAGGCGTTCGCCTCCACGGCGCGCGAGATGATGACGGCGGAGCCCGACACCGTCGCGCCCGACGCGACCGTCCAGGAGGCCGCCCAGCGGATCCACGACAGCGGGCACAACCGGCTGCCCGTGGTCGACGACGGCCGGCTGGTGGGAGTCGTCACGCGGGTCGACGTCCTGGGCGCCCTGGCGGCGTGAGCGCGCCCGAACGGGCGCTCGCGCGGATCGACCTGGGGGCGATCGAGCGCAACTGCGCCCATCTGAGCTCGCTGCTCGGCGAAGCCGAGCTCTGCGCCGTCGTCAAGGCCGACGGCTACGGCCACGGCGCGGTCTGGACGGCGCGGGCGGCGCTCGAGGGCGGCGCGGGCTGGCTCGCGGTGGCGACCGCCGCGGAGGCCGAGGACCTGCGCCGGCACGGACTCGACGCCCCGCTGCTCGTGATGGGGGCCCTGAGCCGCGACGAGGCCCGAACCGCGCTCGACTCGGGCGCCGACGTGGTCGCCTGGAGCCGGGACTTCGTCCGCACGCTTGACGAGCTCGAGCGACCGGCCCGCGTCCACGCGAAGCTCGACTCGGGCATGGGCCGGCTGGGCACGCCCGACGCGGACGAGCTGCGAGCGGTCGTGGCCGCGGTCGAGTCCGCGGACAGGCTCGAGCTGGCGGGCCTGATGACGCATTTCGCGACCGCAGACGAGGCCGGCGACGAGCATTTCCCCGCCCAGCTCGAGCGCTTCGCGCCGCTCGCGCGCGAGCTGAAGGAGGGCCGCCCCGAGCTGCTGGTCCACGCGGCCAACAGCGCCGCCGCCTTCCGCGATCCCGCCGCGCGCTTCGACATGGCGCGCTGCGGGGTGGCGGTCTACGGGCTCGATCCGTTCCAGGGCGACGCAGCGGAGCGGGGCCTGGAACCGGCGCTCTCGCTCGAGTCCTGGGTGGCAGCGGTCAAGCGCTTCGGCCCGGGCGACAGCGCGGGCTACGGGAGGACCTGGCGGGCGACCCGGGAGACCTGGGTCGGAGTCCTGCCGATCGGCTACGGGGACGGCTGGCGCCGCGCCCTGTCGAACAACTGCGATGTGCTCGTGCGGGGGCGGCGGCACCAGCTCGTGGGGACGATCAGCATGGACAACGTGACGATCGAGCTGGGGCCGGATACCGAGGTCCAGGTGGGCGACCGCGCCGTGCTGATCGGCGCCGACGGCGCCGAGCGGATCTCCTCCGAGGAGGTCGCGCGCCGCCTCGACACGATCAACTACGAGATCACCTGCGGGCTCGGGCCGCGGGTCCGGCGCCTGCATTCGCGATGAATCCGGTCGACGTCGTGCGGGGGACGCTCGCCGGCACGCAGGCGTGGCTCGTCGGCGGGACCGTGCGGGACGAGTTGCTCGGCCGATCGCTGCGGGACATCGACGTGGCCGTGGACGGCGATCCGTCGACTGCCGCCCGTGCGCTCGCTCACGCCGTGAAGGGCCCGGTGTTCAGGCTCTCCGAGGCGTTCGGCGCCTGGCGCGCGATCGACCGCCGCCGGGGGATCGTCTACGACTTCTCGCCGCTCCAGGGCGCCTCCATCGACGAGGACCTGGCGCAGCGGGACTTCACGATCAACGCAATGGCCCGCGACGTCGAGAGCGGCGAGCTCCTCGATCCCCACGGTGGCCGCGCGGACCTGGAGGCCCGCGTGCTGCGGGTGCTCGGACGGCGAGCCTACGCCGAGGACCCGCTGCGGCCGCTTCGCCTGGCTCGCTTCGCCGCGGAGCTCATGTTCTCGCCCGAGCCGGAGACCGAGCGCCTGACGCGCGAGGCCGCGCAGCGCGTGCCGGAAGCCTCGCCCGAGCGGGTCTATGCCGAGCTGCGGCGCCTCCTCATGGCCGGCGGGGCGCTCGAGGGGGTGACCCTGGCCGACCGCCTGGGCGTGCTCGGGGCGGTGCTGCCGGAGGTGTCCGGGCTCCACGGCGTGGAGCAGAGTCACTTCCATCACCTCGACGTCTATCACCACACGCTGGAGGTCCTCGCAAGGCAGATCGAGCTGGAGGGCAGGCTCGGCGAGCTGTTCCCGGGCTCCGCGCCCACGCTTCGAGCGCTGCTCGACGAGCCGCTCGCCGACGAGCTCACGCGCGGGCAGGCGCTGCGCTTCGGCGCCCTGCTGCACGACATCGGCAAGCCCGCCACGCGCGCTGTGCGGGCGGACGGCCGCGTGACGTTCATCGGCCACGACGCGCGCGGAGAGCAGATGGTGCGCGACGCCTGCCGCCGCTTGCGCACGAGCGAGCGCTTCAGCCGCTTCGTCGAAGGCGTGACCCGCCACCACCTGGTGCTCGGCTTCCTCGTCCATTCCCGGCCGCTCGAGCGGGCGCAGGTCTACCGCTACCTGAAGACGACGAGCCCCGTCGAGGTGGAGGTCACGCTGCTTTCCTGCGCGGACCGTCTGGCCACCCGCGGCAGGAACGCCGAGGCCGCGATCGCCGCCCACCTGGAGCTGGCGCGGGAGCTGATGGCGGCGGCGCTCGAGTGGCGCGCCGCCGGGCCGCCGCGGCCGCCGCTGCGCGGCGACGAGCTGGCGAGCGATCTCGGCCTCGAGCCGGGCCCGGAGCTCGGCCGCCTGCTCGCCTGCCTGGAGGAGGCCGCGTTCACGGGCGAGGCCGGCACGCGCGAGCAGGCGGTGCAGCTCGCCCGCCGGCTGCGGCACAATCCGTCCCCGTGATCGTCGACTGCGCCGTCTATGAGAAGGGCCAGCGCCGCGACGGTCAGGTCCCGCTCGACCAGGCATACGACGCCTGCGGCAAGAAGGGCGCCTTCGTCTGGATCGGCCTGCACGACCCCTCGCCCGAGGAGTTCGACTCGCTGAAGCGCGAGTTCGAGCTGCACGAGCTTGCGGTCGAGGACGCGATCAAGGCGCACCAGCGGCCGAAGCTGGAGGTCTACGGCGACATGGTGTTCATCGTGCTGAAGACGGCGCGCTACGTGGACCCGGACGAAGTGGTGCAGCTCGACGAGATACAGGTCTTCCTGGGCGAGGACTACGTGATCACCGTTCGCCACGGCCAGGCCAGCGAGCTGCACAGCGTGCGCGAGCGCCTGGAGCAGCAGCCGGAGCTGCTCCAGCACGGCCCGAGCGCCGTGCTGCATGCGATCGCCGACCGCGTCGTGGACGACTACGCGCCCGCGCTCGCGGGCCTCGAGGAGGACGTGGATCAGGTGGAGAACCAGGTCTTCTCTCCGGAGCGAGGACACTCGGGCGCGGTCGCGGAGCGCATCTACAAGCTGAAGCGGGAGGTGCTCGAGTTCCACCGCGCGACCTCGCCGCTCGTGGAGCCGATGGATCGGCTGGCCAGGGGCCACTACAGCCTCATCCATCCCGAGATCCAGACCTACTTCCGCGACGTGAACGATCACCTGATGCGCAGCCGCGATCAGCTCGAGGGACTCCGGGACCTGCTGACCAGTGTGCTCGAGGCGAACCTGACCCAGGTCAGCGTGCGCCAGAACGAGGACATGCGGAAGATCTCGGCTTGGGTCGCGATCATCGCCGTGCCGACCGCGATAGCCGGCATCTACGGGATGAACTTCCGCCACATGCCCGAGCTCGACTGGACCTACGGCTATCCCGCCGCGCTCGCGCTGATGCTCGTCATCTGCACCGCTCTGTACAGCGCGTTCAAGCGCTGGGGCTGGCTCTAGCCGTTACGCTCCGCGCGCATGGCGGAGGACTGCATCTTCTGCAGGATCGTGGCCGGGGAGATGCCCGCGGAGGTAGTCCAGGAGGACGACGCGACGCTCGCCTTCATGGACATCAACCCCTGGACGCGCGGGCATGCGCTCGTGATCCCGAGGGCTCACTCGAAGAACCTGTACGAGATCGGCGACGAGGACCTGGCGCGCACCATGGCCGCCGCGAAGCGGTTGGCGCTGCGCATGCGCGACCGGCTCGGCTGCGACGGCGTCAACCTGCTGAACGCCTCCGAGCCGGCCGCGTGGCAGACCGTCTTCCACTTCCACGTCCACGTGATCCCGCGCTACGAGGACGATCCGCTCCAGCTGCCGACCAGGCCGCAGCAGGCCGAGCAGGAGCAGCTCGCCGAGGTCGGGGCGCAGCTGCGGGAGTGAGCGCCGGGCCGCGCGCCGAGGGCGTTCGGGCCACCTCTGCTGGTAGGTTTGCTCGCGTAAGAGGCCGGGGCTCGCCCGGCAGGACCAAATCGCAGGTGCCGTGGTTCGGATTCGCGTTGAAGCACCGAGCGGGCACACGCAGGAAGGGGTAGCGCAGGTGCCTACCGGAACCGTGAAGTGGTTCAACGACGAGAAGGGCTTCGGTTTCATCACGCCCGACGAGGGCGGCCGCGATCTGTTCGTGCACTACTCGGGCATCGACGGCCAGGGCTTCAAGTCGCTGACCGAGAACGCGAAGGTCTCCTACGAGGAGGAGGCCGGCCCCAAGGGTCCGAAGGCGGTGGACGTCCGGCCGCTCTGACGCCGGTCCCATGGGAAAAGAAGAGAAGATCGAGATGGAGGGCGAGATCGTCGAGGCCCTCCCGAACACGATGTTCAAGGTCAAGCTCGACAACGAGCACGAGGTCCTCGGCCACATCTCCGGCAAGATGCGCCGCCACTACATCCGCATCCTCCCCGGGGACCGGGTGAAGATCGAGCTGTCTCCCTACGACCTCGACCGGGGGCGAATCACCTATCGCTACAAGTAGCCCGGAAGGAGTGCGCAACTCGTGCTCGAAGCGGGTGTTCAAGGCCCGACCGTGAAGCGATTCCTACTGCTCCTCCCGCTCGTGGTGGGCGCCCTGGCCCTTCCCGGCGTCGCCGACGCTCGCATCGTGCAGCTCGGCACCACCGCCGACCCCGTTCGCTCGAAGTGCCCGGGCGATCCCTGCGAGGTCCTGGCCCGCACAACGGGCTACCAGGGCAGGGCCGGGGCAGTCCGCAACCCCTTCCACATCCCGCGCGCCGGCTACATCGTCGCCTTCAGCGTCACGCTCGCGCCGCTCCAGGACACCCAGATCTCGTTCTTC
Organism: Thermoleophilaceae bacterium; assembly: GCA_046262995.1. GTDB lineage: Bacteria > Actinomycetota > Thermoleophilia > Solirubrobacterales > Thermoleophilaceae > JBHELQ01. Next base: position 11,194 of record JBHELQ010000042.1, read on the forward strand.
AACGACACCTTCGGGGCGCCCGCCCAGGTGCGCCTGTCGATCCTCCGTCGCGGCAAGCGGCGCCGGACTCGCCGCAATCACCGGCTGATCGCCCAGAGCAAGCTGTTCCGGGTCGATCAGTACATCGGTCTCAAGAATCCCATCACTCCCGGGTTCGTGCTGGACCGGCCGCTGCGCGTGCGCCACAACTACATCCTCGCGCTCACCACGCCCACCTGGGCGCCGGCCTTCGTGGGCGGCATCTCGAACGGCAACTGGTGGCGCTCGTCCCGCCGGAGGGGCCGCTGCTCGGCCCGCTACGTGACCCAGCGCTCTGCGCAGCAGCACGTGGGCGGAGTGCGCCGGTACGGCTGCACCTACAGGGGCGCCCGCATCATGTACACGGCCACGTACGTGCCGGACCCACGACCCGCCAAGCGCTGACCTGGTACTCCCGTGCGGCCTTTTCGGGCCGCGGACGCCGCGCTAGCATCGCGGGCGATGACCACCGAGGGGTGGATCTTCATGGTCGGCTTCCGCGTCTTCGACGTGGGCCTGCTCGTGCTCTGGCTGATCTGGTTCTTCCGGCTGCGCGACGACGGCGAGGAGCCCCCCGAGGAGGGTGGCGGGGGAGGCGAGGGCGGCCCCGAGCCTGGTCCATCGGACGGCCCCGGCGGCGGCGGCTTCGGCGTCCCGCTCGGACGCTGTCGCCCGGGCGGACCGCGGGTGCGCGGTCATGGCCCGCTTCGGCCGGGCCCGCGCCGCCGCGGCGCCGAGCCGCCGGTCCCGAGCCCGCTGCCCGCGCGCGTGCGGCGCCCGAGCCTGCCGAGCCCCGCCCGGCACCCGAGCTGAGCCGGGGACACCCCCCCATCGTGTAGCGTCCCGGCTGGAACCCGAACGGAGCGAGGTTGGATGCCCGGTCCGATCGACTTTGGCGTAGTCGACGAAGAAGTTGACGAGCGCACTCACGTAGTCGCCCCACGAGGGGAGATCGACGCGTTGACGGCGCCCCAGCTCGGCCGGCGGCTGCTCGGCCTGGTGGACGACGGCAAGACGCGGGTGGTGGTGGACCTCTCGCGCGTGACCTTCATGGACTCCACCGGCATCGGCGTGCTGCTCAACGCCCTGCGAGCGCTGGCCAGTCGCAGCGGGAGGCTCGTGGTGGTCTGTCCGACCAAGCGCGTCCTGCGGCCATTCGAGGTGACGGGCCTGGTGGATCGCCTTGCGATCAGCCGCTCGCGCGAAGAGGCGCTAGGCCGCCTTGCGGCTCCCTGCTAGTCGCCGCAGGCGCCGGGATTCTCGTTGCAGAAGCGCTCGAACTTGTCGGCGGGCGTGCCCCTGGCAGGCGGCTTGTCGTTCTGAGGGCTGTCCGGCTGTGTGGTTGGCGCCGCGGCCCCGCCACTCGGCGTGGTCGTCGTGGCGGTCGCGGGGGGCGCCGTCGGGGCGGTCCCGGTCGTGGACGTGGGCGAGCTGGTCGTCTCCGGCACCGTCAGCGGCGGGGGCTTCGCCTTGACGCTCTTCGACTCGCCGTCGCCGCCGCAGCCGGCCCCGGCGGCCGCCAGCAGGCAGAGTGCCACGGCTGGCAGGCGCCGCTGCATCGAGGACCGGGACTAGCCCTCGACGGCGGGTAGCCTGCGGCCGCAGTGCGGGCAGTCGTTCAGGTCCTTCTGGACGAGCTGCTCGAGCGAGCAGCCGCACAGCCTGAGGTTCTCCACCGAGTAGGGCAGCTCGCTCGGGGAGGGCGCCAGCGGCAGCAGCTTGCCGACCACCTCGAACTCCTCGCCGCTGTCGCGGTCGACGTAGGTCGTGCCCGGCTCGACCTCGCGGATCAGCTCGCGGTCCGAGCGGGCCCGCAGGCGGTACTTCTGACGGGCAGGCATGAGGCCGGGAAGAATAGCTGCCGCCCATGCGGATTCTGATCTTCCACGGCTACCTGCTTCGGGGCACCGGGAGCAACGTCTACAACGCCAGCCTCTGCCGCGCGCTGCTCGCCCTGGGCCACGAGATCCATCTGCTCTCCCAGGAGCGGGAGGCGTCCGAGCTCGACTTCGTGGACGCCGTCGGGCGGTTCGAGGACGGCCGGCTCGAGCTCGACACGCTGCGCGAACCCGTCCGCTGCACCGTCTACCTGCCGGACATCCAGGGCGTGCTGCCGGTCTACGTGGCCGACCGCTACGAGCACTTCCGGGCGGTGCCCTTCCGCGAGCTGGACGACGAGGACCTCGGACGCTATCTGGACGCCAACGTGGCGGCCGTGCGGGAGGTCGCAGCGCGGGCAGGGCCGGAGGTCGGTCTCGCCAATCACCTGGTCATGGGCCCCGCGATCCTGGCCCGCGGGCTCCAGGGACAGGTGCCCTATGCCGTGAAGGTGCACGGCAGCGCGCTCGAGTACACGGTCCGCCCGCAGCCCGAGCGCTTTCTGCCCTACGCGCTCGAGGGCCTGCGCGACGCGAGCTGCGTGCTGGTCGGCTCGAGGCACACGGCTGAGAGCCTGTGGGAGGTGACGGGCGACGCCTCGTTGCCCGAGCGCACCCGCCTCGGGCCGCCCGGCGTGGACGTCGGGAGCTTTCGCCCGCGGCAGCCCGAGGAGGCCGCCGAGCGGCTGTCGCGGCTTGCCGATGCGATCGAGAGCGCGGGCGCCGGCGGCTGGGGGGGCGAGGCGGGCGCGCCGGCGGCCCTTCGGGCGCTCGACCCGCGGCGCGAGCAGATCGTGAGCTACGTGGGAAAACTGATCGTCTCGAAGGGAGTCGACCTGCTGCTTACCGCCTGGCCGCTGGTGGTCGCGCGCGTGCCGGCGGCGCGGCTCGTCGTGGTCGGCTTCGGCGAGTACCGCGAAGGGCTCGGGCGGCTCACTCGCGCACTGGCGGAAGCCGATCTCGGGGCGGTCGCGGAGATCGCCGCCCGCGGGCGTGAGCTCGAGGGAGGACCGCCCGGCGAGCTCGGCTACCTGGCCTCCTTCCTCGAGTCGCTCGATGGCGCTGCGCGCGAGTCCTGGCAGGCCGCCGCGCCGGCGGCCGCCGAGCGGATCCACTTCACGGGCCGCCTGGAGCACGATCAGCTGCCGGACCTGCTGCCCGCCTGCCGGGCGCAGGTCGTGCCGAGCACCTTCCCGGAGGCGTTCGGGATGGTCGCCGCGGAGGCGGCCTGCTGCGGGGCGCTGCCTCTGTCCGCCGCCCATTCCGGGCTTGCCGAGGTGAGCGCGGCGCTGGCTCCGGCGCTCGAGCCCGAGCTGCGGCCGCTGCTGGCCTTCGAGCGGGGGCCGGGCGCCGTCGAAGACATCGCCGCGAAGCTCGTCAGCTGGCTCGAGCTCGATCACGACCGGCGCCATGCGGCAGCCACGGCCCTGGCGCATGCGGCGCGGGCCCAGTTCGGCTGGGAGCGGGTGGCCGAGGGCGTGGTCGCGGCGGCCCAGGGCCGTGTCGAGGAGCTTCCCCGGCCCTGACGACAGGGGCGCGTCCGGCCTTGGCGCCGGATAGTCTTCCGCGCCCGTGAGGCTCGCTCGAACCACCTTTGCGGCGCTTGCCGCGACCGGCCTCGCCGCGCTCGCGGCGGGCTGCGGGCCCGAGCGCGAGCCGGATCTCGTCAACGGCAAGGCGCTGTTCGTGCAGAAGTGCGGCTCCTGTCACACCCTTGGCAGAGCCAACACGAGCGGGGTGCAGGGCCCGAACCTGGACCGCGCCTTCCGGGCCGCGCTCGAGAGCGGGATGACCCGCCGCACGATCCGCGGCGTCGTGCGCACGCAGATCAAGGACGTCCGCCGCAACAGCATCATGCCGCGCAACCTGGTCCGCGGCTCGGACGCGCAGGACGTGGCCTCCTACGTCTCGCGGGTCGTGGACATGGCCGGGCAGGACGTGGGGGCATTGGCCCAGGCGGGCAAGCCCAAGGTCTCGAGCAAGCCGGTGCAGGAGAAGGGCGGGCAGCTGAAGATCGACGCCGACCCGACCGGCGCACTGGCCTTCACGGCCTCCAAGGCGCTCGCCAAGGCCGGGATGGTCACGCTCCTGATGAGCAACAAGGCCTCGATTCAGCACGACATCTCGGTCAAGGGTCCGGGCCTCGACAAGAAGGGCCCGACGGTCGGCAAGGGGGGCACCTCGAAGGTGAGCGCGGCCCTCAAGCCCGGCAAGTACCAGTTCTACTGCTCGGTGCCGGGCCACGAGGCGGGCGGCATGAAGGGCACGCTGACGGTTCGCTAGTCGGTGTCTGCTCCATAATCGCGCCGTGATGGCCGGGGGTGACAACCGGGCGCTCATCATCGCGGCGTACGAGGCGCTGGGTCGGGGAGACCCGAGTGTGTTCCTCGACGCGTACGACCCGGACATCGAGCTTTACGTGCCCGAGTGGGCGGCGATCGAGTCCGGACTGGTACGCGGGGCCGGGGAGGTCAACCGCTGGTTCGGCCACAACTTCGCCCAGTGGCGGGACGTCAGCTACGAGCTGATCGAGGTCCTGGAGCTTGGGGCTGCGGTCGTGGTCCACGGTCGCTGGCGCGGTAGGGGTAAGCGCAGCGGGGTGCCGCTCGGCAACGAGTACCTGCAGGTGTTCAGCTTTCGGGCGAGCCGGATAATCGGCATCGTCCAGCTCGCCATCTAGCGCCTGGCCTCACTCGACCAGCTCGGCGAGGGCCGGCAGCAGGGCGGGGTGCGCGGCGACCAGGCCGGGCGGCTCTCCCGGCAGCTCCGCGCTGGCCCCGCCCGCCTCCTCGACGAGCAGGCGTCCGGCCGCCCAGTCCCACGGCTTGAGGCCGCGCTCGTAGTAGCCGTCCAGGCGGCCCGCCGCGAGCCAGGCCAGGTCCAGCGCGGCGGCGCCGGCGCGGCGGATGTCTCGCACGCGCGGCAGCAGCCGCTGCACGACCTCCGCCTGGGACGCTCGCCGCTCGCGCTCGTATGCGAAGCCGGTGGCCACCAGGGCCGTCTCGAGCCCCTCGCAGGGCCGCACGCCCACCGGCCGCCCGTTCAGCTCACAGCCGCGTCCGCGCGCCGCGCGGTAGGTCTCGCCGCGGCCGGGATCGTGGACGACGCCGAGTGCCGTGCCCTCGCCGTCCTCGAGCGCCACGCTGACGCACCAGACCGGAAGGCCGTAGAGGAAGTTGACGGTCCCGTCGAGCGGGTCCACGACCCAGCGCCGGCCGCTCTCCGCCTGGCTCCGGCCCCCTTCCTCGGCCAGCAGCCCGTCCCGCGGGCGCTCCGCGGCCAGCAGCTCGGTGATCGTCTGCTCGGCCAGACGGTCGGCGTCGGAGACAGGATCCGTCTCCGAGCTCTTCAGCTCGACCCCCTTGGCGGGTCCCTCGAGACGGGCCATGAGCACCTCGCCCGCGGCGCGCGCGGCGCGCTCCGCCAGGCCCAGGTCGTCCTCGACGGAGCTCAGAGGATCGCCCGCAGCCCCAGCACGATCCCGACGACCAGCGCCGCGGTGACCGACACGTAGAGCAGGAAGCGGAAGGCCTCCCGCTCGCTGCGGAGCGGGTTGAGCACTAGAGCACGTAGATCGTGCTGTAGACGAAGATCCACATCACGTCGACGAAGTGCCAGTAGATCCCGGGCACCTCCACGCCACGGTGCTGTTTGGCGGAGTAATGGCCGCGGAAGGCGCGGATCGTGGCCATCGCCAGCAGGCTCAGTCCCACGAAGACGTGGGCGCCGTGCAGGCCGGTCAGCCCGTAGAAGATCGTGCCCTGGGCATTGTCGTGCGGGGCGAAGCCCAAATGCACGTATTCGTTGATCTGGACCGTCAGGAAGGTCAGGCCGAGCAGGAAGGTCGTGAGCAGGCCGGCCTGCATGGCGAAGCGGTTCTCGTTGCGGATGCCCTCGAGGCCCCAGTGCATCGTGAAGCTCGACGACAGCAGGATCGCGGTGTTGACGCCCGCGATCGCCACCGGGATCTCCTCGCCATGAGCCGGCCACGCCGAGTGGTTCACGACCCGGATGAAGAAGTAGGCCGTGAAGAACGCTCCGAAGAGCATGATCTCGGAGATGATGAAAAGCAGCATCCCGAGGAACTGCGCCTCTACCCGGGAGGAGACGTTGGCCGCCGGCGGGCCGTGGTGCTCGCCTGCGCCCCCATGGGCGTGATCCTCGCTGTGGGCTGTGACCGCGGCGGACTCCATCAGCCGGCCTCGACGGGTGGCTTGGCCGACTCGCTCTCATCGACCACCACGTGCTCGACCGGCTTCGAGCTGGCCGCGCGCACGCGCCCGACCAGATCGGAGCGCAGCCAGCCCGAGCGGGTCTCGGGGAAGGTCGAGATGATGATGTCGTCGGCGCCGTAGGACTGCAGCGCGTTCTGAATCGCGGTGTAGGGGTCCGGGTGCACGACCTGGCCGATCGCCTCAAGGCCCTCGTTCTGCAGCTGCTCGAGCGTCTGGGCCAGCCGCTCGGCCGCATCGCCCTGCTCGTCGTCGCCTGACTGCGGGCAGATCACGATGAAGCTCCTGGGCTCCTCCTCCGCCTTGCGCTTCAGCAGCTCGAGCAGCGGCTTGCCGCCGACCGTCTGGTTCGCAACCACGAGCGTCCGCTTGGCGCCGTCGCGCTCGGAGTCGAGGTCGACCACCACGTGCTCGACGTCGCGCCGCGTCGCGCGCCGGATGCGGTCGACCAGACCCTGGCGCAGCCAGCCAGAGCGCGTCTCGGGGTGCGTCGAGACGATGATCGCGTCGTACTCCTGCTCGCCTAGCGCGTCCATGGCTGCCGAGTACGGGTCAGGGTCCATGACGGCGCCCGTGGCCTGGATGCCGGCCTCGCGCAGCTGCGCGAGCGTCATCTTCAGCCGGTTCTCGGCGGCCTCGCGCACGTGATCGTCATAGATGACGTAGCCGTGCCGCGGCGAGTTCTGGGGGCACACCACGTACACCTCGGCGCCACCCCCCTCGGCATGCTTCTTGACCGCGTCGATCAGCGGCCGGCCGGCGACGGTCTCGTTCGCCACGACCAGGATGCGCTTCGCGTCCGTCATTCAGTGGTCGGCGGCGGGGCGCCGCCGCCGCCCGCCGGGGCGGGCACCCCCGCGGGCTCGGGCTCCTTGAAGACGGCGTGCACAGCGCCCGGGGTCCCGTACTCGTAGGGGCCGCCGACGACGGTGGGGATCTCGTCGAAGTTGAAGATCGGCGGCGGCGAGGACACCTGCCATTCGATCGAGTGCGCGCGCCAGGGATTGCCGTCGGCCAGCGGGCCGTGCCGCCAGCTGGCGATCATGTTGTAGAGGAAGAGGAGCTGCACGAGGCCGAAGATGAAGCTCGAGACCGAGATGATCGCGTTCCAGGTCGCGAAGTGGGCGGCGTAGTCGGCCACCCGCCGGGGCATGCCGTCGATGCCCACCAGGTGCATCGGCCCGAAGGTCAGGTTGAAGAACACGAACGAGCCCCAGAAGTGGATCCGGCCGAGCGTCTCGTCGTACATGCGGCCGGTCATCTTCGGGAACCAGTGGTAGATGCCCGCGAAGATCGTGAACACCGAGCCACCGAACAGCACGTAGTGGATGTGCGCCACCACGAAATAGGTGTCCGACACGTGGATGTCGAACGGCACGACGGCGAGCATGATCCCGCTGATCCCGCCCAGCGTGAACATCGTGATGAAGCCGAGCGCGAACAGCATCGGCGTTCGCAGGTGGATCACCCCGCGCCACATCGTCGCGAGCCAGGAGAAGATCTTGATGCCGGTCGGGACCGCGATCAGCATCGTCGTGATCATCATCGGGACGCGCAGCCAGGTGAACATGCCCGACACGAACATGTGGTGGGCCCAGACCGTGAAGCCCAGGATCACGATTGCAACCAGCGAGAAGGCCATCATGCGGTAGCCGAAGATCGGCTTGCGCGAGTGCGTCGAGATGACCTCGCTCATGATCCCGAAGCCAGGCAGCATCATGATGTAGACGGCCGGGTGCGAGTAGAACCAGAAGACGTGCTGGTACATCAGCACGTCGCCTCCCGAGCCCGGGCTGAAGAAGTGCGTGCTGAGCGCCCGGTCGAAGAGCACGAAGAACTGCGAGCCGGCGATGAAGGGCGTGGCGATCACCACGAGCAGCGAGGTGGTGAAGTTCGCCCACACGAGCAGCGGCATGCGCCAGAAGGTCATGCCGGGCGCGCGCATGGTGATGATCGTGACCAGGAAGTTGAGCGCGGTGGCGATCGAAGATGCCCCCGCGAACTGGATCGCGACGTTGAAGAACGTCTGCCCGAGCGGGGTTTCCGTCGAGAGCGGCGCGTAGGCGGTCCAGCCGGTGGCGAAGGCGCCGCCCGGAGCGACGAAGCTCGCCAGCATCAGTACGCCGCCGATTGGCAGCAGCCAGTAGGAGAGCGCGTTGAGACGCGGGAAGGCCATGTCCGGCGCGCCGATCATGAGCGGGATCACGAAGTTCGCGATCCCGGCGAACACCGGGATGATGAACAGGAAGATCATCAGCGAGGCGTGCACCGAGAACAGCCCGTTGAAGGTGTTCGAGTCCACGAGCTGCGTGCCGGGCTTGGCCAGCTCCGCGCGCATGACCATCGCCATCAGGCCGCCGGCGAAGAAGAAGAAGAAGGTCGTGCAGATGTACTGGATGCCGATCACCTTGTGATCGGTGTTGACGCGGAAGTAGTCCTTCCAGGAGCGCGCGCCGTGGCCGGAGTGGTCCTCCGGGCGGGTCGGGCGGCCGGCTGCCCAGTAGAACCAGTAATCGAAGCAGCCGATGCCGATCAGGAAGGCGAACGGCACCGAGATCATGATCACGGTGGCGATCGCGGTCCAGTCGAGCAGCGGATCCCAGCCGTATGCTGCGCGGATCGCCACGACGATCGCCACGCCGACGCCGAAGCCGATCGGCAACGAGAGGGCGGCGCGATACCAGCCCGGAGCCCTGAAGCGTTGAATCGTCGCGGTCACTAGCCCTTGCCTCCGCCCAGAAGGTACTGGACGAGCGCCTTCACCTGAGCGTCCGAAAGCTGACTCTTGAATGTGGTCGGCATGACCGTCTTCGGGAAGCCGGGGACGGTGAACGCGCGCGGGTTCACGATCGACTCCATGACGTACTGGGCAACGGATTCCTTCCGCGCCTTGGCGAACGCGGCCGCGCTGCGCTGGAGGCCGTCGAGCCTCGGCCCCACCTTCGCGGTCGAGCCGGCAGGCGCGAAGGTGTGGCAGGCGCCGCAGCCGGAGGAGGCGAACACCTGCTTGCCGTCGGCGCCGCCGCCCGCCCGAGCGGGGCCCTTGCGGCTCTTCGTGACCCAGGAGGCGAACTGCGTCCGCGGCACGACCCGCACGTCGGCCCGCATCGTCGGGTGTCCGAGACCGCAGAGCTCGGCGCAGACCACCTGGTAGTGGCCCAGGCGGTCGGGGGTGAGGCGAACGTCGGTGGTCAGGCCTGGCACGGCATCCGACTTGAGGCGGAACTCCGGGACCCAGAACGAGTGGATCACGTCCTTCGTGTGGATGCGGAAGTGGACCGGGCGGTCCTTCGGCAGCACGAGCTCCTGCGACCTGACCTGCTGCCCGGGGTAGTCGAAGTTCCAGATGAACTGCTGGCCGGTCACGTTCACTACGAGCTCGTTCGGCTGCTTCGCCTCGATGTCGTTCAGCACGACCCAGCCGTAGATCGCGAGCCCGGTGACGAGCAGGAAGGGAATCGCCACCCAGACGATCTCGAGCATGGTGTGCCCGTGGATGGGAGCGCCGTCGCGAGTGTCGCCGGGGCGCGCCCGGAACTTGATCACGCTGTAGATGGCGACCGTCATCACGAGCACGAAGATCGGCACCGACGCGATCAGGAGGACGTCGTAGAGCGTGTCGATCTTGTGGGCCGAGCCGGAGGCGCTCTTCGGGAACCAGTCGATGGACAGGGCGCCCGCCGTGACGATGATCGCGGCGACCACTCCAGTGAGCAGCATCTTGGCCAGCGGGTGGCGCTCGCCCTGCTCGACCTCTGGATCGGGAGACGCCTCCGGGGCGCGCCGCGGGTCGAGGGGCTGCTCGCTCACGGCGCGCGAGTGTATTTGACGCAGGCGACGGGCGCGGACGGCTCGAACGGGCCTCCGGCTTGCCCTTGCGAGGCGCTGTACGCTAGCTTGCGCCGATCGTCACGAGCACGCGCGAGGAGGGCGGATGCAGGTACGCGAGGGGATGAGCAAGGTGGTGCTGACGGTTAACCCGGGGCACTCCCTGCGCGACGCCGCGCGCTCGATGGCCGAGCGCGGCGTGGGCGCGGCCGTGGTGATCGATCCCGAGCAACCTGGCCCGGGGATCATCACCGAGCGCGACATCCTCGAGTCGATCGCCGCCGGGCAGAGCGCCGACCAGGAGCGGGTGGGCGACCACCTGTCCTCGAACCTCACCTTCGCCTCGCCCGAATGGTCGCTCGAGACGGCGGCCGAGGCGATGGTCAAGGGCGGGTTCAGGCACCTGGTCGTGGTGGACGGCGGCGACATGGCCGGCGTCCTGTCGATGCGCGACATCGTGCGCTGCTGGGTCGGCGACTACGCCACCAGCGACATGCCGCGCGAGTCGGCCGCGAGCAGCTAGTCGCGCCCGTCGCGCCGCTCGGCCTCGGCGCGCTGCTCGAGCTTCTTCCGCAGGTAGGCCGCCTTGTCGGCGCGTCGCTCGTGCTGGGCGGTGTCCTCCTCGAGGTCGGTGCTGTCCGCCTCATCGCGCTCCTTCGACTCCCGTTGCAGCTGCTCCAGGCGGAGCTCCTGGGTCGTCGGGTCCTCGTCCACGGCTAGTGCTCGAGCGGTAGCTCCGAGATCTCCTCGCGCGTCTGCCTGATCCAGCGCGTGGCGATGACGACCACGAGCAGCAGGCCAATCCCCACGATGAACCAGGAGAGCACGATCCCGACCAGCGTGATCGTCACTCCCAGCGCGAGCAGCACGGGCAGGTACGACGGCTCCGGCAGGTGAACGGCCTCGCCCGCCTCCGGCACCGGGTCCTGCGGGCGATCGACGTGCTCGACCTCGGCCACGGCTAGTAGATGTAGCCAACGAAGAAGGCGGCGGCGAACACGACCAGCGCGATCGCTCCGGCGATCAGGCCGGTGCGCAGGTTCCTGTAGGCGAGCTGGCGGTCCACTGGCGTTCTTCTAGCAGATCCGGGCCGGTGGGCCGGCCCGCAGCTCGAGCGCCTCCGGCGGCGGCTCGGCCCCGGGCGGGAACAGGGCCAGCACGAGGCCGCCGAAGCCGCCGCCCATGACGCGGGCGCCCAGGGCGCCGGCCTCGTAGGCGCGCTCGACGGCGCGCTCCACGGCAGGGACGGAGACCTCGTAGTCGTCGCGCAGGCTGGCGTGGGAGGCCGATAGCAGCGGCCCCAGCTCGGCGGGCCGCCGCGCCCGCAGCGCCGCCACGGCGACGTCGACGCGCTCGTTCTCGCTCACCACGTGGCGGACGCGCCCGGCCAGCGGCTGCGGCAGCCGGTCAGCGTCGCCGGGTTTCGCCTCGCGCAGCGAGCGAAGGCCCAGTAGCCGGCGCGCCTCCTGGCACTCCGCCCGGCGGCGGTTGTAGCCGGAGGCCGCGAGCTCGCGTGGAGCGCCGGAGTCGAGCGCCGCCAGGCGGTGATCGCCAAGGTCGAGCGGGACCTCGTCGACATCGAGGCTGCGCATGTCCAGGCGCAGCGCGTGGCCTTCCCTGGCGAGCACGACGGCGAGCTGGTCGAGCAGGCCCGTGTGCGCCCCCACCCAGTCGTTCTCCACACGCGCGCACAGGCGCGCGAGCTCGCGGGCGGGGGGCGGATCGCCTCCGGCCAGCGCGCAGAGGGCCAGCACCAGCGCCACGCAGAGCGAGGCCGACGAGCCAAGACCGGCGCCGAGCGGCAGCTCGCCCGCGAGCTCGAGCCTGGCCGGGCGCGGCTCGAGGCCGGCGGCCCGGAGCTCGGCGACGGTGCCCCGGACGAAGCGGCGCCAGCCCTCCGGTCCGCGGGCGAGCGAGTCGAGGGCGAAGCGCTCCTCCTCACCGAGGTCGCGGGCGACGGCGACCAGCTCGGCACCGCCGAGCGGCTCGGCGGTGACGGTCGTCCCGAGGTCGATCGCGAAGGGCAGGCACAGCCCGTCGTTGTAATCGGTGTGCTCGCCGATCAAGTTGACGCGGCCGGGCGCGACCGCCCGCACGCGTCCGTTCAAGCGGGCGTGCCCGCGGGAGCGGGGGCAGCGAGCCGGTGCCGACGGAACATCTGCTCGACCCAGCGATAGCCGCGGCGCTCCTTCAGGGGCCGGCGGAAGCGCTCGATCGCCTCGGGCATGTCGATCCCGAGCTGCGGTCCCTCCGGCGGCAGGGCGAGCGGATAGAGGAGCGACGCCGCGGTCAGGTCGGCGACGCTGAAGCGGTCGCCGACGAGGTAGTCGGCGTCGCCGAGCTCGGCCTCGAGCCGGTCGAGCGCGGCCAGGACCTTGCGCTGCGCGAGCTCGGCCCGTTCCTCCTTGTGCACGCCGAAGCGCAGGTTCACGAACGTGCGCATCATCGCGGCGCCGACGGCCGGCGCCCGGCTGAGGGGCTCCGGGACCTGAGTCGCCGCGAGCGTCCCGATCCGCTCCCGATCCCGGGTCAGCTCGTGGAACACCAGCAGGCGCAGATGCGGGCCGAGCTCCTCGTCGAACCAGTCCTCGAGCTCGAGGGCCCGCCGGCGCTCCGTCGCGTCCTCCGGGTAGAGCGGCGGGTCGGGCCAGCGTCGCTCCAGCTCCGCGATGATCGCGGTCGAGTCGCCGATGTGCTCGCCGTCGAGCCCGAGCAGAGGGAACGTCTTGCTGCGCCCGCGGGTCAGCGCCAGCGCAACGAAGGGATGGGTGCCGCCGAATGCCTGGCGCCGCTCGTGCCCGACCTCCTTGTAGTCGAGCGCCCAGCGGACCTTCTCGTTGTAGTGCGAGAAGGAGATGTGCCAGAGGACCGGGGTGCGCTCGTCGGCCACGGGGCCCAGCCTACGCCCTAGCCGCTCTGGCGCAGCGAGCGGGCCCGCTCGGCTGCCGCCCGGGGGCCGTCCCGCCAGGGCTCGCCATGGCCGGGCAGGAGCAGCTCCGCCTTCAGGCCCTCGATCGCCGCCAGCGATCCCAGGGTCGCCACGTTGTCCTCGTTCAGCGGCGACGGCAGCAGCTGGGGGTCGCGGGTTCCATCGACCGGGTTCCAGGTGCACATGGCGTCGCCCACGAACAGCGCGCTGCGGCCCTCGAAGAGCAGCACCGAGTGGCCGGGCGTATGCCCCGGGGTGTGCACCACCCGCGGGCTGCCCGGCACGTCCAGCACCTGGCCGTCCTCGAAGGTCTCGGCTCCCTCGACCCTCGGGGGCTTGGCGCCGCCGGCACGCACCATGCCGCGCATGAAGCGCCGGAACCCGGAACGCCACATGAGCCGCAGCTGGCGGGCGGGGCTCGCGTCGCCCTTCTTCGGCCCCGGCTTGCGAAGCGCCGGCTCGTCCAGGGCGTGTATCAGCACCCGCGCGCCCGCCTCCTTGAACGTGGCAGCCAGGCCCGTGTGGTCGCCGTCCGAGTGGGTCAGGATCACCGCGGCGACGTCCTCGATCCGCCGCCCGATCGAGCTCAAGTCGGCCTCCAGGTCGTCCTGGAAGCCGGCCAGGCCGGCGTCGACCGCCGTCAGCCCTCCAGCGTCCTCGACCAGGTACCAGTAGACGATCTCCGATCCCATGCGGTGGATGCCGGGGGCGATCTCGCGCGTCTCCGTCACGGGCGGGGTTATACCTCCGCGTAGGCTCGGGGCGTGGCCGAGGACCCGCTCCCCTTCGTAAGGCTCGACTTCGTCTACATGCCGAGCCGTGACACCGCCGCCGATCTGAGGCACTTCACGGAGGAGCTCGGCGGCCGCGCGGTATTCGCGATCGAAGCCTTCGACGCGCGCGTGGCGATGGTCGAGCTGGCGGAGGGCCCGCCCGCGCTGCTGCTGGCCGACCACCTGGAGGGCGAGCGGCCGGTCCTGGTCTTCCGGGTCGAGGACCTCGACGCGGCGGTCGCGGGGCTCGAGCGCGGCGGCGCCCGCGTCGGAGCGCGCTTCGGCATCCCGCACGGTCCGATCTGCTCGCTCGACCTGCCCGGCGGCCAGCGACTGGCGATCTACGAGCGCACTCGCCCGGAGGCGGACGAGCGCCTGGCCGGCCGGCGGGACTTCTAGGGCCGCCGGCTCAGCCGACGTGGCCCGCGGGCATGCGCTCCTCGCGGCTCTTGCAGTCGTCCGGCTGCCACCCGGGCACGGTGTTGCCTTCCGGCGGGATCGGGTGCTCCTTCAGGATCCGGGCCAGGTGCACCACGTTGTGGGCCATCCACTGCGTCGTCTTCTGGGTGTAGGGGTGGCTCTCGCCGCTCGCCTCGATATACGAGGGGCCCGGGCCGGCCTCGCCCACCCAGTACGTGTCGGCGTTCGGCGGGATCGCCAGGCCGAGGTGGGAGAGGTTGAAGAGCGTGTTCGCGGAGCAGTCGTGCGCCCCGTCCTCGTTGCCGGTGACCACCACGCCGCCGACCTTGTTATAGAGCGGGTACTGCCCGACGTCGTTGGTGGTGTTGTAGGTGCCGTCGAGCCGCTCGATGACCATCTGGGCGACGCTCGAGCGCACGCCGAACCAGATCGACATCCCGATGATCAGGATGTCCGCGCCCACGATCTTGTCGAGAATCTGCGGCCACTCGTCGCCGTCGCCCATGTCGGATTCCACGCCGAAGGGCACGTTGTAGTCCACCACGCGCACGAGCTCGCAATCGACGTCGAGCGGCTCCAGCACCTCGATCACCCTCCGCATGAGCGCCTCGGTGTTCGAGACCTCGGGCGACTTCTTGAGCGTGCAGTTCAGCAGGACGGCCTTCAGGCGCATGAGCGGCTCCTTTGAGATCGAGTCCGCTGATCAGTCTCCGCGCCCCGCGATTTGTGACAGCGCCTCAGGCGGTCCGGAGCCCCTCCAGCGCGTCCAGGAAGACCTCGGAGAAGGTGGGGAAGGGCTGAATCACGTCGTGCATCACCTCGAGTGGCACCTTGGCCCGGATCGCGAGCGTCGCCTGTTGCAGCCACTCGCCGGCCTCCGGGCCGAGCGCGTAGGCGCCCGTCAGCCGCTCGCCGTCGGAGACCAGGGTCATGAAGCCCGGCTTGTCCGCGTAGGCGCGGGTGTAGGTGGACGTCCTCGGGACCTCGGCGAGCTGAGCCGTGGCCGTCAGCGGGCCCTCGGACTCGCCGACCGACGCGGCCTGGGGATCGGTGAAGACGACTCGCGGGACGGCGTCGTAGTTCGCCTCGCGGTCGCCGCCAAGGATGTTTGCCGCCACCACGCGGCCCTGGTACTTGCCGACGTAGGTGAGCGGCCAGACGCCGGTCGCATCGCCGATCGCCCAGATGCCCTCGCCGGCGCTCAGGCGCGAGTCGACCTCGATTCCGCCCTTGTCCGGCTCGATGCCCACGTTCTCCAGGCCGAGGTCGGCCACGCGCGGACGCCGGCCCGTCGCCACCAGCAGCCGGTCGCCGCGCAGCTCGGAGCGCTCGGGGAACTCGAGCACGTACTCCCCTTCCTCGTGGCGGACCGCGGAGGCGTGCTGCCCGAAGCAGAGCTCGATCCCATCGGCGCTCAGCGCCTCGCCCAGCGCGTCGCCGAGTTGCTTCGGCTCGCGCGGAAGCACGTGATCCTGGCCCTCGATCACCGTCACGGACGCGCCCATGCGGCGCACGGCCTGCGCCATCTCGACGCCGACGGGGCCGCCGCCCAGGACGAGCAGCCGCTTCGGGACCTCCTTCAGGCCGGTGGCCTCGCGGTTCGTCCAGACGCCCTCGGCCTCGCGCAGCCCGTCGATCGGCGGGACCACCGGGTCCGAACCGGTGGCGATCACGATGTGCTCGGCGCCGTGGGTCTCCCCGTCGACCTCGACCCGGCCGGGCTCGGCTATGCGGCCGGACCCGCGCAGCACGTCGATCCCCTCGCCCTCGGCCCAGGAGGCCTGCCCCGCGTCGTCGTAGTCGGAGACCATGAAGTCGCGCCACTCGAAGGCGCCCTCGGGCCGGACGCCGCCGTCCACCGCTTCGCGGGCGCCGGGCGCCTCGCGGGCGGCCTGGAGCGCCTCGCCCGGGCGCAGCAGCGTCTTCGAGGGGATGCAGGCCCAGTAGGAGCACTCGCCGCCGAGCAGCTCGCGTTCCACGATCGCGACCTTCAGCCCGCCGCCGGCCAGGTGCCCGGCGCAGTGCTCGCCCGGGGCGCCCCCGCCGAGGATGATGACGTCGTAGTCGCTCATCCCCTGCTCCCGTTCGACGAGGAGACCTCCACGTAGACCTTGATCGCGTCCTCGTTCTCGGTCAGCTCGCGAAGCATCTGCTCATAGTTGTCGAGCCCGTGCACGGGAGTGGTCAGGAGCTTGCCGAGCCAGCCCGGGTAGAAGGCCTGCGACTTGATCAGGTCGTCGCGGCCGCTCGCGAAGTCCTCGAGCGAGGCGTTCACGCTGCCCACCATCAGCTTGTTGCCGAGCACGAAGCCCTGGTTGATCGCGTCGGATTTCACCTCGGCCTTGCGGTCGCCGCCGGTCACCGACACGAGCACCAGCACCCCGTTCTTGCCGAGCGCCTCGGCCGCCTCGAAGGCGAGCGGGCTGAAGCCGGTGGCCTCGACGATGATGTCGAACGGTCCGTGCTCCTCTGCCGCCTTCGCCAGCGGCGTCTGCTTGGTGCTCAGGTAGGCGGCGCCGAGCTCCTCGACCAGCTCGCTGTTCAGGTAGGGCGGCTCGCGCAGGGAGCAGACCGTGACCTCGATCTCCCGCAGCCGCAGGGCCAGGGTGGTCAGCAGGCCGATGGTGCCCGAGCCGAGGACCGCCGCGCGCCGCGGTTGCCATACCCGGAGGCGGCGCTGGATCTCGAACGCCTGGCGGATCGCCTTCTGGGCGATCGTCAGCGGCTCCAGCAGCACACCGACCTCGCTGAGCGAGTCGGGCAAGGGCACCACGTACCGCGCGTCCTCGACGTAGAGCTCCGTGAGATAGCCGTGGCGCAGGTTGATGCCGCGCTCGTAGTAGACGTCGTCGGTCGTCATGTCCTGGAGCCCGATCTGGTCGTAGATCGAATGGCCGGGCCGGCGGACGGTGGAGACCACGAGCGTCCCCGGCTGGATCGCGCTCGGCACGTTCGGGCCCACCTCGACCACGCGGCCCAGCCCTTCATGGCCCGTGATCAGGTAGTCGTCGCCCTCAGGCGCCGCCCCGTAATCGGCGGCGTTGATCTCCTTGTCGGTGCCGTCGACGCCCACGCGCAGGACCCGCACCTTCACGCCGCGCCCGTCGGGGACGTCCGAGACCTCGGGCTCCGGCACGTCCTCCAGGTGCATCGAGTTGGGCTTGCCGGGATGGACGGCGACGGCCTTCATGCTCCTCCTTCGAATGCGGGCTTCGAGGCACAGTAAGGGTGGCGGGCGCTCCGTTACAGTCGGCCCGGAATGGACCAGCGCGCCGCCCCGCCCGCGCAGGACGCCCAGCTGGTGGACGAGCTGCTGGCCGGCGACCAGGCCGCCTTCGCTCGATTGGTGGACATGCTCAGCCCGGCGCTGCTGCGGATGGCGCGTATGTACGTCGCGACCGAGGCGGAGGCCGAGGAGGTCGTCCAGGACACCTGGCTGGCCGTGGTCAGGGGTCTCGACCGCTTCGAGCGCCGGTCCTCGCTCAAGACCTGGATCTTCCGGATCCTGATGAACATCGCGCGCACGCGCGGCAAGCGGGAGGCGCGCTCGATCCCCTTCTCCTCAGCCTTCGACGCGGGTTCCGCGCCCGACGAGCCGGCGGTCGACCCCGAGCGCTTCCTGCCGCCGGACCATCGCTACGCCTTCGGCTGGTCGATGGCCCCGTCGCCGTGGCCCGAGGACGAGGTGCTGACCGGCGAGGCGCTGGACGCCGTCAAGCGGGCGATCGAGGAGCTGCCGCCGGCGCAGCGCGAGGTGATCACGCTGCGCGACGTGGTCGGCTGCTCGGCCGAGGAAGCGTGTAACGCGCTGGAGGTCAGCGAGACCAATCAACGAGTGCTGCTCCACCGGGCGCGCGCAAAGGTGCGGGCGGCGGTCGAGCGGGAGCTGGGAGCGATGGAGCCGAATTCGGTATGAGCGGGGACATGAGCTGCAGGGAGCTCGTCGAGGCGATCACCGATTACCTCGAGGGCACGATGGGCGCCGACGACCGGGCGCGCTTCGAGGCGCATCTGGAGCTCTGCCCGTTCTGCGTCACCTACCTGGAGCAGATGCGCCAGACGATTGCGACGGTCGGCGAGCTCCGGGAGGAGTCGATCGCGCCGGAGACCCGCGATGAACTGCTCGGAGCCTTCCGCGGCTGGCAGGCCGCGAGGTAGCGGTCGGCTGGAAGGAGCGTCCCGCCGGGGGCGTCTTCCTGTCTAGATGCATGTCGCGCAAGCACCCGCCTCGCGGGCAAGGCTCGCGGTCCCGCTCGTGCTGGGGCTTGCGCTGGCCGCCGGGATCTATGCCTTCGGACGCCACCACACGCCGGACTACTCCACGTCACTGTTCGGGCGAAGCGCGCAGCAGACGCTGCCGCTGAAGTCTTGGCTTGCCACGGTGATCCTCGGCCTCGCGCTCGCCCAGATGGGATCGGCGGCGTGGATTTACGGTCGGCTCCCGCGCCTCGCCAAGCCGCGACGGCTGCCGGCACTGCACCGGCTGATGGGCGCGGCGGCGCTGCTCGTCACGCTGCCCGTCGCCTACCACTGCATGTTGGCGTACGGCGTGCAGACCTCCAGCGCGCGCGTGGCGGTGCATTCGCTGGCGGGCTGCTTCTTCTACGGGGCGTTCGCCGCCAAGGTCACCGTCGTGCGCTCCCGGCGCCTGCCTGGCTGGGCGCTCCCCACCGCGGGTGGGACCCTGGTGATGGTCGTGGCCGCGCTCTGGTACACCAGCGCGCTCTGGTACTACAACGGCTACACCCTGCCACTGCTCTAGCGGACCCTGAACGCGCCGGCTTCTTCATCGCTTGCGTGTGGCGTGCGACCCCGGGAAGAATGCCCCGTGGCTTCTGATCCGCTTGTGCTGGGCGTCGACGTGGGGGGGACGAAGGTCGCCGCGGGCGCGGTGGTGGGCGGAGAGGCGCGTGGGGTCGTCGAGCGGCCCACGGCGCTTGCGAGCTCGGACGCGCTTCTCGACGGCATCGAGGGCACGGTCAAGGAGGCGGCCGCGGCAAGCGGTGAGCCGGCCGCGGTCGGCGTGGGGATGCCGTCTCAGATCGAGTACGGCACCGGGTTGTGCGTCTCGAGCGTGAACATCCCGCTGACGGGGGTGCCGCTGCGGCAGGAGCTCGGCCGGCGCCTGGGAGTCCCGGTGTTCGTCGACAACGACGCGAACTGCGCCGCGCTCGCCGAGGCGGAGCTCGTGGGCGCGCGGCACCTGGTGATGCTCACGCTGGGTACGGGAGTGGGGGGCGGCGTCGTGATCGACGGGCGCATCTTCCGCGGAGCCGACGGGCTCGGAGCCGAGCTCGGCCACCTGACGATCGACGCGAACGGGCCGCCATGCCCCGGCAACTGCCCCAACCGTGGCTGCGTGGAGGCCCTGTGCAGCGGAACCGCGCTGGCGCGCGATGCCACCGAGCTGGGGAAGGATCGCCCGGAGGGTCCGCTCGGCCGCATCCACGCGGAGAAGGGGCGGGTGGAAGGCCCCGAGGCCGTGGCGGCCGCCCGCGACGGCGACGCCGAGGCCGGCGCGCTGCTCGAGCGGCTCGGCACCTGGCTGGGGGTGGCGGTCGCTGGGTTCGTGAACGTCTTCCAACCGGAGCTGTTCGTGATAGGCGGCGGGCTCTCGAGGGCGGCCGACCTGTTTCTCGAGCGGGCGCGCGACGAGGCGGCCTCACGGGCGTTGCCCGCCCTCTGGGAGCGGGTCGAGCTGACCGTGGCGAAGGGCGGAGCCGACGCGGGCCTGATCGGCGCCGGCCTGCTCGCCGCTCAGGAGTCCGGGCGCGGGGCCCGGGTAGTGTGAAGGGCCTGGCAACACTGGGAGGCAGATGAGCGCACAGGCGACGGACCCGAAGCTCGACGACCTCTGCGTCAACACCATCCGGACGCTCTCGATGGACGCCGTGCAAAAGGCCAACTCGGGCCATCCCGGCGCGCCCATGGCGCTGGCGCCGCTGGCCCACGTCCTCTACACGCGGGTCATGAAGCACAACCCCGCGAATGCCGACTGGTTCGACCGCGACCGCTTCGTGCTGTCCGCGGGCCACGCCTCGATGCTGCTCTACTCGATCCTCTACCTGACGGGCTACGGGCTCACGCTCGACGACCTGAAGAACTTCCGCCAGCTCGGCAGCCCGACGGCCGGGCACCCCGAGTACGGGCACGCGGCGGGGATAGAGGCCACGACCGGCCCGCTGGGACAGGGGCTGTCGATGGCGGTCGGCCTGGCGCTGGCCGAGGCCATGCTCGCCGATCGCTTCAACCGCGACGGGCAGGAGCTAATCGACCACCGCACCTTCGTGATCGCGAGCGACGGCGACATCCAGGAGGGCGTGGGCGCCGAGGCCTGCTCGCTGGCCGGGCACCTGGGGCTGGGCAAGCTCACGGTCTTCTACGACAACAACCACATACAGCTCGCGGGCGAGACCGCGATGGCCTTCTCCGAGGACGTCGGCGAGCGCTTCGAGGCCTACGGCTGGCACGTGCAGGACGTCGGCGAGGACCTGGGGCTCGACACGCTCGAGCGCGCGAGCCAGGCCGCCGCCGAGGTCACCGACAAGCCCTCGCTCGTGATGGTCCGCTCGCACATCGGCTTTGGCGCGCCCAACGCCCAGGACACGAGCAAGGCGCACGGCTCGCCGCTCGGCGAGGAGGAGGTGCGCCTGACGAAGGAGGCCTACGGCTGGGACCCCGACGCCCAGTTCCTGGTGCCCGACGAGGCACTGGCGCACTTCCGCGAGTGCGTCGAGCGCGGCAAGGAGCTGGAGTCGGAGTGGATCGAGCGGGCCGAGCGCTACCGCTCGGAGCACGGTGAGCTGTGGGACGAGCTGTCGCTGGTGATGGAGCGGCGCCTGCCGGACGGCTGGGACGGCGACGTCCCGCGCTTCAGGCCCGAGGTGGGCATGCTCGCCACGCGCAAGGCCTCGCACCAGGTGATCCAGTGGGCCGCGGAGCAGGTGCCTCAGCTCGTGAGCGGCTCGGCCGACCTCGAGCCATCCACGCTGACGCTGATCGAGGACGGCGGCTCGGTGGAGCGGGGCAGCTACACGGGACGCAACGTCCACTACGGAGTGCGCGAGCACGCGATGGGCGCGATCGTGAACGGCCTGAACCTGCACGGGCTGCGCGCCTTCGGCTCGACCTTCTTCAACTTCCTCGACTACATGAAGGCCTCGGTGCGGCTGGCGGCGCTCATGCGGCTGCCGTCGATCTTCGTCTACACCCACGACTCGATCGGCCTGGGGGAGGACGGCCCGACGCACCAGCCGATCGAGCAGCT
>JBHELQ010000043.1:0-14872 GCA_046262995.1 Thermoleophilaceae bacterium
TTCGGGGCGGTCCAGCCCGGCGCCCGAGCCTCAAGGCCGGGGCTGCGATGGCCGATGACCCAGATATGTCCCACCCAGTCGACTTCGATGTCGATCGGGCTCTCGCGCGCGTGGTCGAGGTCGAGGGTTCCGATCTGCACCTCAAGGTGCCCTCCCGCCCCCTCATCCGCCGCAACGGCGAGCTCGAGCCGATCCCGGACACCGAGGGCCTGAAGCCTGACATCACCGAGGGCATCCTCGCGCACATGCTCACGGACGAGGTGAAGCTGCAGGAGTTCGACCGCGAGAACGAGGTCGACTTCTCGTACTCCCTCCCCGGCGTCGCCCGCTTCCGCGTCAACGCCTTCCGCCAGCGCGGCTCCATCTCGCTCGTCTGCCGAGCGATCCCGCTGTCCGTCCGCTCCGCCGCGGAGCTGCTCCTGCCCGGAGTCGTGTCAGAGCTCGCCCACGAGGAGCGCGGCATCATCCTGGTGACCGGCACGACCGGCTCCGGCAAGTCCACGACCCTGGCGGCGATCATCGACCAGATCAACTCGATGGACGCCAAGCACATCGTCACCATCGAGGACCCCGTCGAGTTCCTGCACCGCGACAAGAGGTCGATCATCAACCAGCGCGAGGTCGGCGAGGACACCACCTCCTTCGGCCGTGCGCTGCGCCGTGTCCTGCGCCAGGACCCGGACGTGATCCTGATCGGCGAGATGCGCGACGAGGAGACCGTTCGCACGGCGCTGTCGGCCGCGGAGACCGGTCACCTGGTGCTCTCGACGATCCACACGGTCGACGCGGCCGAGTCGGTCAACCGGATCATCGACTTCTTCCCGCCCTCCGAGCAGCGCCAGGCCCGCTCGATGCTGGCCGGCACGCTCAAGGGCGTCGTCTCGCAGCGGCTCGTCCCGAAGCCCGACCGCAGCGGCCGCGTGGTCGTCTGCGAGGTCCTTCGGATGACCGGCCGCGTGCGCGACATGATCGTCGACCCGGAGCTCACCGGGAACCTCCGCGAGGTCATCGCGGACGGCGCCTACTACGGCATGCAGACCTTCGACCAGGCCCTGCTCGAGCACCTGCGCGCCGGGCGCGTCTCGATGGACGACGCCCTGCGGGCCGCCACCCACCAGCACGACTTCAAGCTGCTGGTCGCGGCCGACGGCCAGCGCTCCACCTCGGTGGAGCAGCTGCTCGCCGCCGACGGCCAGGCCGCCTAGCTCCGACCCGCCGAGCTTGACGCCGGGCCACCGCTCGCGGAGAGTGGGGAACCCAGGCGATCGAGAACGGAGGTCCGGTGCAGAGCACGCTCGGCGAGTATGAGGAGACGGAGTCGCAGGAGGCGTTCGCGCTTCAGAACCCGAAGCTGCTCAAGGTCAGCCTGCGCTCGGTCACGATCCAGGCGAAGCTCGGCTCGATGGTCGCCTACCAGGGCGACGTCTCCTTCGAGCACGCCGGGACGGGCGGGGTCAGCCGGCTGATCAAGAAGGCCGTTAGCGGCGAGGGCACCAGGCTGATGAAGATGTCGGGCAGCGGCGAGGTCTTCCTGGCGGACGAGGCGCAGGAGATCCACCTGATCAAGCTCGAGGACGACGCCATCACCTGCAACGGCCGCAACGTGCTGGCCTTCGACGAGCAGATCGACTGGGACATCAAGCGGGTCGAGGGCGCCGGCGCGATGATGGGCGCCGGCCTCTTCAACATGTCGCTCCAGGGAAGCGGCTGGGTGGCGGTCGTGTCGGACGGGCCGCCGGTGCTGCTGAGCACCGGCGAGGCGCCGACGTACGCCGATCCCCAGGCGGCGATCACGTGGTCGAGCGGCGTCTCCACGAGCGTCAAGACCGACATCAAGCTGAAGAACTTCATCGGGCGCGGATCGGGTGAGTCGATCCAGATGGCGTTCCAGGGCGAGGGCTGGGTGCTGATCCAGCCGAGCGAGGGCCGAGTCGAGGGCGCGGCCCAGGGCGGTTCGGGCGGCCTCCTTGGCAACCTGAGCGGCTAGGACGCCGCAAAGGCCATAACTTTCATTCGTGAAGCATTGAGCTAGAATCAGTTCGTGTATGGCTAGTCGCAGCGAGGAGACATGTCCCGTCTGCGCCACCGCTGACGTGATTTGCGGCAAGTGGACGGTCCTCGTCATCCGCGACCTCGCGGCCGGCCGCAGCCGCTTCTGCGAGCTCGAGCGCTCCCTCCAGGGGATCAGCCCGCGCACCCTCTCCCTGCGCCTTCGCGCGCTCGAGGAGGAGGGGGTCGTCGACCGGCACACCTATCCGGAGGTGCCGCCGCGGGTGGAGTACTCCCTGACCGAGAAGGGCCGCGCGCTGTTGCCGCTGATCGACGACATGCGCCGCTACGGGCGCGAGTGGCTCGGGGCCTGCGGGCAGGCCGAAGGCCGCCCGCCCGCCAAGGCCGCCGCCTAGCCGCACCCCGGCAGGAACCCGCCGCGCGGAGGCGAATCCGCGCCGTATGCGGAACCGCGGGCTCCACGACGCGCTGAGGGAGTTCGCGCTCGAGGCCGCGGCCTTCCTGGTGGACGAGCAGCGCGCCGGCGCGGAACTCGAATTCGACGTCCTCGACGAGGGCGGCAAGAGAGGACCCGCCCTCTACCGCTACCGGGCCCTGACGGACAAGTTCCTGGACGAGCGCTGGGGGCGGCTGCGCGAGCTTCCGACCTGCGCCCGGGCGTGCGACGCCCTCGGAGAGGGGGCCTCGGCCTACCTGCGCGTGAACGGCCTGCGGGGCGAGCAGGCCGAGCCCGCGCTGCAAACGTTGCTCGGGCGGCTGTACGAGGACGCCACGAGCTTTGGCTTCCCCGAGGAGCGGTTCGAACGCGTCTACCGGGACGTGGAGCAGACCCTCTACCGCGACACGGTGCGCTCCACGGTGCTCGCGCCGCTGCCCGGTCTGCGGCTCGAGTCGGAGCGCCTGGAGCTGGGCGACGGCCTGACCCTCGTCCGGGCCGAGACGCTCGACGTGCCGCCGGAGGCGCTCTGGCCCGACGCGTGGCCGGACGAGGAGCCGGCAGTGCTCTGCCTGCTCGAGCGCGACGTCTCTGCGGACGGCGTCCCGCTCGTAGAGGAGGCCCGCGAGCGCTTTCGCCGCCTGGTGACGGGACTGCGGCTGTTCCGCCGCGGGGGCGTCACGCTGGCGGCGCTCGGATGGACGCGCGCCATCGAGGGGCGCTGGAGCCCGGTGGAGCTCGAGGGCGCGGGCCCCGCGCGAGGCGAGCCGTTGACCATCCTTCGCGAGGAGCAGGACTCGCTGCGCGAGTTCCTGGACGGGATCGAGGCCGCGGCGCTCGGCGGCACCGTGGCCTGGGCGCTGGGGCGCTTCGAGCTCGGCTGCTCGCGCGGCGCGGACACCGACGCCCTGTCCGACTATCTGCTGGCGCTGCGGGCCCTGCTCGACGCGACGAGCGAGACGGGCCTGGCCAGCCTTTCGCTGCGCCTGGCGGCCCTCTGCGCCGAGGAGCAGGAGCGCCATGCCGCGCGGCGGCGGATCGAGCTCGCCCTGGCGCTGGAGCGCTGGCTGATGGGCGGACGCGCGGACGCGGAGCTGCAGGACTGGATCGGCTCGGAGCCGCCCACCGCTCTCGTTGCCGAGACCGAGGCCCATCTACGTGCGCTGCTGCGGGACGTCGTCTGCGGCTACCTCGACCCGGACCTCAAGCGGATCGCGGACGAGCTGCTCCTGGAATCGCGCGAGCCGGTCGAGATCGAGGTCCGCGACCTGCGCGAGGAGTCCACGGAGGCGTCCACGGACGAGTTCCAGGCCGCGCCGGTGGCGCCGCCCCGGGCTCGCAGGATCACCGCCGGCTACCGGCCAGGGCCGGCCCCCGGGCCGCCGGAGCCGGACGAGGCCGAGGCCGAGCTCCAGGGCGTGACGCCGTCGGTCGACTGGGTCGACGACGACCCCGAGAGCTACTCCGCTCCGGTCTGACGCCTCAACCCCGCGAGGCCTCGTCGAACAGGTGGCGGTTCACGCTCGCCAGCCCGTCGAGGTCGTGCACGTCCTGGTCCAGGTGCGGCACGGGAACGATCGGCTTGCGGCCCAGCTTCCGCCGTAGGAGCTCGAGGTTCGCGCGGTCGCTGTCGGCCAGCCGGCGGTAGTCCTCGAGGTTCCCGGCGACCTTGCGGCCCAGGTCGTCGCCGAGCAGGCCGACGACCTCGTCCACCGGGACCTCGCCGCGTACAGCCGCCAGCTCATGAACGCGGTTAACCACCGCGCCGGCGAAGGGGAGGCCGGCATCGAGCAGGCGGTGATGGAAGAAGACCGCGTCGTCGACCGCGTCCGGAGCCGGGGAGGTCACGAGCAGGAACGCCGTGCGGCTGTCGGCCAGCAGCGCGCTGACGCGGTCCGCCCGCTCGCGGAAGCCCTTGGCCATGTCACCGAAGCTGCTGAAGAACTCGGACAGGTCCTGCAGCAGGTCGATGCCGGTCGCGCGCTTCAGCACCGAGAAGACGACCCCCGTGCCGCGCCCGAGCACGCGCAGGCCCAGCCGGCCCGGGACGGTGAAGACCTGCAGGGCGCGCGAGTCTATGAACGCCGACAGGCGCTCCGGCGCGTCCAGGAAGTCGAGTGCGTGCCGGGTGGGGGGCGTATCGAGCACGAGCAGGTCGTAGCGACCCTCCTGGTGGAGCTCGTGGAGCTTCTCCATCGCCATGTACTCCTGCGACCCGGCCACGGCGTTCGAGAGCTCCTGGTAGATGCGATTGCCGAGCACGGCATCCCGGGTCTGCTCGTCGGGGGCGTGCCACTCGATCAGCTCGTCGAACGTGCGCTTCGGGTCGAGCATCATCGCCCACAGCTCGCCGGGCACGTCCACGTCGACCCGGGTCTCCTCGTTCCCGAGCTCGGGCAGGCCGAGCGAGTTCGCCAGCCGGCGGGCCGGGTCGATCGTCAGCACGGCCACCTTTCTCCCGCGCGCCGCCATGCCGAGCGCGATCGCCGCGGAGACCGTGGTCTTGCCGACCCCGCCCGAGCCCGCGCAGACGCATACGTCCTTGCGCTCGAGCAGCTCGGCGATCACAGCTTCTGCTCCAGCATCGCCGACAGCCGGTCGACCTGCGCCCGGCCGAGCTCCGGCTCGAACAGGTACGGCAGGGTCAGGACGGGCGCCTGGACTCCGCGGCGCAGGCGCCGGAGCTGCTGGCGCTGGGAGCGCGCCCAGCGGTACTCGGACAGCGCCGCCCTGAGCGCCGCGCCCGCGGCCTCCGACGCGCTGCCGTCGAGCGACTCGAGCCGGCCCGCATCGTCTGCGCTGAAGCGCTCGGGGTAGAGCGAGTTGACGACGATCGCGTCGATCCGCAGCTTCATCTCGTCGCGCAGGCGCTTTCCCAGGTCGAGCGTCTCGTTCACCGGCATCTCCTCTGGCAGCGCCACCGCCACCACCCCGGTCGCGCGCTTGTCTGTCAGGAACGAGTGGATCGTCATCGCCTGCCGGTGGATCGGCCCCATCCGCGCCACCGACGCGAACGTGCGCGGCGAACGCAGCATGGCGACCCCGTGCCCGGTGGACGGGGCGTCGACGAGCACGAGGTCATAGGGAGCCGCGTGCGCCGTCTTGCGCTGCAGCTGGGCGAGCTCCCAGATCTTGCCCACGGTCACGAGCTCCTGGAGTCCGGGCGCGGCCGCCGTCAGGTACTGGAACAGCCGGCTGTGGCCCAGGAGGCCGGCCAGGGTGGAGGAGCGCAGCTCGTAGCGAAGCCACTCCTCCTTGGCGTGCTCGGGGTCGATCGCGATGCCGAACAGGCCGGGCGCCAGCTCCCGCTCGCGGTGGTCCAGCTCCCCCATGCCGAACAGCCCGGCGAGCCGGCTCTGCTCCCCGATCTCGCACACGATCGTCCGCTTGCCTTGGCGCGCGGCGAGCAGTCCGAGCGACGCCGACACGGTCGTCTTGCCCACGCCGCCCTTGCCCGTGACGAACACGAGTCGCTTGTCCAAAGGCACAGCCATCGGACGGAAGCGTGAAGGATTCGGCCGCGTACGTGCGAATAGGCACTGCGTAATGGGACTGTTCGAGCGCAAGCCAGCGAATGATCGGGACGCGTCGGCGGAGTCGGCCGCTCCGGAAAGCTCCACTCCATCGCCCGAGGAGGCCGCAGTGACGCCCAAGGCCAAGGTCATCGCCTTCACCAACCAGAAGGGCGGGGTCGCGAAGACGACGACCACCGTGAACCTGGCGGTCGCGTTCGTCGAGTCGGGCTTCCGCGTCCTGTGCGTGGACCTGGACCCGCAGGCGAACCTGACCATGAGCCAGGGGATCGACCCCGACACGCTGCAGGTGTCGATGTACGACGTGCTCGTCCATGGGACGTCGATCCGCGAGGTCATCCGCAAGCGGGAGGTCGACGTGGCCTGCGCCTCGATCGACCTGGCCGGCGCCGAGATCGCCATGTCCACCATGATCGGGCGCGAGCGGGCCCTGAAGAAGGCGATCGACCCGATCAAGGAGGACTACGACTACATCTTCATCGACACCCCCCCGAGCCTCGGGCTGCTCACTATCAACGCCCTCACGGCCTCGAACAAGGTGATCGTCCCCGTCCAATGCGAGTATCTGTCCATGCGCGGGCTCGTGCAGCTCCAGAACACGCTGTCGATGGTGCGTGAGGAGCTCAACCCGGACATCGAGATCGAGGGGATCCTGCCCACCCTGGTCGACAACCGGACCGTGCACGCGAAGGAGGCGATCGAGATCCTCGAGGAGAACTTCGGGGACCGCGTCTTCGCCTCGCGGATCAACAAGACCGTGCGCTTCGCGGAGGCGCCCGTCAAGGGCATGTCGGTGCTCAAGTACGACCCCGACGGCAAGGCCGCGTACGCCTACCGTCAGCTAGCCAAGGAGGTCCTCGGGAATGGCCGGTAGCGGTAAGCGCGCGAGCATGCGCGAGGGTCCTCTCGCGGACCTGTTCCGGAAGACCGAGGACGACCCCAAGCCGGAGCCGCGTCCCGAGCCCGAAGCCAAGCCCGAGGGCGGGGCCGAGCCTGAGCAGCCCCGCGCACGCGAGTCCGCCCCCGATCGCTCGCGCGAGCTCGAGGACCGCGCCCGCGAGCGGCGCGACGAGGCCCGTCGGGAGACTCAGGAGCGCACGCACGCCGCCCGCCGGCTCGAGGAGCGCCGCCACCCCCAGCCCCAGCACCGGGCGGCCGAGCCGGAGCCGGTCCGCAGCCGCTACGAGGGCGTCCCGACGCCCGAGGAGCGACTTCGCAGCGTCTTCTCGGCGGACATCCCGGAGAACATCCTCGACCGCGCGCCCGCCACTTCGGCCCCGCGCCCGGTCGAGCGCGACCCCTTGGCCGGTCCGGTCGGCACGCCCGGCCACACCCGTGAGCCGATCCTTCGCGTCGTGGGCGTCGGGGGCGCGGGCGTGAACGCGATCAACCGCATGATCCAGGCGCAGGTCGAGGGCGTCGAGTTCGTGGCCGTCAACACCGATCTCCAGTCGCTCGAGCACTGCAGCGCCCCCGTCAAGGTGCACATCGGCAACGAGGCCACGCGCGGCTTGGGCTCGGGCTCCAACCCGGAGCTCGGAAAGGCCGCCGCGATGGAGCAGTACGACGAGCTGAAGGGCCTGCTGAAGGGCGCGGACATGGTGTTCATCACCGCCGGCGCCGGGGGCGGCACCGGCACCGGGGCGGCGCCGATCGTGGCCCGCATCTCTCGCGAGGTGGGCGCGCTGACAGTGGGCATCGTCACCAAGCCGTTCGGCTTCGAGGGCGCCCGGCGCTCGGACCAGGCCGAGCGGGGCGTCGACGAGCTGGCGCGCGAGGTGGACACGCTGATCGTGATCCCGAACTCGCGGCTCCTGAACGTGCTCGACAAGAAGACCTCGATGGTGGACGCCTTCCGCGTCGCGGACGACGGGCTGGGGCAGGGCGTGCAGGGCATCTCCGACCTGATCACGCTGCCCGGGCTGATCAACCTGGACTTCGCCGACGTACGCACGATCATGGCCGAGGCCGGCCAGGCGCTGCTCGGCATCGGCATGGGCGTGGGGGACGGGCGCGCCATGGACGCGGTCGTGCACGCGATCGAGTCGCCGCTGCTCGAGACCCAGCTCGAGGGCGCCCACTCGATCCTGCTGTCGATCACGGGTGGCCGCGACCTCTCGCTCTGGGAGGTCAACGAGGCCGCGAAGGCGGTCGCCGAGGCCGCTCACCCGGACGCCAACATCATCTTCGGGGCGATGGTCGACGAGAAGGTCGAGGACCAGGTCTGGGTGACCGTCGTCGCCACGGGCTACGGCGACCGCCGGCGGATCAGCGCGTCCCCCCGCGGGGAGCGAATCCCGGCGGACGCCGAGCCGCGGGTGCGCCGCGGCGTCGCCGCGCGTCCCGGCAACGGCGCGCTCGACGACGTCGAAGTGCCGGAGTTCCTGCCTCGGCGCTAGCGCCGAGGCAGCGGTCCTCGCGCCGGATACGCTCGCAGTCATGAGGGGGGTAGTCGCAGGCGGGCATCCGCTGACCGCGGCCGCCGGCGCCGACGCGCTGCGCGCGGGCGGCAACGCCGTCGACGCCGCCGTGGCCGCGGTGCTCATGTCGTTCGCCGCCGAGTCGCCGCTCACCGGCCCCGGAGCGGGGGGCTTCATGCTCCTGCACACCGCCTCCGGCGAGAACCACCTGCTCGACTTCTTCGTGGCGGCGCCCGGCAGGGGGCTCGACGAGCGCACACCGGCGGAGCTGACGCCGATCGACATCCACTTCTCGGAGGAGACGGTGCAGCGCTTCAACGTGGGCCCCTCCTCCTGCGGGGCCTACGGCACGCCGGCCGGGCTGGCCCAGGTCGTCGAGCGCTTCGGCACGCTCCCGCTCAGCGACCTCACCGCCCGCCCCGCGGCCGCCGCGCGCGACGGCGTGGAGGTGACCTCGATGCAGGCCCTGGTCTTCAGGGTCCTCGAGCCGATCTTCCGCTCCACCAAGGAGGCGGAGGCGATCTACGCTCCCGGCGGGCCGCTGCTGCGAGCCGGGGACAAGATCCGTCTACCCGAGCTGGCGGAGCTCCTCGAGCGCCTGGGGAACGAGGGGCCCGACTTCCTGTACCACGGCGACGTGGCCCGCGCGGCCAGCGCCTGGGTGCTCGAGCGAGGCGGCCTCCTGACCCCGGAGGACCTGGCGAGCTACGAGGTCGTGGAGCGGGAGCCGGCGCGCGTCCGCTACCACGGCCGCGAGGTGCTCACCAACCCGCCGCCGTCGTCCGGCGGGATCCTGATCGCGGACGCGCTCGCGATCCTCGAGCGGGTCGATCGGCCCGGGGACCTGATCGCGCTCGCGGAGGTGATCGCCTCGACCAACCGCGCGCGGGACGAGGACTTCATCGAGGGCCTGGGCAGCGAGGGCTACCTGGAGCGGTTCCTGGCCGCCGAGGCGCTCGAGTCGGTGGCGACCGAGGTGCGCTCGCGGCTCGGCTCGACCACGCACATAGCGGTGATGGACGAGGACGGCGCCTGCGCCTCGGTCACCTGCTCGAACGGCTCCTGCTCCGGGGTGGTGGTCCCGGGAACCGGGTTGCACCTGAACAACATGCTCGGCGAGGAGGACCTGAACCCGCTCGGCTACCACCGCCACGAGCCGGGCGTGCGCGTGCCGAGCATGATGGCGCCCACGGTGGTGCTGCGCGACGGCCGCCCGGAGGTCGCGCTGGGCTCGGCAGGCTCGAACCGGATCCGCTCCGCGATCCTCCAGACCGTTCTGGGGGTGGTGAACGAGGGGCTGCCCGCCGAACGGGCCGTGGAGGCGCCGCGGATCCATGTCGAGGGCGACGTGGTGGACGCCGAGCCGGGCATCGACCCCGACACCCTGGAGGAGCTCGAGCGGCGCGGCTGGAAGCTACGGCGCGCCTCCGAACGCAACCTCTACTTCGGCGGCGTTCAGGCGGTGGCCCGCGATCCCGGCAGCGGGGAGCTCACCGGCGGCGGCGATCCGCGCAGGGGCGGAGCGGCTGCCGTGGTCGACTAGCCGGGCACCCGGGCCGAGAGCAACAGGTTGTAGAAGAGCGCGGGGGGAAGGCGCGGCTCGAGCAATAGCCGGTCGACCAGCTGCAGCGCCAGGTAGCCGCGGTGCGCGTAGACGCGCCAGGGATACGGGACCTGCTCGGGGTCCGCCGTGGCCTCGAGCGCCCTGTTCGTCCAGCCGAAGAGGCTGGCGGCGAGCTCCTCGCCGCGCACGCGCGGGGACTCGAAGCCCGCCCGGCGCGCGGCTGTCGCGAGCTCCGCGGGGGTGAAGGCGTGGACGTCCACCGCCTGCTCGAGCTGGCCGGTCTCGCTCAGGCCGTCGCCGCCGTCGCCGTTGCCGCGGGGGGCGGCCCGCATCAGCGCCCGCCAGAGCGGGGCGACGGCGTAGGCGCCGCGCTTCGGAAGCTGCGCCAGGCGGTCGCCGTAGCGCGACGGCTCGCCGCAGAACGCCACCGCGCCACCGGGGCGCAGGACCCGTCTGAACTCCCGGAAGGCGGCCTCCAGGTCGGGAAGGTGGTGAAGGACGGCATGTCCGAACACGAGGTCGAAGGAGCCGTCCTCGAAGGGGAGCGCCGAGGCCTCGCAGCGGGCGGTCTCGACCGGCAGCCCCAGCTCCTCGGCCGATTCGTCGAGCACGGACAGCATCCCGGGCGAGATGTCCGTGGCCACGGCCTGCCCGATCACGCCTGCCCGCAGCAGGTTGAGCGAGAAGTAACCGGTGCCGGCGCCGATCTCGAGCGCCCGCCCGAAGGGGCCGGGCTCCTCGCCGAGCGCCTTGCGGAGCTTCCCCACCACCTGTCCCTGGCCGATGCGGCCGTAGGAGATCCCCCATTTCTCGTCGTAGTCGTCCGCCGCCAGGTCGTGGTAGCGGACGTTGTCCTGGCGGATGCGCTCTGCCGCCTCCATCGGCGCGGGAGGCTACTCATAGACTCCTCGCGCCCGTGCACCACGTGCAGCAGGACCAGCCGGCCGGAGTGCCGCCGCTCGAGCTCACCGGCGAGCGCACGCTGCCCGACGTGCCGGCCGAGAACTACTGGTTCCGGCGGCACGTGGCGGTCTACGACTGGATCGCCGGGCGCTGTGGCGGGCTCAACGTGGTCGACATGGCCTGCGGCGAGGGCTACGGCAGCTCGCTGCTCGCGCGGCGGGCGCGCCAGGTGACCGGCGTGGACGCTAACCCGGAGGCGCACGAGCACGCGCGACTGAAGTACGAGCGCCCCGGCGTTCGCTTTGTGCGCGGCCTCGTCGACCGCTACGAGGAGCCCTGCGACGCGCTGGTCTTCCTGCAGACGATCGAGCACATGCAGGACCCGGGGAGCGTGCTCGATCACTTCCGCTCGCTGCTGCGTCCCGGCGGCACCGCCTACGTGTCCACGCCCAACGTCCTGACGCTGGCGCCTCCGGGCGCGGACAAGTCCGGCAACCCGTGGCACGTGCGGGAGTACCGCGCGGAGGAGTTCCGCGCGCTGTGCACTCGAAGCTTCGAGCAGGTGGAGCTGCTCGGTCTCTTCCACGCGCGCAAGCTGCTGCTGCACGAGTGGGCCCTGCGGCTGGGCTGGGACCGCGCCCACCGCGCCCTGGGGGTCACGGACGGCTTCTACGGCTGGTTCACGCCGGCGATCTCCGAGCGGGACTTCCGCCTGCACGCCGGGCCCCTCGAGCGGGCGCTCGACTTCCTCGCGGTGCTCAGGTGAATCGCGGCGGGCTGGCGCTCGTCCTCCACTCGCACATGCCGTACGTGGAGGGCTTCGGCACCTGGCCGTTCGGCGAGGAGTGGCTGTGGGAGGCGGTGGCGACCGTCTACCTGCCGCTGCTCGAGCTGCTCGACGGGGAGCCCGTCACGCTCGGTCTGACGCCCGTCCTGTGCGACCAGCTCGAGACCCTCCCGGGCGAGGCCGGCGAGCGCTACCTGGCCTTCCTGCGCGAGGTCCGCGCCGGGATACACGCCGAGGACGCCCGCGGCTTGGAGCAGGGTGGCGAGCACGAGCTGGCGGCCGAGGTGCGCCGGGCGGCCGGCGACTACCGCAGCGCGGAAGAGGTCTTCGAGCGCAGGGCGGGCGACCTCCTGGGCGGCTTCCGCTCGCTCGAGCGGGTCGAGCTATGGACCTCCAACGCCACCCACGCGCTGCTGCCGCTCCTGGCCACCGACGCCGGCATCGAGCTTCAGCTCGGTACCGGCATCGCCTCGCACGAGCGCCGCTTCGGTTCGTTCGGCGGGGGCTTCTGGCTGCCCGAGTGCGCCTATGCGCCCGAGGTCGAGCGCTACCTGGGCGACCACGGCGTGCGCGCGTTCTGCGTCGACCAGACGCACGTGCACGGCCACGGGGCGCCGCAGCACCTGCTGCCGCTCGCCACGGAGGCTGGTCCCGTGGCGGTGCCGATCGACTGGCAGACCGTCGAGCTCGTCTGGAACGACGTGTCCGGCTATCCGGTCCACCCGGGCTACCGGGACTACCACCGGCGCACGGTCCACGACCTGCGGCCGTGGAGCAACGGCGGCGAGCCCTACCGCCACGAGCAGGCCCTGAGCCTGGCGCGCGACCACGCGCGCCACTTCGTCGACCGCGCCCTGGCCAGGCTCGACGCGCATCCCGGCCTGCTCTGCTGCGCCCTCGACACGGAGCTGCTGGGGCACTGGTGGTACGAGGGCATCGCCTGGCTGCAGGCGGTGCTCGAGGAGGCGCCCAGGCGGGGGCTCGAGCTCGTGACGGTCTCGGAGGGGATCGAGCTGGTGGCGCCCGCCCAGGGTCCTCTTCATGCCGGTACGTGGGGCCGTGACAAGGACCTCTCGACCTGGGACGAGCCGGGCGTTGCCGACTATGCCTTCACAGCTCGTCGCGCGGAGCTCGACACGCTCGCCGCCGCGGCCCGCGGGCAGGCGAGCCCGGCACTGGACCGGGCGGCCCGCGAGCTGCTCGCCCTTCAGGCCAGCGACTGGGCGTTCATGGCCACGAGAGAGCTGGCCGCCGACTACCCCGCGCGCCGCGTCGAGCAGCACGCGGCAAGGCACGCGGAGGCGCTCGCCGCACTCGACGGCGCGGCGGCCCAGCCGCCGGCAGCGGTCCGGGGCCTGGCCCCGGACCTCCAGGTCGAGGCGCTCCTCGCCCGCTGAGGTGGCGACATCCGCGAGGCGGGGCGCTAGCCTGACGCCGATGCGGGTGCGCCTCGCTCTGACGGTCACGGCCGTGCTGCTGCTGGGCCTGCTGCCCGAGGGCGCCGGCGCCTCGGTGGGGCCCGCCGGCCGCGTACAGGCGCAGGGCGTCGCACGCTTCCCGGCCCGGGCTCGACTGCGGCCGCCCGCCATTCCGCTGCGGAGCATGAACCCGGCCGCTCTGCGGGCGGCAAAGCGCAGGGCCGCCCTCAGGGCCGGGCGCTCGGCGCAGCCCTCGGGCCCGTTCTCGTCCCAGCCCAGGATCGGCGTGTTCGAGGGGCTCAACAAGCCGGGCCTGACGGCCCCCGAGTCCGACGACGCGACCCCACCGGACACGACCGGGGCGGTTGGGCCGAACCACTACATCGAGACCGTGAACAGCGCCATCGCGGTCTACAGCCGCACGACTTTGAGCCGCCTGGCGGGGCCGATCACGAACGAGCAGTTCATGGGCACGCCCGGCGGCACGGACTTCGTCAGCGATCCCCAGATGCAGTGGGACCAGCAGAGCGGCCGCTGGTTCTACCTGGGGGTTGCGATCGCCGGCGACGGCCTGGGGGGCGCGCCCGGTCCCAACTACGTGGTGTTCGGCTTCTCGAAGCGCTCCGATCCCGGCAATCTGGGCAGCGACTGGTGCCACTACTCGCTCCCGAGCGGCTCTTCCAACGGGCAGAACCTGCTCGACGACTATCCGAAGCTGGGCCACGACGACCGGCGCCTTGTCTTCGGCACCAATGTCATAAACGAAAGCAACGACTTCCTGACCGCGCGCATCTGGTCGCTGCCGAAGCCCGGCCCGGGGACGATCGGCGGCTGTCCCTCCCCGCCCACTGCTACCACCTTCGGATCGCCGGGCTCACCGCTGACGACCTCCGACGGCAACAACGCCGCGACGCCGGTACCCGCCAACACGGCCAACAGCCAGGCCTCGACCTACGTCGTGGCCGCCGACGACGCGTCCGACGGTGGCCCGCACAATCAGATCATGGCCTGGCACGTCGCCGGAGCCGCTGGATCTCCGTCGCTGATCAGGGACGGGAACATCAACGTCTCGACCTTCATCGTCCCCCGCACCGCGGATCAGCCCGGCCCTCCCATAGACACGCTCGACGGGCGCCTGACGACTGCGGTGGCAAGCGTCGAGCGGAGCGCGCCCGGACAGGAAGCGGTGTGGACGCAGCACACCGTCGACCCGGGCGACAACAGCGTGGTCGTTCGCTGGTATGAGCTGCTGCCCTCCTCGCGGACACGGCGCCAGCAGGGCAGGATCTCGA
Source organism: Thermoleophilaceae bacterium (assembly GCA_046262995.1). Classification (GTDB taxonomy): domain Bacteria; phylum Actinomycetota; class Thermoleophilia; order Solirubrobacterales; family Thermoleophilaceae; genus JBHELQ01. Next base: position 14,364 of record JBHELQ010000043.1, read on the forward strand.
CGTCGGGGGGCGACACCTACAACGCGGCCATCTCGCCGGCGGCGACGGGAGACGTGGCGACGGTCAACTACAACGTCTCGAGCCCGACGCTCGCCCCCGAGATCCGCGCTCGTGTGCGCACGCCCGCGAACGGCCTCGGCTCGCTCGGCCCGGAGACCACGCTCGGCACGAGCGACGCGCCGGCTGTGGACGATGGTTGCGATCCGGTCTTCGGCTGCCGCTGGGGCGACTACGCCGGCGCCAGCCCCGACCCGAGCTCCTCGTCGCTCGTGTGGGGGTCGAATCAGCTGACCGGCCCGCCGCAGGGCAGCGCGGGCTTCCAGTGGCTCACGCGCAACTTCGCGCTCATGCCGACCGGGCGGCCGCCAACCGCGTCGATCGCGGGCCCGGCGTCCGTCGCGAAGGGAGGCACGGCCGTGCTCGACGGCTCGGGGTCCACCAGCGACGGGCGGATCGTCGACTACGGGTGGGACCTCGACGGCGACGGGACGTTCGAGACCGACACGGGC
>JBHELQ010000044.1:0-3537 GCA_046262995.1 Thermoleophilaceae bacterium
CCGGCCGACGATAGCCTTTGCCGCGATGGCCCGGAACGGCAAGCAGCGACCCGCGCGGCCGCGGATCGAGCTGCGGCAGGCCACCGCGTCGCCGGAGGAGGCGGCCGCGATAGCGGCTGCCATCGAGCAGTTCCTGCGCGACACGGCGCCGGCGCCTGACGCCGCGCAGGCATTCGTGAGCCCCTGGGCCCGTGCCGGCCTGATGGAGGGCGCGAAGCTGCCGTCCTCCGCCCCGACCCCGTGGGGCGACCCACTGCGGTGGGGGCCGTGAGCAGCGAGCGCGAGCTGACACCCGACCGCGTGTCGGAGCTTTTGGGCGCGGGCGAGCTCGAGCTCGTGGACGTGCGCACGCCCGAGGAGCATGGGGCGGGCCACGTGGCCGGAGCGCGCCACGTGCCGCTCGAGCGTCTCTCGGAAGCCGCCGGCCAGCTCGACGACTCGAAGACGCTCGTCTTCTACTGCCGCAGCGGGGAGCGCTCCGCGGCGGCGGCGGAGGCCCTGGTCGCCTCCGGGCGCGAGGCGTACTCGATGAGCGGCGGCCTGCTGGCCTGGCACGAGCAGGGGCTGCCGCTCGAGCCCGACGGCGGCGAGGTCATCGAGCTAAGCGGGCTGCCGCCGGCCTAGCCGTCGAGCGCGCCGGCCGCCCCGGGGAGCGGAACGACCACCTCGTCGGCGTTCCCTTCCCGCTCGTCAAGGCCCAGCTCCCGCGCGCATTCCTCGGCGCCTGTCGGGCGTGCCATGAAGAACCCCTGCGCGAGGTCACAGCCGAGGTCCCTCAGCTCCCGGTAGAGGCTCTCGCTCTCGACGCCCTCCGCGGTCACGTCGATCCCGAGGTTGCGGCCGAGCGCGATTGCCGATCGGACGATGGCGTGGTCGGCGACGCTGGCCTGGCAGTTGCTGACGAAGGACCGGTCGATCTTGATCTCGTCGACCGGCAGGTGCTGCAGCTGGGTGAGGGACGAGGACCCGGTGCCGAAGTCGTCGATCGCCATCGCGATGCCCATCGACCGCAGCTCCTCCAGCACGGTCTGCGCTCGTCGCAGGTCGGTGACGATCTTGTTCTCCGCGATCTCAAGCTGGAGCGCGCTCGGGGGAAGGCCGTGCTCGCGCAGATGCGAGCGAATGCCGGCCGGCAGCTCGTGGTCCAGCAGGCTTCGCGTGGACAGGTTCACCGACATGCGCACGTCGAGGCCTGCGGCGCGCCACTCGGCGCACTGCCTCAGCGCCGTCCGCAGCACGTAGTCCGTCAACGGCTTGATCAGGCCGGTGTGCTCGGCCAGCGGGATGAAGCCGTCGGGGCCGATCGTGCCCAGCCGGGGATGATTCCAGCGCACCAGGGCCTCGACGCCCTTGGCGCGACCCCCCGGAAGCGGGAACTTCGGCTGGAAGTCGAGGACGAGCTCTTCCCGCTCGATCCCCTGTCGCAGCTGAGTGGCGAGCGCGAGGCGATCCAGTCCCTCGTCGCGGTCGGAGCCGAACAGCTCGTACGGCAGCTCCGAGTCCTTGGCGCGATAGAGCGCCATGTCTGCGCGCTGAATCAGCTCGTCGGCGTAGCGGCCGTGCTCCGGATAGCACGCGACGCCGATGCTCGCCCTGACCTCCAGCGACAGGGTGTCCAGCTCGAATGGCAGCTCCAGCGCCTGCAGCATCCGCTCGGCGATCTCGTCGGCCTCGGCCGTGTCCGAGACGGCCTCGGCCACGACCGCGAACTCGTCTCCTCCCAGCCGGGCCAGGGTGTCCTCCTCGCGCATGGCGGAGCTCAGACGCGCCGCCACCTGGACCAGGAGCCGATCGCCGTAGTGGTGTCCGAGCGAGTCGTTGATCGACTTGAAGTCGTCCAGGTCGATCATCAGGACGATCACCGAGAGTCCCTCGTGCCGCGCCTGCGCGAGGGCGCTGTCCAGGCGCTCGCGCAGCAGCGACCGGTTGGGCAGCTCGGTCAAAGCGTCGTGCAGCGCCCGGTGGGCGTTGACGGCCGCCTGCCGGCCGCCGTAGAAGATGCCCAGCATCGGAAGCAGGCTGGCCGGCGCAAGCAGCAGGCTCTCGTCGGCGAACACGAGGACGACCGGCGCGAGAGTCAGCAGAAAGCCGGCGGTGGAGATCCGGAAGGGCATGTCCTGCACCAGCTGCCGGCCGACCGGAGCGCCGGACCAGAGCGCCGCCGCGGTTCCACCCAGGGCGTGCTGGAGCGCAAGCCAGACCACGGCGGCGACCGCGATCGTCGGGAGCGCGTCGCCGACGTCGGCGACGGGAGCCGCGTGTCCCAGGAGGTCGAGCGTCAGGCCCGCCCCCGCCAGGCAGAGGACGTACTGCGCGGCGCGGACGATCGTCTCGCTCGGGGTGCAGCGTCGTACTCCCCCGGCGATCAGCGCCGCGGATGCGTACGCCACCAGCGCCGGGGCCACCCCGGTGCTCAGGAGCAGCGCGAACGCGAAGGCGGTCGAGAGCGCGACGCTGTCGCGGGCGCCGCGGTGCGGCAACTGGATCGGCAGCAGCTCCCCGGCGAGCAGGCATGCGGCGAGGAGCCAGAAGCGTCCGCCGGTCCAGCTTCCTCCCCAGTCGGCGCGCGGCAGGGCGATCGCCGAGGCGGCCGCTGCGGCCGCGGAGATCCCGAGCGCGAAGCGGCCGTAGGCGGCCGGAACCGGCTCTCGTGCGGGGCCGGCACGCCGCTCTCGAGCGGAGTCCTGGGCCCTTCCAGCGTGTGGAATCGTGGTGAACATCCTGTTCGAGTGGGAGCGCGGCGCACATCCGTGGCGCCGCATGACCAACCGGAGTCCACGGTACGCCCGGCCCCGTTCTCGCGCCCCTGAACATCCGTCCACGTGCCTGGGGTGAAAAGACCGGAAAGCCGACTGCCTATTGCTATATTCGTTGGCTCCTGCCGGCGAACCCAGGAGCACGCACAGTGGAGCCGACGTCAGCCGAGCCGAAGCCGCGTCACGCCAGAAAGGGCTCGCTCGAGAACCCGGAGGTCGTCGAGAACGTCCCGGGCCACATCATCCCGGTCCTCGAGCGCGAGTTCGACGACTTCGACACCCGCTCCTCGGGCTTCCTGCGCGGTGAGGAGACCGAGGAGCAGTTCATCGGCTTCCGCCTGAAGCAGGGCGTCTACGGCCAGCGCCAGGCCGAGCGGCAGATGATCCGCGTGAAGGTGCCCCTCGGCGGCGTCAATCCGGACCAGCTCGACGCATTCGCCGACATCGCCGAGCGCTACACGCCGCTCCGCAAGGGCCACATCACGACGCGGCAGAACATCCAGTACCACCACGTGCCGCTGGCCGACGCCGCCAAGGCGATCCGCGAGCTGGGTGAGGTCGGCCTCTCCTCGCGCGAAGCCTGCGGCAACACGGTCCGCAACGTGACGGGCGACCCCTTCGCCGGCGTCTGCGACGACGAGCAGTTCGACATCACGCCCTACGGCGGCGCCTTCGTGCGTTACTTCGTGCGCAACGAGGTCTGCCAGCTCCTGCCGCGGAAGTTCAAGGTCGCGTTCACCGCCAACGACGACGACCGCGCCATCACGCTGATCCACGACCT
>JBHELQ010000045.1:0-2297 GCA_046262995.1 Thermoleophilaceae bacterium
CCGAATCTCGGTGAGGTGATGACAATCGGCATCAAGGGACCGGACGCAACCCACATCGCCGACGCGATTGGAATCGGCTGCGACCGCTTCCTGACGAACGATAGGCGGCTGCGAAGCAAGTCTGGTCCGATCGAACGGCGGGTGGCACCTCGCCCTCCGCCGGCCCTCAGAGTTCCTTCTCGAAGCCGTCCTGGCCGGCGCGCCATGGACTACCCGTGCGCCCAGAGCCATCTGCAAAGTCGCAGCCGGGAGAGCACCGGCGAAAGAGCGCAGAGTCCCGGGCTCTGCGCCGGCTCTGCCCGGTAAAGGCCGCCGACGGGTGTGCGGGAGCTGAGCGGGCGACGATCCGTGCGATGCCCCGCGGTCGGCCGCGATCGGGACGCGCCGGCCAGGAGCAGCGCCCGTCCGTGGTCGGGAGGTCGGGATCGGCGGGGACTACAGGCCGAGCAGGGCCAGCGCCCGGTTCGAGTCACGCGCGACCCACCGCAGCCCACTGGCGATGTTGGACTCCCCCGCGTGGCGAAGCGCACCGATCGCCAGGTTGCGAAGCGAGGCGAGGGCGCGTGGTGCCGCGGCGGTGCGCACCTGGGACCGGTCCTCGTCCCAGGTGACGTCGCGGACGTAGTGCAGCCCGTTCTCTATCTCCCAGTGCCCCCGCACCAGCGCCGCAGCGCGCTCGGCCCCCGCCTTGGGGGCGCTGAGGCTGGTCACGTAGAACGCGGTCTCGGTGGAGGTCATGCGGTCGGAGAGGTCAGCGACCTCGCGCTCGACGACGACGACCTGGGCAGCATGGGGGAAGTCGAGCCCCTCGGGGGCGGGGGCTACCCGGGTGAAGCGGCGGACGATGCGGCCGTGGCCGCGGACGGTCTCTTCGTGCTCAGGGGGAAAAAGACCCCTGCGGGACCGACTCGATGGCCTCCAGGAGCTTCGGTTGGTTTCCCTTGACGCCGAAGACGTAGTCGGCGCCCTTCTCCTCGACGAGGAACCGGGCGTGCTCGCGCTGGGCGTGCATCGCGTCCGCGGTCACCACCGCGCCTTCGAGGTCGAGGCCCTCCAGCAGCGGGGCGAAACCGGTGATCTCGTTGGTCTTGTGGTCCACCTCAGCCTGGGCGATGACCGCACGTTCGCCCTGGACCATCGCCGCGAACAGGTGGACGGGGCGGCCGTCGTCTTGGCGTGCGCCCCGCAGGGACTTGCCGTCGACGGCCACGACGAGCTGGCGCTCCTCGAGGTGGCCGGTGCGCACCTGGTCCAGCAGCCACTCGCCGATCACCCGGTCGAGCGCGTCTGCGTCGACCGCGGCGAGCGCCCGGCGGATGGTCGCGTCGTGGGGCGGGATGTAGCGCTTGCGCACCGGGTGGTACTTCGCGCCGAGGCGGCGGAGCACGTCCTGGGGCACGTCCGCGGCCCACTCGCCTATGGCCGCGAGGCTGCGGGCACCGGAGATGGTCGCGCACGCCGCGATGGCGAGCACCGAGGCGAGGCCGTGGCGCACGCCCCTGCGCTTGCGGTGATCAGCTATGCGCCCGAGGCGGTCGAGCAGGCCGTCGGGGCCCTCGAAGCACAGCGCGTTCAGGTCCAGCATCGGCGGTCTCCTCCGTGCGGTCGTGACGAGCAGCGGGTGGTCAAAGGGCGCGGCGAGGATCGCGAGCGCGTCCCGCCGCAGCGTCCTCGCGAAGCAGAGCTTCACCTTCCCGTGGTGCACGTAGCGGCCGTTCGACCTGCCGTAGCCGAGGGTCTCGCCCAGGCGTAGGAACCCTGCTGCTAGGTAGCACGTGCCGCGGTGGCGGGAGGGGTCGACGAAGGTCTCGACCGCCAGCACCGGGTGGCCCCACCGGGCCTGGTAGTCGCCCGACAGCCGCCGGAGCGTGCGGGCGAGCACCGCGGAGGCGAGGTTCGGGCGCCTGCCCGCGGGCAGCACGCAGCACCGCTGGTTGCCGACGACGTAGCGCAGCCGCCGCAGGCGCTGCTCGTCGCCCCAGCCGACGAAGGCGTCCCGGGGCCGGCACGAGAAGGCCGGCGAGCCGAAGCCCACCAGCGCGAGCCAGGTCCCGTCCCCGTCGGCTGCGACGTAGCGCATCGCCTCACCGAAGAGGTGGTGACCGAGCCAGTGGTGACGATCGAGCTCGGCGTCGAAACGGGCACGCTCCTCGGGCAGGACCGGCCTCACGGTCAGCGCTGGCAGCCACAGTTCGGGCATCGCAGATGAACTTCTACCAGGGCACGGGTGCCGCGCGCCAGTACCTTCGGATCAGCGCAGGCCAGGCCGCCGCGTCAGGAACTTTGCAACCGCCCTG
>JBHELQ010000046.1:0-7852 GCA_046262995.1 Thermoleophilaceae bacterium
CGGCCAACCTGCTCAAGCCGATGCTCGCGCGCGGAGAGCTGCGCGCGGTGGGCGCCACCACGCTCGACGAGTACCGCAAGCACATCGAGAAGGACGCCGCGCTGGAGCGCCGCTTCCAGCCGGTGATGGTGGGAGAGCCCACGGTCCACGACACCATCAGCATCCTGCGCGGTCTGAAGGAGCGCTACGAGGTCCACCACGGCGTGCGCATCCAGGACGCCGCGATCATCGCCGCAGCGACCCTCTCGCACCGCTACATCGCCGATCGCTTCCTGCCAGACAAGGCCATCGACCTGATCGACGAGGCCGCCTCGCGCCTGCGGATCGAGATCGACTCGATGCCGATCGAGATCGACGAGGTCGAGCGCCGCATCCAACAGCTCGAGATCGAGCTCCAGGCGCTGAAGAAGGAGAAGGACGAGGCGTCCGTGGCGCGCCGCGAGGCGATCGAGCGGGAGCTGGCCGACCTGCGCGAGCGCTCCGACGAGATGAAGGCCCACTGGCGGGGCGAGAAGGAGGCGATCGAGGCGATCCGCCACGCCAAGGAGCGCCTGGAGCAGGCGAACCGCGAGGCCGAGCGCGCGGAGCGGGACGCCGACCTCCAGCGCGCCGCCGAGCTTCGCTACGGGGAGATCCCGGAGCTGGAGAAGCTCGTGGGCGACCAGGAGGCGCGGCTGCGCGAGCTGCAGTCGGAGACCACCTTCCTGAAGGAGGAGGTCGACGACGAGGACATCGCGGAGGTCGTCGCCAAGTGGACGGGGATCCCGGTGTCGCGGCTGATGGAGTCCGAGGTCCAGAAGCTCGTGCGGATGGAGGAGCGCCTGCACGAGCGTGTCATCGGGCAGGACGAGGCGGTCGAGGCGGTCTCGAACGCCCTGCGGCGATCCCGCGCCGGCCTGCAGGACCCGAACCGCCCGATCGGGGCCTTCCTGTTCATCGGCCCGACCGGCGTCGGCAAGACCGAGCTGGCCCGGGCGCTCGCCCAGTTCATGTTCGACTCCGAGCAGGCGATGGTGCGGATCGACATGTCGGAGTACATGGAGAAGCACTCTGTGTCCCGCCTCGTGGGCGCCCCCCCCGGCTACGTCGGCTACGAGGAGGGCGGCCAGCTGACCGAGTCGGTGCGCCGGCGCCCGTACTCGGTCGTGCTGCTGGACGAGATCGAGAAGGCCCACAGCGACGTCTTCAACATCCTGCTGCAGGTGATGGACGACGGCCGCCTGACCGACGGCCAGGGCCGCACGGTCGACTTCAAGAACACCGTGCTGATCATGACCTCGAACGTCGCCGGCGGGCTCGAGGGAGTGCGCGCCACGTTCAAGCCGGAGTTCCTGAACCGGCTCGACGAGATCGTCGAGTTCCAGGCGCTGACCCGCGAGCAGATCGGACAGATCGTGGGCCTCCAGGTGGACAAGCTGGTCGAGCGCGTGCGCGAGAAGGGTGTCCAGGTGGAGCTGACCGACGGCGCCCTGACCCTGCTCGCGAACCTCGGCTACGACCCGACCTACGGCGCCCGGCCGCTCAAACGGGTGATCCAGAAGCGGCTGATCGACAAGCTCGCTCTCAGGATGCTCGAGGGCGAGTTCGCCCCCGGCGACCACGTGCTCGTGGACGCCGCCGACGGCGAGCTCGAGCTCCAGAAGGCCCCTTCGCAGCCCGCGGTACACGCGGTCGCCTGAGCGGCCTGGACACCGTCCACCCCACGGGCGGCATGTACTAGACGACTGTCCATTTGCGGGGCGTCAGATGCCGACCTACCTTGGACAGCGTCATGGGCACCGACCTCCGAGTCATTCGCCGCCGCCTTCTGGTGGCGGGCATCATTCTTGCCGCAGGGGTGCTCATGGCGCCGGCCGCGGCGCTCGCGCAGCGACAGCGCGACGTGCCGCGGCCGGGGCCGCTGTCCGCCGGCGTGGACCTCACGCGCATGCAGGACAGGGTGCTGCACGGGCGTCCCCGGGCCGCGATGAGCGCGGCCAGGGCCCGCGCCGCGGGGCACGCCTACAGGACCGCCGACGGGCAGACCGTCCGCGTCGAGGTCACTCCCGCCTACACGCCGGACGCCGCCCGCGACAAGAGCCTCGTGGACTTCCTGGCCTCGCGGCTCCACGGCGCCGAGCTCGGCGCCCTTCGCGTCTACGTCGGCACGCCGTCGGAGATCGGAAGGCTCTGCGGCTTCCAGGACGCGGTGGCCTGCTACGCGGCGGACGAGGAGCGCATGTACGTGCCGGGCGAGGCCTCGCACGGGATCCCGATCGAGTACGCGATGACCCACGAGTACGGGCACCACATCGCCAGCTGGAGCGACAACGACCCCTGGTCGGCGCTCGACTGGGGCCCCAAACGGTGGTCGAGCCACGAGCGCGTCTGCGCGCACGTGCTGGACGGGCGGCTCTTCCCGGGCGACCAGGGCGATCACTACCTCGACGACCCGGGCGAGGGCTGGGCCGACGCCTACGCCCACTACCACTACCCGCAGGCGCCGTGGCAGTTCAACAGCCTGCTGCGCCCGGACGCCGGCGCCTTCCGGGCGATCAGGCGCGACGTGCGCCATCCCTGGACCGGCCCGCGCAAGCGCGTCTTCAGGGGCCGTCTCGGTCCCGGTCGCCGCGCGCGGCGGTTCCGGCTTCGCCTGCGCCTGGACGGCGACATCACGCTGCGTCTCAGGGGCCCGCGCCGCGCGGACTTCAACCTCGTGGTGCGCTGGCGACACGAGCTCGTGGCCCGCACGCGCCGTCACGGCAGCCGCGACGCCGCCGACGTCGGCTGGTGCCGGGCGAGCCGGACCGAGGTGGCGACCATCACAGTCGTGCGCCGCAGGGGCGCCGGCCGCTTCCGGCTCCTGACCCGCTTCGCGGGCTAGGCTCCGCGCCGCTTGCGCGCGGCGCCGAAAACTGAGACAAAGTCGGGCGACTCGACGCAGCACTGCGACCCGGAGGAGCCGCCATGCCCACGTTCGTGATGCTCAGCACTCTGACCCCCGAGGGGGTGCAGACGCTGAAGAACAATCCGCAGCGCATCCGCGAGGTGAACAAGGAGATCGAGCAGCTCGGCGCCACGGTCAAGGCGCAGTGGGCCGTGCTGGGCCGCTTCGACTTCGTGAACGTGATCGAGGCGCCCGACGAGAAGACGATCGCCCGCGTCTCGCTCGAGCTCGGCTCGCGCGGGACCGCCCACTACGAGACCCTGTCCGCCATCCCGGCGGACGAGTTCATCGCCGCCCTCTGACGCGGGCAGCGGAGAGGCGGGTCGCGTGAATCGGGTGCTCGTGGTCGGTGGGGGCGGGCGCGAGCACGCGCTCGTTCGCGCCCTGCTGCGAAGCCCGCAGCGGCCGGCGCTGCTGTGCGCCCCCGGGAACGCCGGGATCGCGCGCGACATCGAGTGCGCCGGCGTCCCCGCCGATGACGTCGAGGCCCTCGTGCGCCTGGCGCAGGAGCGCTCGGCCGACCTCGTCGTCGTGGGGCCCGAGGCGCCGCTGGTGGCCGGCCTGGTCGACGCGCTCGCCGAGGCCGGCGTCGCGGCCTTCGGCCCGACGGCCGCCGCGGCTCGGCTCGAGGGCTCCAAGGCCTACGCGAAGGAGCTGATGCGGCAGGTGGGCGTGCCTACCGCCTCGCACGTCGTCCTTCGGGACCGGGACGAGGCCCTCGATCACCTGGCGTGCGCCTCCTATCCCGCCGTGCTCAAGGCGGACGTGCTGGCCGCGGGGAAGGGAGTGATCATCGCCCCAGACGAACGAGAGGCGCGCCAGGCGGTCGACGCGTTCTTCACCGAGAGGCGCTTCGGCGACACCGAGGTCGTGCTCGAGGAGTTCCTGGAGGGCGAGGAGCTGTCGCTGCTCGCGCTGTGCGACGGGGAGCGCGCGGTGCCGCTGGCCCCGGCGCAGGACTACAAGCGCATCCGCGACGGCGACGAGGGGCCGAACACGGGAGGGATGGGCAGCTACTCGCCGGTGCCGGGCATCGACCGCGAGCACGCCCGCGCGATCACCCAGGCGATCCACCAGCCCGTGGTCGACGAGCTTCGCCGGCGCGGCACCCCCTGCCACGGCGTCCTCTACGCGGGTCTGATGATGACGGCGGACGGCCCCAAGGTGCTGGAGTTCAACTGCCGCTTCGGGGACCCCGAGACGCAGGCCGTGCTGCCCCGGCTTCGCTCGGACCTGCTGGAGCTGCTGGAGTCGTCCGTCAGGCCGGGAGGCCTCGCCGGCGCCGAGCCGGAGTGGTCGCCCGACTGGGCCGTGACGGTCGTCCTCGCCTCCGGCGGATACCCTGCCTCCTCGTCCAAGGGGGACGAGATCCTCGGGCTGGACGCGCTCGACTCGCTGGACGTCGAGGTGCTCCACGCGGGGACCGCCGACCGAGACGGCAGGATCGTGACCGACGGGGGCCGCGTCCTGAGCATCACCGGCATCGGCGCGACCCCGGCCGAGGCCCGCGAGCGGGCCTACGCGGCGGCCGAGGGCGTCGAGTTCGAGGGCAGGCAGATGAGGACTGACATCGCGTTGAGGGCAGTGGAGAGGGTGGAGGCCAGGGCTTGATCGAGGACAGCGGAGACATCACGCCGGTCGCCGAGACCGAGGTGGAGGAGGAGTTCGCCGACCTGGACGTCGATGCCCCCCGGGTCGGGATCGTGATGGGCTCGAAGAGCGACATGCCGACGATGGAGAAGGCCGGCAAGGAGCTCGAGGAGCGCGGGATCCGCTACGAGCTGCGGGTGATGAGCGCCCACCGCGAGCCCGAGACTGTCGCCGAGTACGCGAAGAACGCGAAGTTCCGTGGTCTCCAGGTGATCATCGCCGGCGCGGGCCTGTCCGCGGCTCTGCCCGGCGTGGTGGCGGCGCACACCGGCCTACCGGTGATCGGCGTGCCGCTCACGAGCAAGAGCTCGGTCGCCGGCGGACTGGACGCCCTGCTCTCGGTGGCGCAGATGCCGCCGGGGGTGCCGGTGGCGTGCGTTGGGGTGGACAACGCGCGCAATGCGGCCGTGCTGGCGGCGAGAATCCTCGAAGCGTGATCGAGCGCTACACGCGGCCGGAGATGGGCTCCGTCTGGTCCGAGCAGCGGAAGCTCGAGACCTGGCTGCAGGTGGAGCTGGCGGTGGTCGAGGCGCTGGCCGAGCAGGGCGTCGTGCCGGAGGACGACGCGGCCCGGGTGCGCGACCGCGCCACCTTCACGCTCGACGCCGTCAAGCAGCGCGAGGAGGTGACGGGTCACGACGTCGCGGCCTTCGTCGACGTGGTCGCCGAGTCGATCGGCGAGGCGGGACGCTGGCTGCACCACGGGCTGACCTCCTCGGACGTGCTCGACACGGCGCTGGCCCTGCAGCTGACCCAGGCGGGGCTGTTGCTCGCCGGTGGCGCGCGCGAGTACCGCGACGCTCTGGCGCGCCGGGCGCGCGAGCACGCCGCCACGCTGTGCGTCGGCCGCACCCACGGCGTGCATGCGGAGCCCACGACCTTCGGGGTCAAGCTCGCGGGCTTCGCCTTCGAGGCGCAGCGCAACCTGCGCCGCCTCGAGCGCGCGGTCGAGCAGGCCTCGGTCGGGGCGCTCTCGGGTGCCGTCGGCACGTATGCCTCGAACGGGCCGGAGCTCGAGGAGCAGGTGCTCAGGCGGCTCGGGCTGGGGGGCGAGCCGGTCTCGACCCAGGTCGTGGCGCGCGACCGCCACGCGGAGCTGCTCGAGGCGATCGCCCTGCAGGGGGCGGGGCTCGAGCGCTTCGCCACCGAGCTGCGCCACCTCCAGCGCACCGAGGTGCGGGAGGCCGAGGAGCCCTTCCGCGCCGGCGCCCAGAAGGGATCGTCGGCCATGCCGCACAAGCGCAATCCCATCCTCTCCGAGCGGATCTGCGGGATCGCACGCCTCCTGCGCGGCTACGCGCAGGCCGGCCTGGAGGACGTGGCGCTCTGGCACGAGCGCGACATCTCCCATTCCTCGGTGGAGCGGGTCGCGCTGCCGGACGCCACGATCCTGCTCGACTACGCGCAGCACCTGGCGGTGCGGCTGGTGGACGGCATGGTCGTGCACCCGGAGCGGATGCGCGCGAACCTGGAGGCGACCGGCGGCGCGCTCTACTCGCAGCGAGCGCTGCTGGCGCTCGTCGAGAGCGGTCATTCACGCGACGAGGCCTATCGGGTCGTCCAGGAGGCCTCGCAGCGGGCGTGGGACGAGGGCGGCTCATTCCGTGAGCTGCTCGCCGCGGCGGCCCCGGAGCTCGACCTGGATGCGGTCTTCGATCCGGCCGCCTTCGTCCGCCACACCGATGCGATCGTCGCCCGGCTGGAGTCGATCGGCGGCTGAGCGATCGGGAGCTGGTGTTAGCCTCGGGCTCGTGAGCGAAGCCGCCGCGCTCGAGAACCTGGAGCTGGTCTCCCAGGGCAAGGTCCGCGACGTCTACTCGGTCGGCGACGACCGGCTGCTGCTGGTCGCCTCCGACCGGATCTCGACCTACGACGTCGTGCACCCGACCCCGATCCCGGACAAGGGGCGGGTCCTGACCGGGCTGTCCGCGTTCTGGTTCGCCCGGACCGAGGCAATCTGCCCCAATCACCTGCTCTCCTACACGGAGGTGGCGGGCGATGCCCGCGGCCGCGGAATGCTGGTCGACCGGCTCGACATGGTGCCGCTGGAGTGCGTCGTGCGCGGCTACCTGACCGGTTCGGGGTGGAAGGACTACAGGGCGACCGGGGCGGTCTGCGGCATCGCGCTACCCGAGGGGCTCGAGGAGTCCCAGCAGCTGCCGGAGCCGATCTTCACGCCGGCGACCAAGGCCGAGGTGGGGCTGCACGACGAGAACGTAGACGCCGAGCGCGCGGTGGAGATCGTCGGGGACCGCGCGCTCGTCGAGGAGCTCGAGCGGCTCTCGATCGAGCTCTATTCGCTGGGGGCCGAGCACGCCCGCCAGTGCGGGATCATCCTGGCCGACACCAAGTTCGAGTTCGGCCGCCGCTCGGACGGCGCGCTGGTGCTGGCGGACGAGGTCCTGACCCCCGACTCGTCGCGCTTCTGGCCCGCCCAGGGCTATGCGGCCGGCCGGCCCCAACCCTCGTTCGACAAGCAGTACGTGCGCGACTGGGCCACCGAAGCGGGCTGGGACAAGAGCCCGCCGGCGCCGCCGATACCCACCAAGGTCGTGAGCGGCACCCGCGCCCGCTACCTCGAGGCCTACGAGCGGATCGCGGGGGAGCCGTTCTCCGCGTGGCTCGACCGAAGCGGCGCCGCGTGACCAGGGCGCGCGTCCTGATCCGCCCCAAGGAGGGAATCCTCGATCCGCAGGGACAGGCGGTGGAGCGGGCGCTGCCCGCGCTCGGCTTCCAGGGGGTCTCGAACGTGCGCGTGGGCCGGCTCGTGGAGCTCGAGGTGGAGGACACGGCGACCGTGCCGGAGATGTGCGAGCGGCTGCTCGCCAACCCGCTGATCGAGGACTACGAGGTGCTGGTCGTCGAGGCCGCCGAGGCGCGATGAAGTTCGGCGTCGTCCGCTTTCCGGGCAGCTGCGACGAGGTGGACGCGCTTCAGGCCAGCCGGCTCTTCGGCGACGCCGAGCTGCTCTGGCACGGCGAGCGCGATCTGCGCGGCGTCGATGCGGTCGTCGTCCCGGGGGGCTTCTCCTACGGCGACTACCTACGCGCGGGCGCGATCGCCCGCCTGTCTCCGGTCATGGAGGCGGTCGGCGACTTCGTGCTCGAAGGAGGTCCCGTGCTCGGTATCTGCAATGGCTTCCAGGTGCTCTGCGAGGCGGGCCTGCTGCCGGGGGCGCTGCTTCCCAACACCGGGCTGCGCTTCGTCTGCCGCCAGGTGGAGGTCGAGGTGGCCAACGCCGACACCCCGTTCACACGCGCCTGCCGCGAGGACGAG
>JBHELQ010000047.1:0-27258 GCA_046262995.1 Thermoleophilaceae bacterium
GCTGCACGAACTCGGTCCCGTAGGGGAACGGTGGGCGCAGCGCCGAGACGAGCGTCTTGCCCGTCAGGATCATCATGTCGCCGACCTGCTCCAGCAGGTTCTTTGTCGGTAGGAAGACTCGGTCGGCTGTTGCTCGGACCACTCCGGACTCCTCCCGCGAGGGACCCGCGCCCCACGCTTCAGGACCAGAAGCCTACGCCATGGAAGGCTCAGGTGCCAAGCGGCAACCGCGGGTCGGGTCCGCGTCGCGGCAACTTCGTCTTGGGCACACGGCCCCGTGGTATCTTCAGCGCGCTTTGGAGGCGAGGAGTGCGCAGGGACAGCCGCTCCGCCACGCGCTCGTGGGGACGTTGCTGGTGGCGCCCGCGGCACTGGCCCTGGCGGCATGCGGCACCGGCCCCCGCCAGGACGAGAAGGAGCCGCGGGGCAAGTTCCCCGTCGAGGTCACGGCCGCGAGCTTCCCGACGACCCAGAAGCTCGCGAAGACCTCCAAGCTCGTCATCAAGGTGCGAAACGCCGGCTCCAAGACGATCCCGAACCTGGCGCTGACAGTGCGCGGCTTCGACCAGCGAAGGAACGATCCGCGGCTCGCGGACCCGACTCGCCCGGTGTTCGTGCTTAACGGCAGGACCGTCGAGGTGGCCAGCCTTCCGGAGGCGACCGAGGGCGGGCCGCTCGGCTGCGGCACGGCGCAGAGCGACACCTGGGCCTGCGGTCCGCTGAAGGCGGGGCGCACCAAGCGCTACAGCTGGTCGGTCACGGCCGTCCAGCCCGGCCCGTTCAAGGTCAGCTGGCGGATCGCCGCCGGCCTGAACGGGAAGGCGCTGGCGGTCGGGGCTCAGGGTGGGCCGGTCTCCGGCTCGTTCGCCGGGAGGATCTCCAAGCGCCCGCCAAAGACTCGCGTCTCGGACAACGGCAGGACCATCATCAACGGGACCCGTTAGGCGAGGGTCCCCCTCGCTGCTCCTGCTCGGCCACGCGCTCCAGGCGTTCGTGCCGGTCGTAGCCCAGCGCGGAGCGAGGCGCGCCGCCGACGCGCGCGAGTCGGAAGCGACGCAGTCGCTGGACGCCCGGCACCGGAGGTGGCGCGGGATCGTCGCTGGGAAGCAGCACGTAGCGGGCAGCCACGATGCCCGCATGTTCGGCGCCGGGTAGCGGTTCGCCTACGGACAGCTGTCCAAAGATGCCGAGGCTTCGTTTGGACCGCCTGTCAGGCGCGATCCGCGCCGTTTCCGCCCGGCGGGGGGCGTTCCTCCCACCCCGGGCACTCGAGCACGGGAAGCCGGGGGTACTTCGGGAAGCGCTCGTCGGTCTGCGAGCGCTCGCACATGGAGAATTCGCTACCGCGTGTATTGCGAACGCGCCGCTGGTGGCGGCAGGAGTCGCACAGCCCGGCTCGGCGCACGACCCCAGTATCGACCACATGCTCAGCTGGGCGCGGTTGCTGGGTCCGGCTGACCCGCGCCTGCGTCGGAGCCCGCGCCGTCGCGTTCGCCCGGCTCCTCGCGCAGCCCCCAGACGCGAACGCTGCTCTCCCGGCCACGCACCGCAAGGTCGCCGATCTCCTCGAGGTCGGCGGGGCGCTCATTCAGCCTCGAGCGCGTCGAGTCGGCCGCCAGCACCTGTCGGCCGCTCTCCTTCGTCATCCCCTCGAGGCGCGAGGCGGTGTTGACGGTGTCGCCGATCGCCGTGTACTCGAGTCGCTTCTCGGAGCCGATGTTCCCCGCCAGCACCGGACCGCTGTTCAGGCCGATGCCCATGCGGAAGCCCTCGCCGTGCCCCTCCTCGCGCAGCCAGCCGTTGAAGGCGGCGAGTCGAGGGCCGATCATCTCGCGCGCGGCGGCGAGCGCGCGCTCCGCGTGATCCTCCTGGGGAAGCGGCGCGCCGAAGACGGCCAGGATGCCGTCGCCGATGTAGGAGACGAGCGTCCCGCCGTTCCCCATGATCGCCGCGCACATCTCGCTGTGGTACCGGTTCAGGACGTCGATGACCTCGCCGGGCGGACGCGACTCCGAGTAGGACGTGAAGGCGCGTATGTCGCTGAACAGCACGGTGCAGTCGCGCTCGACGCCGCCCAGGCGCAGGTCGTCGGTCTGTGCGACGACCTGGTCGACCACCCTGTCCGGAACGAAGCGCCCGAACAGGTCGCGGACGCGTTCGCGCTCGTAGGCCGTGGTCACGTAGTAGACCGCCAGCGCTCCCGAACACGAGAGCGCGAGTCCCCCGAGCGGATAGAGCAGCGGCAGGATCGTTCCGCCGTCGAAGGCCAGCTGCGCCACGACGGCATAGACCACCCCCGCGGCCAGCGCCAGGCCGAGCGCCAGGAGCGGCCTCAGGACCAGGCTTCCCAGCGGGGCCATCAGGCTGAGCAGTGCGATCAGCGCGATGTCGAGCGCTCCCGGCGAGTCCTGCATTGGGAAGCCGCGGTGCGCGGTGGAGATCGCGTTGGCCTGCAGCTCCGCGCCGCTCATCAGGCTGTCGCCCGTGGTCGACGTCGCGTGCACGTCCTGCAGCGAGGGGGCCGTGGCGCCCACCACCACGACCTTGCCGCGGAAGTCGCTCGGGTCGGCCCTGCCCCGGAGGACGCGCGAGAACGAGAAGCTGCGGAAGGTCCCGGGCGGGCCGCGGTAGTCGATCGGAGCCGTCCGGCCACCCAGCTGCGACGGCGCAATCCGCTTTCCCCAGGCCCGCTCGGCGGTGACGACGCCGAAGGTCGGCAGCCGATGCGGGGCGTACGCCATCCGGCGTACCACCCCGCCGGGATCCAGGCTCAGGCTCGTGTCTCCCGGCCGAGCGCGCACGGAACGCAGCGTCTCGTCGCCCCCGAGGATTCGCGTGCCGCCATGCTCGTCGACCTCGGTGGTCGACAGCACGGTCCGGCCGGAGCGCCCCACCGCATCTATCAACGCGTTGTCCTGCTCCGGCTGGGTCGGCTCGGTGAACTGGACGTCATAGGCGATCGCCCTGGCCCCGTAGCGCGTCAGGCGGTCGATCAGCCGGGCGTGCACCGAGCGCGGAAACGGCCAGCGCAGGTTCAGCTCGTTGAAGGTCACGTCGTCGATCTTCACGACCACGATGTCGGGCGGCGGCGTCTGCGTGCCGCGGATCGAGAAGCGGGCGTCGACGGTCTCGAGCTCCGAGCGGCGCAGCAGGTGCCCGGCGTATGACGCGACGGCGAGGCCCGTCGAGCCGATTGCGACGACGGCGAACAGCAGGAAGCGGAGCCTGGCCCGCCGCGTGCCGGAGAGGCCCAGCGCCCTAGCCACCCCGCCTCAGGCGGGCCTTGAAGCGGACCAACCCAGTCACGCAACGCGAGCCGTCCCGCAGGCGGGCGCGCTCGCGGAAGCGACCTCTGGCGACCCGCGCCCTCCGGCTGAACCGGCCGACCAGGCAGACCAGCCCGCGGCGAATCGTGCTGCCCGTGACCCCCTGGATCCGCACGTGATGGGCATGGAACTGGCTCCCGTCCAGGCGTATCGGCGTGCGCGCGAGCCGGAGCGTTCCGGTCAGGCTCGAGCGCAGGGTCCCACGCCGGCAGCGGAACTCCCTCCGGATCCGGAAACGGCGTAGACGGGCCTCGTGCCTGGCGATCGAGAAGCGGACTGTCCCACCCTGCGAGCTGGCACCCGCGTAGTGGGCACCCGGCCGCGGGACGCCTCCGCTTGCAGCCACGGCAAGAAGGGCGCACGCCGGGACGGCGAGCACGGCCGCCAGCCGCCACCTGGAGCGCTGTCTTCCCCCCGCCACGCGCTAGCCGCGGCCGCTGCCCTTGGACGGTGGCCGCACGAGATACCGGTGCCGTGCGTGCAGCGGAAGCGTCCGGTGGACCACGAAGTCCCGGATGGACACGACCCCGCGACGGACGGCGAACAGCGTGCCGTCGCAGCGGTTCTCCGTGTACCAGTACGTCCCCCGCACGGTGCCGGCGCCGTAGTAGCCGCGAGTGCGGTAGCGCCCACGGCCCCTGCCCCAGAGGCGACGGCGGTGGCGGCGACGGCGGCGGGCCGTCTGCGCGACCGAGCGCCGGGAGACACACGGTCCTCGCGCCAGGCGCAGGTCCGTGATCGGACGGCTCGCCCGTCTGCGCCCCCGCCTCAGACGCCTGGTCGGGATGACCTGCCGCGTGTAACCGACCCGGAACTCGCCGGCCCAGAACTCGGCCGCCTGCGTCTCGCCCTTTCCGCTGCGGTCGGAGATCAGGAGGACGTGCCCCCGGCGGGTATCGACGCGCGTGCCGGGCGGAACCTGAACGGGCACGTCGAGGCGGCTGGTGCGCCCGCCTCTCGGCGAGCGGAAGAAGACCTTCCCGTTGACCGGCAGCAGGTTCACGGTGCTGTTCTCGAGCGGCGGCGGCAGCGGCGGCGCGTGGAGGGCCGACGGCGCAGGACGCACCGGGGGCTTGATCACCCGGACCCGCATTGTCGTCGTGCTCGAGTCGGAGAGCCGGTTGATCACGGCGCTCTGCGGGTTCGAGGTCCGCGCCGCGATGCTCAGGGTGTAGACCCCGCCCGCGGCATCCGGCGCGGCAGTGACCGTGCCGCCGACGGCATACGGCTGGGGCTGCCCGGTCCAGGTGACGGCGCAGCCGACGGGCGGCGGAGGAATGACGAGGTTGGGATTGGCCCAGAACGCGAGCGCCCGGCTCGGCGTGGAGGCGGACGTCCGCCCCGGCTCGATCGAGTAGGCGGTGTCGACAGTGGCGGTCGCCGGATCGTTCGGCGAAACCGTGCAGTCGAGCGCGCCGGTGGCGCTCACGGAGAGCTGGAACCCCGAGGTCGTCCCGGCCACCACCTGGACCTCGCTCGGACCGCCGACCACCACCTCGGCGGCGAGCGCGTTCGAGCCGAGCGTCAGGCCCACCAGCGTCATGCCGACGCCGAGGACGCAGCCTCTCCAAGCGAGCCGCCCTGCCATGCATGCCTCCCGTTGTCGCGCGCCGGTATCCCTGCGCGAGCCCAATCGCTTACCGGCAGAGCCCATCATCTCCGAACGGGCCGCTGTGTGCAACCGCTCACAGGCCCGCGCCCGATCGATCCGCGTCCGCATAGGCCTCGACCAGGCGAAGCTTCGCTGCCCTCGGGAGCCGCTTGACGCGCGCCTCTTCGCGCAGCGCGGCGGACCGATCGGCGACGCGGATCACCGCCGCGAGTGAAACCGGCCGGCGACTCCGCGTGTACCGGCTGGCCGACCCCGATCGATGTGCCGCCAGACGCCGCCGGACGTCCGTCGTCCACCCGCAGTAGAGGGTGTCGTCAGCGCACCGAAGCAGATACACGTACGGCACAGCCGCGCCTTCGCACCAGGGCCGAGCCGCGAGCGGACCTACGCCGGTGCTGCCTCGGCCCCGGCGCGGGCCTCGTCCTCGGTCGCGCCGTCCTCCGGGTCGTCCTCGGGCGGCAGCTCGCCGCCGCGGTCGGTCCCGGCGATCAGCTCGTCGGGCCGCTTGTCGTCGGGCACGAAGCCCGACTTCATGCCGAAGTAGACCGCCTGCGGGTGGTGGGCGACGATCGCGACCGTCGACTGCTCGGGCTCGACCGCGTAGCCGCTCGAGAGCCTCATGCCGATCTCCTCGAGATCGAGCAGGCGCCACACCTTCTCGTGCTCGGACTGGTCCGGGCAGGCCGGGTAGCCCCAGGAGTAGCGGCGACCCTGGTCGGGGTCGATCCCGAGCTCGCTGCGGACCTGCGCGTGCAGCCATTCCGCCATTCCCTCGGCAGTCTGCACTCCGAGGCCGTGCACGAACAGCTGCTCGGCGAACTCGCCCTCCTGTTCGAGGCGCTGGATCAGCTCCGTCACCTCGGGCCCGGCGGTCACCCCCTGGAGCGCGACGACGTCGCGCTCGCCGGAGTCGAGCGGGCGGAAGAAGTCCGTCAGGCAGATGCGGTCGTGCCGCGGCTGGCGCGGGAACACGAGCCGCTCGAGCTCACGCTCCGGGTCCTCCGGATCGAACACGATCAGCTCGTTGCCGGCGGCGTTGCAGGGGAAGTAACCGAGCTTGGCCTGCGGCTGCAGGTAGTCCTGCTCCCGCCACATGCGCTCGAGCCGGGGCGCGAAGCCCTCGTCCTGGCCGTCGCCCTCCACGATCTTGCGCCACTCCTCGCCCTTCTTGCCGCGGCCGCCCCAGTGGAGCTTGAACAGCACGTGCCGGTCGAGGTAGGGGAAGACCCGGTCGAGATCGACCTCGATCCGCCGAACCCCGAGCCACGGCGGGGCCGGCAGGGGCGTGTCGGTGCGCGCCGCCGAGCGCACGGAGTCGTCGCTCGTCGGTGGGGCGTCGTCCACGACCTCAGCCTGCTCGCGCAGCTTCTTCGCCTCGGAGCGCACCTTCTCGAGCAGCGCGGCGCGGGCGTCCCCGTCGATCAGCGCGTCCATGGTGTCCAGGCCCTGGAAGGCGTCCTTGCAATAGAAGACGCCCGGCTCGTAGACCTCATCGGACTCCTTGCCCTTCGGGTACAGGATGCGGCGGCCGAAGTCGCGGTTGATGGCCGCACCCCCGATCAGCACCGGGTACTCGAAGCCACGGTCGTGCAGCTCGGCCACGCAGGCGGGCATCTGCTTCGAGGTCGAGACGAGCAGGGCCGAGAGCCCGATGGCGTCGGCCTCGTGCTCCTGGGCGGCATCGAGGATCGTCCCGATCGGGACCTGCTTGCCGAGGTCCACGACGGTGTAGCCGTTGTTGGTCAGGATCGTGTTGACGAGCGACTTGCCGATGTCGTGCACGTCGCCGAACACGGTGGCGATCACCACCGTCCCCTTCGTGTGCCCCTCGATCTTGTCGAGGTAGTTCTCGAGCTGGGCCACGGCCTTCTTCATCACCTCGGCCGACTGGAGCACGAACGGCAGGATCAGCTCGCCGGCGCCGAACTTGTCGCCCACCTCCTTCATGGCGGGAAGCAGCACCTTGTTCAGCGTCGGGACGGCGCCGATCTTCTCGACCGCCTTGTCGATCTGGCCCTCCACGCCCTCCTTCTTGCGCCGAAGGATGTGCCAGTGGAGGGCCTCCTCGGGCTCCATCTGCGCGGTGGGGTCACCGGCGGCCTCCTCCTCGGCCGACTCCCCCTTTTGCTCGAAGTGCTCGATGAAGCGCTCGAGCGCGTCCTCGCGCCGGTTGAAGACGAGGTCGTCGGTGAGCTCGCGCTCCTCCTCCCCGATCTCCGAATACGGGGTGATGTGCTTGGGGTTGACCAGCGCCAGGTCGAGCCCCGCCTCGACACAGTGGTGGAGGAAGACCGAATTGAGCACCGCCCGCGGCGCGGGCGAGACACCGAAGGAGACGTTCGAGACCCCCAGCGAGGCCTTGACTCCCGGCAGCTCGGCCTTGATGCGGCGGATGCCCTCGATCGTCTCGACCGCCGACGGCTTCCACTCGTCGTCGCCCGTAGTGAGCGTGAAGGTGAGTGCGTCGAAGATCAGCAGCTCGGGGTCGAGCCCGTGCTCCTCGCAGGCGATGTCCCGGATGCGCTTGGCGATCTCGACCTTGCGCTCGGCCGTCTTGGCCATCCCCTCCTCGTCGATCGTCAGCGCGATAAGCGCAGCGCCGTGCGCGGTGGCCAGCGGGATCACGCGGTCGGCCTTGTCGCGGCCCGCCTCGAGGTTGATCGAGTTGACGATCGCGCGACCCGGGATCTGCTCGAGCGCCTTCTCGATCACGTCCGGCTCGGTGGAGTCGACCTGGATCGGCGCGGGCTGGGTCAGCGACACGCGCTTCGCGACCTGCCGCATCTGCTCGTCCTCGTCCTGGCGCTCGGTGAGCGCCACGCACAGGTCGAGCACGTGCGCGCCGCCCTGGACCTGGTCCTCGGCGATGGTCACGATGCCGTCGTAGTCGTCGGCCAGCAGCAGCTCCTTGGCCTTGCGCGAGCCCTGCGAGTTCACGCGCTCGCCTACGAGCGTGGGGCGCGGCTCCTGCACGAGCGGCGTGGCGGTCATCATGCTCGACACTTGCGGCGGGCCGGGCTCCGGGCGCGGGACCGCCTCGCGGCCACCCACGCGCTCCACGATCGCGCGGATGTGGTCGGGTGTGGTCCCGCAGCAGCCGCCCACGATCGAGACGCCGTGCCTCTCGACGAACTCCTGCAGCGAGCTCGCCAGGGGCTCAGGCTCCTCGGGGAAGATCGTCTCGCCCTCGGGCCCCTGGAGCGGCAGGCCGGCGTTGGGGATGCAGTGCACCGGCACCGGGCTGTTCTCGCCCAGGTAGCGAATGGCGTCTCGCATGTCCTCGGGGCCGGTCGAGCAGTTGAGCCCGACCACCTGCACGTCGAGCGCGGTGAGCGTCGTGAGCACGGACTGGATGTCGGTGCCGAGCAGCATCTTGCCCCCCTGGGGGAGCAGTGAGACGCTCGTCTGGATCGGCAGCGTCCTGCCGGTGAGCTTGAACGCCTCGCGGGCGCCGAACACGGCCGCCTTGACCTCGAGGATGTCCTGCGCGGTCTCGATGATGATCAGGTCGGCGCCGCCCTCGACCAGGCCCTGCGACTGCTGGGTGAAGACCTCGACGAGCTCGCGGAACGTGATCTTGCCGAGCGTCGGGTCATCGCTTGCCGGGAGGTGGCCCGTGGGGCCGATCGAACCGGCAACGAAGCGCTCATCGCCCGCAGCCTTGCGCGCGATCTCCGCGGCCTTGGTGTTGATCTCGAGCGTCTGGGCGCCGAGCCCCCACTCCTCGAGCTTCAGGCGGCTGGCCTGGAAGGTGTCGGTTTCGATCACCTCGGCGCCGGCGTCGAGCATGGAGGAGTGGACGCCTTCGATGACGTCGGGGCGGTTGAGGACGAGGGCCTCGTGGCACTTGCCCTCGAGCCCGCCATAGTCCTCGCTCGTCAGGTCGAACTGCTCGAGGGTCGCGCCCATGCCGCCGTCGAAGACGACGACGCGCTCGCGTACAGCCTGCGTGAAATCGCGCTCAGCCATGGTCCATTAGAGGCTAACGGCTGGCCGGGGAGCGCCCTGGAGGGCGTCGCGCTTGCGCTCAGCGCAGCTCGGCTGGATAAAAGCCGAAGGCGGGACCGCGCAGCTGGCGCCGCAGCTCGCGGCTGCTGCGCGGGAAGGAGCCCAGGCGCAGCATGCGCTTCAGCCCGCTGCCCTGGTTGTAGACCACCATCCCGACACGGCGGTGGTGGCGGATCCAGCCGAAGAAGCGCCTCACGAAGCGCGGGTCCTCGCGACCCCACAGCGCCCACTCGCCGAACACGAACGGCTTCCGGCGCCAGCGGCGATCGCGGTAGAAGCGATTCAGGCCGCGGAAGTTCGGCGAGTTGGCGAAGAAGTCCGTCCCGACCCAATCGACGTAGCGCGACCCGGGCCAGTAGGCGCCGGGGCCGTTGCCGCGCACGTTCGGCAGCCCGGCCGTGAACGGCACCCACTGCAGCGCCAGGCGGGGTCGCGGCAGCGCGACGCGGTCGCTGCGCACGGGGGGAAGGCCGAGCCGGCGCAGGCGGCGGTTGATCCCCGCCACCGGACCGCCGCGCAGCACCAGGGCGGCCCTGCGCCAGGCGTTGCGGAAGGAGCGCGTGGAGTGCGCCCGGCCGCGGAACCTTCCGCTCGGGCCGAAGGCCGAGTATGGGTTGTTCCAGTTGTTCATCTCCGCCATCAGGCGCACGTACAGGACCTGGCCGCTGTCGGCGGCCAGCCCGTTCAGGTCGATCAGGTAGCCGTCGCCGGCTCCGCTGGCGAGCCCTCCGGGGCTGACGGCGGAGCCGCCGTGGCCGCCCTCGGCGGTCGAGAGCGCGAACATCGGTCGCACGTGCTGCTCGGCGGCCAGCCGCAGCAGGCCGCGCTGCCAGTTGAGCGAGCGCTGGTCGTGTCCGCGCCAGCCAGGCGTGAAGAAGAACTGGTAGACGGCCGGGCGCCGCCCGGAGCGGCGCGCGAAGTCACGCATGTGCCCGGCGTCGTAGCCCCCGGTGCCCCCTTGCAGGACCTTCCCGCGCGGAGGCGCGTAGCGCGCCGCGTCCGCGGCGGCGGGCAGGAGCAGGCAGGCGGCCAGGGCCGCGGCGGCGATCACGGAGGGCCAGCGGGACATCCATGATCGTGTCGGCCGCCCGCGGGGCCGGCCTTAGCCCGCGCTCCGGGGAGCGGACGCTAGGCCTCGGCGGTCTCGCCGCGGCGGGCCGCGGCGCCGAGCTCCACCGGAGCGGCGTGGAGCGCCCGCAGGCGCAGGTCCTTCCAGCTCATCCCCTCGCGCACCAGCGCCGGCATGCCCAGCGCCAGCGCAGTGGCGATCTCGACCGCCTGCAGGATGATCCCGTACGCGAAGGCGTCCGTCTTGCCGACTCCGTAGGCCGACAGCACCGCGACGCATGCGGCCTGGAAGACGCCGAGGTTCGACGGCGTGGCCGGAAGCGCAGCCGTCACGTTGACGGCGAACAGCACGGCGGCGGCCGCCCCCATTCCGGCGTGCTGGTCCAGGCCGAGCGCCACCAGCAGAGCGAAGCAGGCGAGCCATTGCACGGCCCAGGCCGAGAGCTGCATCAGGGCGGCCCAACACCCCAGGCGGGGCTTGCGGAAGACGGTCAGCCCGCTGCGCGCCTGGACCATCGCCCCGCGCACGAGCGCGGCCGCGCGCTGCACGCGCTGGTAGCGCGAAGGACGCCCGCGGCGGAGCAGCCAGGGGGCGCTCAGCACCAGCACGAGCAGGACCACCGGGATCGTCGTGGCGACTACGAGCGCGCCCTCGTGACCCCTGAACAGCCCGACGGTGGCGAACATGACCGTTCCCAGGGCGCACAGCGCCACGAGATTGAGCAGGGTCTGCGAGACCAGCGTGCCGAGGACCAGCGGGAAGCGGTCGCGCATGCGTCCCAGGCGCCGCGCGACGATCAAGGCGCGCGACGGCTCTCCCAGCCGGGCCGGCAGGGTCGCCGACATCAGGACGCCGATCATCGTGCCGCGTGCGGCGTCGCGGCGCCGGACCCGCACCGCCCCCCCGAGCGCGGCGCGCAGAATCGCATGCCATGCCTCGGCCCGCAGCAGCATCGAGCTGCACATGAGCGCGAAGGAGACGAGCATCCAGACGGGCGCGGCCGCGAGCAGGGCCTGCCCGATGGAGTGCAGGCCTATTCGCCGCAGCGCCATAGCGGCCAGGGCGACTCCAAGCACGGCCCCGCCCACCGCCAGCAGGCGCCGGGCGGCGTGCGCGCGGCGCGATCGGGCGGCCGCAGGGTCGCGCGGCTCGATCGATTCCAGCCGGCGCGGAGGCACGTGGCCCGCCCGGTCCAGCGGCTTGAGGCCCGCTCCGACCGCCAGCCGCGCCGTCCGGCCCTCCGGCTGCGGCAGCTCGCGCGCCCGATCGTAGACCTCGGTCACCTCCTGGGCCACCGTGGGCCACGCGAAGCGCTCGGCCCGTCGACGCGCAGCCGCGGCCATGCGAGCCCGCCGCTCCGGCTCGACCGCCATGGCCGCCAGCGCCTCGCCGAGCTCCACCGGGCGCCCCGCGGGCACGAGCAGGCCGTCCTCCCCGTCGCGCACCACGTCCCTGTAGCCCGCGATGTCGGACGCGACGACCGGCGTGCCGGACGCGAACGCCTCGGTGAGCACCATGCCGAAGCTCTCACCGCCGAGCGAGGGCGCCACGAGCACGTCCGCGCTGCCGAGCAGCCGCCACTTCTCGGAGTCGCTCACTCGGCCGGCGATCTCGATGCCCTCCAGGTCGAGCATGAGCGGCTCGACCTCTTCCGGCGGGGCGCCGGCGACGGTGAGGCGCGCGTCGACGCCCGCCGCCCGCAGCGCCTCGAAGGCGCGCAGCAGGACGGGCAGCCCCTTGCGCTCCTCGGGGCGGCCCACGAACAGCAGACGCAGCTCGTCGTGGCCGTCGTCGTGCGCCGGGCGGGCGGCGGTCAGGTCGACGCCGTTCGGGATCACCCGGTAGCGCCCGCCGTAGAAGCGCTCCGCGGTCCAGCGCGCGGCCTCCGACACGGCGATCCTGCCCGCGAGCCTGCGGTACATCCGGCGCGCGCCGGCGACATTGGCGGCGAAGCCGTTCGTCAGGCGGCTCTTCGAGTAGGTGTGGAAGGTGGCCACCACCGGCCCGCGCGCGGCCTCGAGCGCGAACCAGCTCAGGCACGGGACATTCGGCTCGTGGACGTGAACCACGTCGAAGCCCCCGGCGCGCAGCTCGCGCCCGAGCGACGCGATCGCGGTCGGCGAGAAGGACAGGTTCGACACGGCCCCGTTCATGGGGAGGCCGACCGTGCGTCCGAGCGGCACCACGTGCTCGGGCAGGGGCCGTGGCTGCGGGCGGGCGCCGCGGTGGAGCACACGTGCCAGGCGGTCGTCTGGATCGGAGGGGGTGAACAGGCGGACGTCGTGGCCCTGGCCCAGGAGCTCCCCGGCCAGTTCCTCCACGTGGCGCCCGACCCCGCCCGGATACGCGTACGAGTAGGGCGAGACCAGCGCTATGCGCACCGGATCATCGTAACCCACATATCCGCTGGTTTCCTGTCGCGGACGACCGCGTCGAATCCGCCACACTGTCGCTCGTGACAGAGCGCCGGAACTACGTGAAGTTCAGCTTCGTGAAGGTGGATTCGGCCTGGCGGCGGCAGCCTGCGGAGCAGCGCGCGCAGGACAAGCGCGAGTTCGCGGCCGCCCTGCGCGAGTTCGCGGAGGACCACTACCTGCGCTGCTACTCGCTGGTGGGCACGCGCGGGGACTGCGAGCTGATGGTCAGGGCGGTCTGCCCGAGCCTCGAGCCGGTCCACGAGCTGCACGTGCTGCTGAACCAGAGCGGCCTGATGCGCTGGGCGGAGATCCCCTACTCGTATCTCGCGATGACCAAGCCGTCCGTCTACTCCGACGAGCCGCTGCCGCTGGAGCCCAGGCCGGGAGCCGACCGCCGCTACCTGATCGTCTATCCGATGTGGAAGAAGCGGGAGTGGTACCTGCTGCCAGAGGACGAGCGCATGCGCATCATGCGAGGGCACATCGAGGTGGGCCGCCGCCACGGCACGATCGAGATCAACACCGCCTACTCGTTCGGGCTCGACGACCAGGAGTTCGTGGTCTCGTTCGACACCGACGACCCGGCCGAGTTCCTGGACCTGGTGCAGGAGCTGCGCGGGACGGAGTCGAGCGCCTACACGGAGAGCGAGACTCCGATCTTCACCTGCATGAGCGCGTCGCCGGAACGTGCGCTGGACGCGCTCGACGGCGAGGCCGTGCGCGCCGAGGTCTAGCTACGAGACGCGCTCGCGGTCGGCCTCACGGGCGGCCTCGAGCAGCTCGCCCAGCGCCGAGAGCTTCACCCTGGGCCTGCCGTGCGGCTCCCCGGCCTCGCGCTCGCGGCGGTCGATGGCCTCCCAGCCCACGTACGTCACGTGATCGGGCGCGCGCTCACGCAAGAGCTCCTCGAGCGAGGAGCGGTCCGGATCGGCGGGTTCGGGCAGCCGGCCCTGCTCGAGGTCCTCGAACAGCGAATCGACCGTCTCCTGGGCGTCCTTCTTGTTGGTCCCGATGATCCCGGTCGGGCCGCGCTTGATCCAGCCGACGGCGTACTGGCCGGGCAGTTGCTCCCCGCGCTCGGGGTCGAGCACGCGGCCGCCCTCGTTCGGAAGCACGCAGCTCCGCTCGTCGAAGGGCAGGCCCGGCAGCGGCACGCCGCGGTAGCCGATCGAGCGGAAGACCAGTCCGCAGGGGATTTCCTCCTGCGCCTCGGTCGCGCGCGGCCGCAGCACCCCGTCCTCGTCACGGTGCAGCTCGTTCCTGACGATCCGGATCCCCTCGACGCGGTCCTCGCCGAGGATCTCCACGGGCGAGACGAGAAAGCGCAGGGCGATGCGCTTGCCCTTACCGCCGGGCACGCTCCCGGCGTATTCGGTCAGGATCTCCACGTTCCTGCGCGCGGTCAGGTGGCCCTCCCCCTCGATGGCCGCGGCGCTGAGGGGATCGAGGCGGCAGTCGTCGGGGTCGACGACGACGTCGGCGCCCGTCATGTCACGCAGCTCGAGCAGCTCGGGGTTCGTGAACGCGGCCTGCGCGGGGCCGCGGCGGCCGAGCACGACGACTTCCTTGACATTCGAGCGCCGCAGGGCCTCGAGCGCGTGATCGGCGACGTCCGTCTTGGCGAGCTCGTCGGGGTCGCTCGCGAGCATGCGCGTGACGTCCATCGCCACGTTGCCGTTGCCGACCACGACGGCGCGCTCGGCGGAGAGGTCGAACTCGAGCTCGCGGTAGTCGGGATGGGCGTTGTACCAGGCGACGAACTCGGTGGCCGCCCGGCTGCCCGGAAGGTCCTCGCCGGGGATGCCCATGCGTCTGTCCGTCTGGGCTCCGACCGCGTACAGGACGGCGTGATAGCGGGAGGCCAGGTCGTCGTAGTCGACGTCCCTCCCGAACTCGACGTTGCCGTAGAAGCGGAACTCGGGGTGCTGCGCGGTCTTCTCGTACATGCGGCTGACCGCCTTGATGTTCGGGTGGTCCGGGGCAACCCCGGCACGAACCAGCCCCCACGGGGTCGGCAGGCGGTCGTAGACGTCCACCTGCACGCTGCGCTCCCGGTCCTTCAGCAGGTGGCCGGCGGCGTAGAACCCTGCGGGGCCGGATCCGACGATCGCGACCCGCAGCGGATTGTCCTGTGTTCCGATTCCAGTGGGCATGGGTCTGGAGCAGTGGCCCGGCCAGACGGGCCCCTGCCGAGGTTACGCGGCGAGCCCGGGATTATAGGAATCCCGGTCCGGCGGCTTCAGGCGATCTTCGTCTCGAGCCTGCCGAGCTGCGGGGAGGAGATCTCGATCCGGTCGCCGGGCTCGAGCCAGGTTCGGGGCTCACGCAGGCTGCCGACCCCGGCCGGCGTGCCGGTGGCCACCACGTCACCCGGCTCCAGCGTCATCAGCTTCGACAGGTAGGTCACGAGCTCCGGGATCGAGTGCACCAGGTCCGCGGTCGAAGCCTTCTGCCTGAGCTCTCCGTTCAGGCGCAGCTCGATCTCGATGGCGTCGTGGGGCCCCGCCTCGTCCGGCGTGACCAGAGCGGGCCCGCAGGGCGCAGCCCCGTCGAACACCTTGCCCGGCATCCACTGGGGCGTCAGGAACTGGTAGTCGCGCGCCGACAGGTCGTTCAGCAGCATGTAGCCCGCGACGAAGTCCAGCGCCCGCTCGGGCGGCACGTCCTTGCAGCGCGCGCCGATCGCGAACGCGACCTCCGCCTCGTAGTCGACCTTCTCGCTCCAGGGTGGGAGCGCCACGGTGGCGCCGGGCGGAGCCAGCGCATTGGCGAACTTCGCGAAGAAGGTCGGCGTCTCCGGCGGCTCCGCGCCCTGCTCCTCGGCGTGGGAGCGGTAGTTCAGGCCGATGCAGACGATCTTCCCGGGACGCGCGATCGGTGGCAGGAGCTCCACGCCCTCGACCGGCACTCCCTCCTCCTCCACGGCCTCGACCTCGGGCAGCAGGCCACCCTGGAGCAGGGCGTAGACGGTCCGGTCCTCGCCCCTCACATGGGCGAACGCCTCCCCCCAGATGTCGTACACGCGGTCGTCGCGCAGCAGCGCGGCACGCGGGCCGGGCCCGGCCTCGAAGCTCACCAGCCGCATCGCCGGGCAGCCTATCCGGGGGCTGCATAGGGTGAGGGCCGATGGCCGGATCCGGCGACAACCTCGCGCAGCTCCGGCGGGCGGACGCGAAGATCGCGGCTCTGATCGATCGCTTCGGCTCGCCGGACGAGGTGCTGCAGCGCCGGGGCCGGCGCCCCGGCGACGCCTACGGCGCGCTCGTCAGGGCGATCGTCGGGCAGCAGCTGTCCACGAAGGCGGCGCGCACCATCTTCGAGCGCCTGGTCGAGCTGTTCGGCGGCCGTACGCCGACGCCCCGTGAGCTGCTCGACGTGGACCCGGAGGAGCTGCGGGGCGTGGGGCTCTCGCGCGCGAAGGCGGCCTACCTGCGCGACCTGGCCGAGCACATCGAGGACGGGGAGCTCGACCTGGAGCGGCTGCCCGAGCTCCCGGACGAGGAGGTCGCGGAGCAGCTCATCGCGATCAAGGGGCTGGGCCAGTGGACGGTGGACATGTTCCTGATCTTCCACCTCGGCCGGCCCGACGTGCTGCCGGTCGGCGACCTGGGCATCCGGCGTGCGGCGCAGGTCGAGTACGGGCTGGAGGAGCTGCCCTCGCCGGAGGAGCTGCGGCGGATCGCCGAGCCCTGGCGGCCCCACCGCTCACTCGCGTGCCTCTACCTCTGGCGCTCCCTGGACAACGCGCCCGCGTAGGCGACGAGGCTAGGCGCCGCAGGAGGGCTCTTCGTCCGCGACGCGGAAGGAAGAGCCGCAACCGCAGGAGGCGACGACGTTGGGGTTCGTGACCTCGAAGCCGGCGCCCATGAAGTTCTCGGTGTAGTCGACTGTCGAGCCGTCGACGTAGGTCAGGCTAGCCGGGTCCACCAGCACGCGGATCCCGCCGGTGTCGAAGACGTGGTCCTCGGACTTCTGCTCGTCGAGGGCCAGCGCGTACTGGAAGCCCGAGCAGCCGCCGCCCTTGACGCCCACGCGCAGACCCACCTGGGCCTCGGCCTGCTGGCCGTTCATGAACTGCCGGACCTTCTGGGCTGCGATGTCGGTGAGCGTCACCATCGGACCTGATTGTAGCCTCGTCGTGCCGCTACCCTCATCGGCTGAATGCCAAGCGCACATGAGCTCAAGCAGCGCATCGAGTCCGCGCTGCCGGGGGCGGAGGCGAGCGTGGAGGACCTGACCGGCGGAGGCGACCACTTCCGCGCCGAGATCGTGTCCCAGCGCTTCGCCGGACTCTCCAGGATCGAGCAGCATCAGCTGGTCTACTCCGTCTTCGGGGATGAGGTCGGCGGCCCGATCCACGCGCTCTCGATCAAGACTTCGACACCCGGAGGAGCACAATGACGAACGAGGAGATCAAGGACTTCATCCAGCAGGCGATCGCCGAGAACCGGGTGATGCTGTTCATGAAGGGCACACCGGAGCAGCCGGCCTGCGGGTTCTCGGCCCGCACGGCCGCCTGCCTCGGCTCACTGGGCGCCCCCTACGCGGCTCTGGACATCCTTCCCGACCCGCGCATCCGGCAGGAGCTGTCCGGTCTCTCCGGCTGGCCGACCATCCCGCAGCTGTTCGTGGACGGACAGCTCGTGGGGGGCGCGGACATCGTGATGGAGATGTACGAGTCGGGCGAGCTGGCGGAGACCCTGGGGGTCGAGCAGCCCGAGGCGCCGACGGCTGATGCGGCTCCCGAGCCGCCTCGGAAGCCGATCGGCCTCGAGAACCGGCTCGACTAGTCCCCGCTAGCGACGCCCTCGGCGCCGCCGCTCCACTACGCGGCGGCCGCGGCCCGCATAGTCACGCGCCCGCCTCCGGTAGCGCTCCTTCTGCTCCGGAGAGAGCGACTGCCAACGCTCCCAGGCCATCATCACGACCGGCCAGAGCCGGCGGGCAACCCGGCGGGCCGGTACGCGGGGCCGCCCGGCGCTCATGCCTCCACCTTCTGCGCGCGGACCCAGTCCAGGTACTCCAGGATCCGGTGCGAATCGTGGATCACCTCGCCGTCGTGGACGAGCACGGGGACCCAGCGCTGGCCGCTCAGGTCCTCGACCTCGGGGCGGTCGCGCTTCAGGAACGGCACGCGCACCTCGTCGAACTCGATCTCGAGCGATTGCAGCCTGCGCGCCACCTTGCCGCAGCGACAGACCAGGTTGGTGGGGGTCTTGCAGCGGTAGAGCACGGTCATGGGCCGTCCAGGGTAGCCCCGTCAGGGCCGGAGGGCCGCCGTGCGGCGCCAGACCCTGGAGGCGACGCCGACCATGCCGTCGAGCGCGCCCATCGCGAGGCCAGCGGCCCGGTACTGGGCGTGCTGGGAGCCGCGCGTGCGCGCGATGCGCTCGTGCTCGCGCTCCAGATGCCAGGCGACCGTCGCCTCGAGCGTCTCCTCGTGCGGGCGCGGCCTCCACGCCAGCTCCCTGCGCGCCTTCGTCGAGCGGTAGGTCCACCAGTGACTGGCGGCGCTGACCTCTTCCGGCGTCAGGGGCAGGCTGCGGCCGGCGGCGGCGAGCAGCGCGGCGCTGCCGGTGGCGAGCCGTGCGGGGACCTTCACCGGCGGCGCTACGCCCGAGAGCCGTCCGAGGTCGGCGAACAGGCGGTCGTAGGTGAAGTTACGCCCGCCGAGTATGTAGCGCTCGCCCACGCCCCCGCGCTCGTCGGCGAGCAGATGGCCGCGGGCCACGTCGCGAACGTCGACGACATTGATTGCCCCATCCGTGTAGAGGGGAAGCCGGCCGAGCAGGAAGTCGCGCACGAGGCGCGTGGATGCCAGGTTCACGTCGCCCGCGCCGAAGGCGATGCAGGGGTTCACGCACACGACCGGCAGGCCCTTTGCCGCGAGCCGCAGCGCCTCGACCTCGCCCTCGTGGACCGCGTTCACGTAGGGAATCCCCAGGCGCCCCGCCCTGAACAGCTGGGTCTCGTCGGCCGTCCCGCCGGGGTCCGCGGGCCCGAACGCCGCCGAGCTCGACGTGTAGACGACGCGCCGGACCCCCGCGCGCATGCTCTCCTCCATCACGGCCTTGGTCCCGTGCAGGTTGACCTGGACGACGCGCTCGGCGTCCGCGGGGTCGAGCGAGCTGACGCCCGCCACGTGGAAGACCCGGTCCACG
The DNA here is from genome assembly GCA_046262995.1 of Thermoleophilaceae bacterium. GTDB lineage: Bacteria > Actinomycetota > Thermoleophilia > Solirubrobacterales > Thermoleophilaceae > JBHELQ01. Next base: position 18,594 of record JBHELQ010000047.1, read on the forward strand.
CCCTTCAGGGCCCGCCGCAGCGCCCGCCGGTCGAGCACGTCGCACTTCACCCGCTCGCAGTCCAGGTCGTCGATCGATTGCGTCCGAGAGCCGTCCCGGACGGTCAAGCGGAGCTCGTCGCCGCGCGCCGCCAGCAGGTGGGCGACGTGGGAGCCGACGAACCCGGTTCCCCCGGTGACCAGCGTCTTGGCCACTCGGGCTACCCGACCTGGGCGCGCTGCCTGTGCCCGCCCTCGAAGCGGCGCTGGCAGGAGATGCAGCGGACCGCCTCCGGCACCGCCTCGAGTCGCTCCGGCTGGATCGGCTGCCCGCAGTCCCTGCAGCGTCCGTAGGAGCCGTCGGCCAGCGCCTGCCGTGCCTCGGCGATGCGCTGCTCCTCCTCGTCGAGGAACAGCTCGGTCGTCTCGTCGACCTCCTCGTCGTGCAGCTCGCTTCCGGTGTCGCCGGGGTGGTTGTCGAGCGACGAGGGCTCGCTGCCGCGCATGCCCTCGCCCGAGTGCCGCATGGCCTCGCGCGTGCGACGGACCTCCTCCAGTCGCGCGTCCAGGCGCGCCTCGATCTTCGTTCGCTCCTCCGAGCTCATGCTCTCTCCTCCACCCGGGAGCGAGTCTAGATGACGTCCCGAGATCGCTTCGGGATACGCTGGCCGCGCATGGCCCGGGTCGCGGTGGTCACCGACAGCACGGCCTACCTGCCGGCCGAGGTGGCGGAGCAGAACGGCATCCACGTGGTACCCCTCTACATCGTCTTCGGGGGCGATCGCACTGTTCCCGAGACGCAGATCACCGACTACCCCGCGTTCTTCGAGGAGCTCCGCGGCGCCGAGTCGCTGCCGACGACCTCGCAGCCCTCGGTCGGGGACTTCGTGACCGCCTACGAGCCGCTCCTGGCCCAGGGCGATGACGTGGTATCGATCCACATCTCCGGGGGGTTGTCGGGCACCGCCGATGCGGCGCGCCAGGCGGCACAGGCACTCGAGCGTGACGGTAAGCGAGGCGAGCGGGTGCGCGTCGTGGACTCGACGACCGTGGCCGGCGGGCTCGGCCTGATCGCCCTCGCGGCCGCCCGGGCCGCGGCCGCCGGAGCCGATCTGGACGAGACCGCGGAACGCGTGGCCGAGGCCCGCCGCGAGCTGAAGCTGTGGTTCGCGATCGACACGCTCGAGTTCCTGAAGCGCGGCGGGCGGATCGGCGCGGCGAGCGCGTGGATCGGCTCGACGCTGAAGGTCAAGCCGATCCTGACCGTGGAGAACGAGATGACGCCCGTCGAGCGCGTCCGCACGAGCGGGAGGATGTTCGAGCGCCTGCTGGACTACGCCCGCCAGCGTCACGACTCCGGGGCGGACGCCTGGTGCGTGCAGCACATCAGCGCGTCCGACCAGGCGGAGCGGCTGGCCGACAGCTGCCGCGAGGTGTTCGGCTGCGAGCCGGCGCTGTTCAGCGAGGTCGGACCGGTGCTGAGCGCGCACACCGGGCCGGGAATGCTGGGCGTGGGATCGATACCGACGCGCTTCCTCGACTAGCGGCGTCAGGCTCCCGCGCCGTCCGGGCGGGCCGGGAGAATCGCCTGCGTGACCGAGGCCCCCGCCAGGGCGATTGTCCGCGTCGTCCTGATCGTCGTCGGCGTCGTGCTCGCGCTCTACCTCGTCTACCTGCTGCGCAGGCCGATCGGCTGGGTGCTCACCGCGGTGTTCCTGGCGGTCGCGCTGTCCGGTCCCGTCAACCGGCTGAACCGGCGGATGCGACGGGGCTTCGCGATCACCCTGGTCTACCTCGGCCTCCTTGCGGTCCCGATCGCGCTCGGGGCCCTGATCGTTCCTCCCTTCGTCCGCGAGGGCAACAACCTCGCGAACGACGCCCCGAGCTACGCCAACGACGTCACCGACTTCGTCCAGAAGAACCGCACGCTGCGCAAGCTGAACGACGACTACGACATCACCGACAAGCTCCAGAAGGAGGCCGGGAAGCTGCCCAACAAGCTGGGCGGGGCCGCCAAGACCCTGCGCGACGTGGGCGTCGGGATCGTCAACTCCGTGTTCGCGCTCGTGACGATCCTGATCCTCACCGCCTTCCTGCTGGGAAGCGGACGAAGATGGGTGGAGGCCGCCCTGGCCCACCAGCCGCCGGACCGCGCGGCGCGACTGCGGCGCGTGCTCGACGACGGCGCCAAGGCGATCAGCGGCTACGTGGCCGGAGTGCTCCTGCAGGCCACGATCGCGGGCATTCTCACCTACATCGTGCTGTCCATCCTTGGCGTTCCGTTCCGGGCGCCGCTCGCGGTGCTCGTCTTCGTGATGGACCTGATCCCGCTCGTCGGCGCCACGATCGCGGCCGTCCTGGTCGGGCTCGTCACCGTTTTCAACGACTTCCCGACGACGACGATCATCTGGACCGTGTGGTCGATCGTCTACCAGCAGGTCGAGAACAGCGTGATCCAGCCGCGGATTCAACAGCGGACGGTTCAGGTGAACCCGTTCGTGGTGCTGGTCGCGGTGCTGTTCGGTGCGACCCTGCTCGGCGTCGTCGGGGCCCTGGTGGCGATTCCAGCCGCGGCCATCATCCAGATCGGCCTGCGCGAGTGGTGGGACTGGCGAGGCGGGGGCGACGTGCTGGCCCCGCCGCCCGAGCCCCCATCGCCCCCACCGGCAGCGGCGGCCGACGAGCCCGCCCCGGCCTGACGCCCGCGTTTACGGCGGTGGTTAGCCTCCGCCCGCGATGCGCAGGCTTTCCTCCACGCTGCTGCTCGCCCTCGCGGCCGCGGGCGTCGCACTGTTGATCGTCGGCGTGCTGGCGATCGCCGGGGTGTTCAGCCAGGAGGGCGAGTCGCCGGCCCCGGCGGGGGCCCTGGCGCGGGGAACGCCCGCGAGCGAGGACCTGGTCGACCGCGTGGGTGAGAGCCTCGTCTCGATCGTGGTCCAGCGCGGACGCCGCGTCGGGACCGTGTCGGGGTTCCTGTTCGACAGCCGGGGCACGATCGTGACCGCGGCCTCGGCGCTGGCGGGCGGCCGGGTCGCGGGCGTCCGGGCGGAGGGCACGGACGGGACGATCGCCGTCCAGCTCCAGGGCGCTGACCGGGCGAGCGGCGTGGCGGTCCTGAAGATCGCCCGCGACGACGCGCGCGACATCCGCCCGATCGGGAGCGCCGACCCGGACGCCGTGCGGACGGGCGAGGCCGTGCTCGCGCTCGGGGCGCCCTTCGCGCTGGACGGCGTGGTGACGTCAGGCGTGGTTTCGGCCCTGGACCGCGAGGCGGTCCTGCCCGGCGGAAACCGGATCGACGGCGCGCTCCAAACCGACGCGGCCGTGCGTCACGGAAACGTCGGCGGCCCGCTGATCGATTCCGCCGGCAAGGCCATCGGCCTCCTGCTGGGCCGGGCAGGCGTGGGCGGGGTCGCCGCGCCGATCGACGCAGTCGCCGCCGTCGCCGCCGCGGCCGGCAAGGGCTCGCGCCTGCGCTCGCCCTCCCTGGGCCTCGGCAGCAGGTCCGTGGACCCGGGGCTGGCCGCGACCCTCGGCCTCGACGTGGAGCACGGCCTCCTCGTCACGCGGGTCGCGCCAGGCGGGCCCGCCGAGCGGGCCGGCATCCGGGCCGCCCGCCCGGACGGGACCCGGGGAGACGTGCTCGTGACGGTCGCGGGCAGGCAGGTTCGCCGGCCCGGGGACGCCGCGGCCGCGATCGCGCGGCGCCGGCCGGGTGCAATGGTGAGCATCGAGCTGGCCCGGGGCCGGCGCCAGCTCAGCGTCCGCCTGCGGCTCGGGCGCTAGCGGCGGAAGAGCGAGACGGTGGCGGCCACGCCGCCGCCGATCACGAACCCCGCTACCGCGGCGCCCACGAGCGTGCTCCTGCGGTTGCTCATGATCTGGCGACGCCAGTCCGTCAGCTCGCCGACCTTCGAGCGCAGGTCGTTCACCGAGAAGGTGAGCTCCTGCCGCGTCTCCTCGATCGAGTCGCGGATCTGGGCCGGGCTGCGGGAGCCGGAGGCCATCAGGCCGGCAACTCCTCTCCCTTGTCGAGCGTGCGACCGACCTGGTCGCGCTCGATCTTCTGGTGCTCGAGCTCCTCGCGCGTGCGCTTGGCCTCCTCGATCGCGAGCTCGGGCGTGGGCGGCGAGCCGCGCTTGAACAGCCGCAGCGCCACCAGCCCGGCGAGCGCGGCGAGCACGAACAGCGCGCCCGTGACGATCGCGAACCCCATCCAGACCTGGCTGAAGTTGAAGAGGTCGAACAGGAACCAGCCCAGCGTGTGGAAGAGCATGGTGATCCCGAAGATCAGGAACACCCCCGCGGCGCCGGCCACCGCGGCGCCCTTGGTGAGCTTGGAGATCTTGTCCTTGACCTCGGCCTTCGCGAGCTCGATCTCCTCGCGTACGAGCAGCGACGCCTTCTCGGAGACGTCGCCTACGATCTCGCCGAGGCTCTTGTCGGCGCCGTCGCCGGGGCTGTAGCCGTCGCCGGGACTCATCTGTTCCCCAACCATCTCAGGATCTGGGCCGTGGCAAACCCGCCCACGAACGCGGCCGCCACCAGCACCTCTGGTCGCTCGACCGTATCGCTCGCCGCGTGCGCCTCCAGCGGCGATTGACCGCCGGCGGGTGGCTCGTAGCCGCCGAACTCCCCCGTCTCGGAGTCCGTGACGGGGGCCTCCCCGGTCGCTCCCTGGTTCGGCTCCTGCTCCATCAGTCGACCGGCGGGTCCTCGTCGAAGACCCGCGTCCAGATTGCGGTGGCCACCTTGTTCGCCGCGATCGAGCTGAGCGCCCCAACACCGGCCAGCAATCCTGTCCACATCAGCCGCTTGACGAGGTCGTTGTCCATCCCAGGATTCAACCAGAGACGGCCGGGGCGCCCGCGGGAGCCGACTCGAGGCCGCCGCAGAGCGCCTCGACCACCATCCCCTTGGCGCGCTCGAACTCCGCCTCGGACTGGGGCAGCACCTCGAAGATCCAGCCCGTCAGGAGCTGCTCCATCGCCCCGTAGAAGAACATCGCCGCGAAGTCGGAGGGGATGTCCGACTTGAATGAGCCCTCCTCGCGCGCGCGCTCCACGATCTGGCCGATGCCGTCGTAGGCCTCGCGGATCTTCTTCAGGTGCAGCCGGCCGAAGGAGTTCGCCGCACGGGTGACCTCGACGATGATCACCTTCATCAGCTCCGGATCGTGCCGGTAGGAGTCGATGATGAATCCCGCCACGCGGTGGAGCTTGTCGCGCGCCGGCATTTGCTCGCGGTCGATAGAGGCGATCTCGTCGAGCATCACCTGCCAGCGCTCGAGGAAGAGCGTGTTGAGGATCTCCTCCTTCGAATCGAAGTAGTGATAGACGAGCCCGTAGGCCACGCCCGCCTCGTCGGCGACGTCCGAGACGCGGCAGTGGTGGAAGCCGCGGCGCGCGAACACCCGGACCGCCGCGTCCAATATCAGGCGCCGCTTGTCGACCGCGGCGCTTTTGGCTGCGGCGGGCATCAGACGCGCTCCGGCTGCTCGAGCCAGCGGTAGGCCTCCGGCACGCGATTCGCCAGGCTCGGGAGCTGATCGCGGACCTCGTCCTGGCGCTCGAGCCGCAGGTCCGCGGCCACGAAGCACTCCTCGTCCGGGGCGCGGGCCAGCACCTCGCCCCAGGGATCGACGATCATCGAGCCGCCGAAGCTCTCCTTGCCGCCGGCGTGCCTGCCCACCTGGTCGGCGGCGACCACGAAGGCTTGGTTCTCGATCGCCCGCGCCCGGATCAGGATCTCCCAGTGCGCCCGCCCGGTGGCCTTCGTGAAGGCGGATGGGACCGTGATCACGCGGGCCCCCCGCACCGCCAGGATGCGGTAGAGCTCGGGGAAGCGCAGGTCGTAGCAGACGGTCAGGCCGAGCGGGGTCCCATCCTCCGTCTCCGACAGGACGATCTCGTCCCCGGCCTCCTCGGACTCCGACTCGCGGTACTCAACCCCGTCCACGACGACGTCAAACATGTGGATCTTGCGATAGACGGCCTTCGGCTGCCCGTCGGGCCCGACGTGGACGGAGGTGTTCGAAAGCTTGTCGTGGCCGGGCCGGCGCTCGACGAACGAGCCCGCCACGAGGTCGACGCCGAGCTCGCTGGCCGTCTCCCTCGCCCAGGCCAGGGTCGGGCCGTCGAGCGGCTCGGCGCCCGCCTGGTAGTGCTCGTGCTCACCCACGACGGTGAACTTCTCGGGGAGCACGATCAGGTCCGCGCCGTCGGCGGCGGCCGCGCGCGTCAGGCGATCGGCCCGCTCGAGGTTGCGGTCCTTCTGGTGCGTGGAGTTCAGCTGGACGGCGGCTGCGCGCATCTCCCTCAACAGTCCCGCGTTGACTGACCAGTCAATCTGAGTCTAACGGGGCCGTACGACCTCCCTCTTCGCGCGCCGACGACCGGGATACGCTGCCCCGGATGCAGGCCCTCCCCGTCCGCGGGCCGAAGGTACGCGAGCTCGGGCTACCGCTCCCGCCGGGACGCATGCCGCTCCTCCTGGGAGGCCGCCCGCTCAAGCGCTGGCGCTGGGTCGGCGTCTTCTCGCCGGAGCTGACGCTCTGCGCGGGGGACGCCCGGGTGGGCCCCTTCGCGCAGCGCTGGTGGGCCCTGGCCGGGCCGGACGGCACGCTGCGGACCCGGACGACCGCCTCCGGCGAGGACGTCGAGCTCAGCCCGGGCCACATGCGCGTCCGCAGCGGAGCTGTGCGAATCGAGCTGGAGCTCGAGGAAACGCGCGGGATCGAGGTCGTCTCGCCTAGCGGCCGGCGCTGGATCTGGACCCGCAAGCAGGGCGACGTGCGGGCACGCGGAGTCGTTGCCGTGGACGGGAACGAGCGTCGGCTCGACTGCAGGGCCGTGATCGACGACAGCGCCGGCTACCACGAGCGGCACACGAGCTGGCGCTGGAGCTGCGGCGTCGGACGCGACGGCGGGGGTCGGCGCCTTGCCTGGAACCTGGTGGCGGGGATCCACGACGGGCGGGACGCGAGCGAGCGCACGGTCTGGCTCGACGGGGAGCCGCGCGAGATCGGGCCGGTCGAGTTCGCGGACGACCTGTCGCGAGTCGCGGGGCTTCGCTTCGACGAGTGGTGCGCGCGCGAGGAGCGAACCAACAGGCTGCTGTTCCGCAGCCGCTACCGCCAGCCGTTCGGGACCTTCCGCGGCGAGCTGCCGGGCGGGATTCCGATTGCCGAGGGGCTCGGCGTGATGGAGGAGCACGACGTCCGCTGGTGACCAGGTGGTCCGGCCCTAGCCGCGCTGGTCGCGCTGGCGGCGGAGCTCCGCGACCAGGAGCTTCTGGTGCAGCGCGCCGATCAGGTCGCGGAGCGGCGCGGCACCGGCCCCGATCTGATCCGCCGCCGCTTCCGGATCCATGTCCCCCAGCCTGTCCATCAGGAGCTGGACCTCCTCCTTCACGAGCTCCTCGAGCGCGCGCTTGTAGCGCAGCGTGTCGTAGACCGTGAAGCCGATCCGCTCGTCGTAGCCGCCCGCGCGGAAGCGGCTGATCGCCTCGACGATCTCCACGTCGCGCTCGCCGTAGCCGCGGGTGTTCGGGGTCAGGACCTCCAGCTCCGCCAGCCTGTCGAGCACCTCCTGCGGGACCTCGTAGCGGCGCCGCAGCTCGGCCGCCGAGACGCGCTTTCGCTCGTCGGCCAGCGCCCGCTCGAGCACGCGATCCTCGAGCTCGACCAGGGCGCGTGCCCGCCTGGGGTCCTCGTCGAGCACGGCCTTGATGTGCCTGAGCGGCATGAAGCGCTCCTCCTGGAGCTGCTTGATCAGGCGGATCCGCTCGACGAAGTCGGGCGGGTAGTAGGCCATGTTGCGCGAGGTCTTGACCGGGTCGGGCAGGAGGCCCTCGCGTAGGTAGTGCTTGATCGTGCCCGCGCTGACGCCGCTCGCCTCGGCGAGCTCCTTCATCTTCAGCAGCCCGTTCTCGTTCATCCTCTGACCCCGTCCGCCGCCGGTCCCGCGACAGCGCCGGCCTGCTTCAGCGCCTGGACGTCCGCTGGCGCGTAGCCCAGGGCCGCCAGTACCTCGTCCGTGTGCTCTCCGAGCACAGGGCCCGGCCCGGCGGCCGCGCCGGGCGTGCGCGAGAGCTTCACCGGCACGCCGAGCTGCGGGACCGGCCCGGCACCCGGCTGCTCGAGCTCCACGACCATCTCGCGCGCGCGCACGAGCTCGGAGTCGAGCGCCTCGTCCAGCCCGAGCACCGGCTCCAGGCAGCAGTCGTGCTCGGACGCGAACCGCCGCCAGTCCTCGCGCGTGCGCTCCAGGAAGATGCGCTCGACCTCACCGTGCGCGTCCGAGCCCGGGCGCTCGAACTGCTTCTCGACCAGGTCCTCGCGGCCCACGCCGAGGCACCAGGCCCGCCAGAACTTCGGCTCGAGCGCCCCGAGCGTGACCCAGCCGTCGCGGCAGGCGTACGGGCGGTAACAGATCCAGCCTCCCGCAAGCGCGAGCTCGCCCCGGCCGGGTGTCTCGCCGTCGCGGAGGTATCTGCCGGCGACCAGCGCGAGCCAGGACAGCGAGCCGTCGAACATCGACACATCCACGAGCTGGCCCTGGCCGGAGCGCTCGCGCTCCCGCAGCGCGACGAGGATGGCGAACGCGCCCATCAGGGCGCCGCCGCCTATGTCGGCGATCTGCCCGGCGGGCTGCACGGGCGGCCCGCCCGGCTCGCCCGTCAGGCCG
>JBHELQ010000048.1:0-12737 GCA_046262995.1 Thermoleophilaceae bacterium
ATCGTGTGGGGCACCACGCTGGAGCGCATCAAGTTCAGCGCCTACGTGATCTACGCGGTGATCTTCTCCGCGGTGATCTATCCGGTGCTCTCGCACTGGATCTTCGGCGGCGGCTGGCTGCAGGCGAACATCGGCATGCAGGACTTCGCCGGCTCGACGGCGGTCCACCTGATCGGGGCCACGGGCGGGCTCGCGGCGCTGCTGCTGCTCGGGCCGCGCAGGGGCAAGTACGGCGCCGACGGCAAGCCGCGGGCGATCCCGGGGCACTCGATGCCGCTGGTGGGGCTGGGAGTGCTGATCCTGTGGCTCGGCTGGTTCGGGTTCAACCCCGGATCGACGGGCGGTGCGATCGGCAACCGGTTCGCCGAGGTGGCGCTCGTCACCAACCTGGCGGCGGCCGCGGGCGTCGTCGGCGCGCTGTCCGTCATGTGGCTCCGCACCAAGACCTACGACGTCGGGATGGCCGGCAACGGGGCGATCGCCGCGCTCGTGGCCATCACGGCCCCGTCCGGCTACGTGGAGTTCTGGGCCGCGCCGATAATCGGCGTGGTGGCGGGCGTCATCGTGGTCTACGGCGTCGTGCTGATCGAGAAGCTGCTCGACGACCCGGTCGGTGCGCTGTCCGCGCACGGACTGGCCGGGGTCTGGGGCACGCTCTCGTGCGGCATCTTCACCTCGCCGCGTCTGGCGGAGCTGAACGCGATCGGCCACCCGGGGCTCTGGTACTCGGGCAGCTTCAAGCAGTTCGGCGCCCAGGCCCTGGGGGTGGGGACGGCGTTCGCCTGCGTCTTCGTGATCTCGTACGTGGTGTTCGCGTTGATCAAGGCCACGATCGGCCTGCGTGTGAGCGCGGCCGACGAAGACGCGGGCCTCGACATCTCGGAGACCGGGGGCTACGGGTATCCGGAGCAGTTCATCCCGGCGCCCGAGATCGAGTCCCAGCCGGCGGCGCCGGCGGGAGCGCCGGCCTTGGGTGCCACCGCTCGTCCGGGGGAGGTGACGGCATGAAGATGATCGTCGCCTACATCCGGCACGAGGCGTTCGAGCCGATCCGTCAGGAACTGCTCGACGCGGGCTTCCCGAGCCTCTCGATCATCGAGGTGAAGGGCTCCGGCAGGCAGAAGGGGATCACCGAGCACTACCGTGGCTCGGAGCTCCAGATCCACCTGCGGCCGAAGCTCAAGCTCGAGATCGTCGTGGAGGCGAAGGACGTTGGGGTGGTCAAGGAGGCGATCCTCCGCCACGCGCGGAGCGGCTCGATCGGGGACGGAAAGATCTTCGTCCTCCCGGTCGAGGACGCCGTGCGAATCCGCACCGGCGAGGAGGGCGAGGAGGTCCTCCAGGCCCACGAACCGCAGGAGATCCCCGCGGGAGCCTGACCCCGCAGTGGGGCGGGGCGCGTTACCCCATGGCGCGCCCCGCCCGCCCGGCCATCTTCGAACTTCGAAAGGGAACACCGCATGGCAACCATCGAGCAGACGAGCCGCAGCGCCGAGGCGGTGCTCGCGCAGGTCGAGGAGCAGAACGTGGAGTTCGTGCGCCTGTGGTTCACGGACATCTTCGGCCAGCTGAAGTCGTTCGCCATCGGGCGCGAGGAGCTAGCCGGAGCGCTCGAGGAGGGGATGGGCTTCGACGGCTCCTCGATCACAGGCTTCAACCGGATCGAGGAGTCGGACATGATCGCGATGCCCGATCCCGCGACCTTCCGGATCCTACCCTGGCGGACCGGCGAGACGCACAAGGTCGGCCGCCTCTTCTGCGACGTGCTGAAGCCCGGTGGGGAGCCCTACGAGGGCGACCCGCGCTTCGTCATGCGCAGGGCGCTGGCGCGCGCCAACGACATGGGCTTCGACCACTACTACTTGGGCCCGGAGCTCGAGTTCTTCCTGTTTCGCTCGGACCAGTCGCCGGAGGTGCTGGACAAGGGCGGCTACTTCGACTTGACCACGCTTGACGTGGCCTCCGACTTCCGTCGCGATGCCGTGTTCACGCTCAGGGAGCTCGGAATCCCGGTCGAGTACTCGCACCACGAGGTCGGCCCTTCGCAGCACGAGATCGACATGCGCTTCGCGGACGGGCTCGAGATGGCGGACCACGCGATGACCTACCGCATCGCGGTCAAGGAGGTGGCGCTCCAGCACGGCTGCTACGCGACCTTCATGCCCAAGCCGCTGTACGGCGAGAACGGCTCCGGCATGCACACGCATCAGTCGCTCTTCCGCGGCGAGGAGAACGCCTTCTACGACCCGGACGACCAGTACTTCCTCTCGGACGAGGGCAAGGGCTTCATCGCCGGGCAGCTCCACCACGCCCGCGAGCTGGCGGCGCTGTTCGCGCCGTCGGTGAACTCGTACAAGCGACTGGTGCCTGGCTACGAGGCGCCGGTGTACATCGGCTGGTCGCGGCGCAACCGCTCCGCGCTCGTTCGCGTGCCGGTCTACCACCCCGGAAAGGAACGGGCGACCCGGATGGAGCTGCGCTGCCCGGACCCCTCGTGCAACCCGTACCTGACGTTCGCCGCCCTGCTGCAGGCGGGACTGGAGGGGATCGAGCGGGGCTACGAGCTGCCCGAGCCGATCGAGCGCAACCTGTACGACCTGAGCGAGGAGGAGCGGCTGGCGATGGGCGTCAGGCACCTGCCCGAGTCGCTCGGCGAGGCCGTGGAGGAGATGGCCGGCTCGGAGCTTCTCGAGCGAGCGCTCGGCGAGCACGTCTTCTCGCGCTACGTGGAGCTGAAGCGGGAGGAGTGGCTCAACTACCGCGTCCAGGTGACCCCATGGGAGATCGAGCAGTATCTGCCCGTCACATAGCCGCGGTGGAGCCTCCGCCCGCGAGCCTGAACGGGAGCGAAGGCGCTTCCGTGTCCGACGCCGCGCCGCGCCGCGCCCATCTCGAGATGGTGGGCGCCGTCGTTGCGGGTGAGGGCCTCGAGCGGGTAGCCGAGATCGCGTCGGCGCACGCCGGCGCGCCCGTGGCGGTTGTCGTGCCGCGGCTCGGCTCTCCGCGCGAGGACTGGCGCGAGCTCGAGCGCTACGTGGGGTCGCGGTTGGCCGGAGGGCGGCCGCCGAAGCCGCCCGAGGTGGAGGCGGAGGTCCCGATCGCCTCCGGTCAGAACGAGATCGGGGCCGTGCTGCTGCTCGGCAGGGGCGGCCCCGACTTCGGGGAGTACCTGCACGTGGCGGCGCTAGCGGCGCTGACGGAGGTGGCGGTGGCGGAAGCGCGCGAGGAGACCGAGCAGCGGCTGCGCGGCTCGTTCCTGGAGGAGCTGCTGCGCGCCGAGCGGATCGACGAGGCCGACGTCCTGAGGCGCGCGGCCAGGCTCGGCTGCGACCTGGCGGGCGGCTATCAGGGCCTCTGTGCCGATCCCCGCGGGCGCTCCCCCGGGCGGCTGCTCGCCGTGGTGGCGAGCGAAGCGCCCGGGTCGGTGGCACAGGTGGTGGAGGACAAGCTCTACGCCCTGCTTCCCGGTGAGCCCGAGCAGGCGCAGCGGGTGGCGAACCGCCTGGCGCGCCACGCGCTCGCGGGCCTCTCCTCCCGCTACGCGAGCGCCGCCGACGCCCGCAGCGCGCTCGAGGAGGCCGATCTTGTGCTGTCGGTGACCGCCGCGGGGGGCGAGGTGGGGGAGCAGGTCGACGGGGTCTACCGGCTCCTGTTCAGGGCGCTCGTGAGCCATCCCGACGAGGTCCGCGCCTTCTACGACGACACGGTCGCCGCCCTGGTGGCCTACGACCGCGAGTACTCCACCGACATGCTCGGCACGCTGCACTCCTACCTGGCCGAGAACTGCAACATGAACGCCACCGCGCGGGCCGTGCACGCGCACCGGCATACCGTCGCCTACAGGCTGGACCGGGTGAAGGAGCTGACCGGGCTCGATCCGCTGACGGTCGAGGACCGTGAGCGGCTGGGGCTGGGGCTCAAGGCGTATCGCATCATCGCCCCGTCGCTCCCGCGTTGAGCGGCGGCAGGCGCGTCAGGGGCCGCTGTTCAGCGACCAGACAACGTCGGCGCGGTAGACCTCGCTCGCGGGCAGGGCGCGCGTCGTGGTCGGCGTGGAGAGCGCCAGGCTGGTGCCGCTGAAGCCGCTCGTGCTCCAGGGACCCAGGCCGCCGTTCGCGGCCGCCGAGACGATCTTGGTCGCGCTGCCGGCGTCGACCGAGCAGCCCGCCGAGCACTGGAATGCCGGCGTCGTGCCCGAGCCGCCCGACCAGGAGGCGCCGGTCGTATCGAGCTTGAGCGAGTCGGCCGGCAGGGTGGCGCCGCCGCTCACGTAGCCCGGCCCCGAGTCGCTGCCGCAGGTCGTGTTCGGGCAGTAGCGCTTGAAGACCGGGCTCTTGCCCGCCGCGGCGTCCCCGTTGACCGTCACGTTCCAGCCCGCCGCTGAGCCGGTCGTGTCGTCGACCGAGAAGTCCGGCATCTGCTCGTTCAGCGTCTGTGCGCCGCCGTTCAGGGCCAGCGTCGAGAAGTCCGGCACGGACGGCGCGACATTCCAGGCGAGCGCACCGGTCGTGGCCGGCGCGAGCCCGAACAGGGTGTTGCCCCAGAGCGGGGTGTTCGTCATCGTCGCCGTCTTGTTGCCGGTGGCGCCCGCCGCCGCCTGGGTGAAGCTGATCGACTGGCTGACGAGCTCGTTCGAGTTCGCGCCGAGGTTCACCAGGCTGGTCGTGCCCGCCGGGGCCGTGAGCGACGTTGAGGCGCCGCTCTTGTACGCGAACGCACCGCCGACCACCATCGAGTTGGCGGCCGTCGTTGTGAAGCTGAGCCATGTGTGCGTGTTCGTGCAGCTCGCGAGGCAGCCGTTGTTCTTGTTGCCCTCCAGCGGCGAGCTGCTCGTGCCCACGAAGCCCAGGACCCTGCCGACCGCCGTGCGCGACGACCCGAGGTTGACCGTGTAGGACGCCCCGACGTCGCTCGCCGTGGCGGTCCTCAGGTAGACGAAGCTGTAGATGCCGGCGAACGCGGCCGCGGGGTACACCGCTGTCGTCCAGCCGCTCGGCGGCGAGACTGCGGCGGTGCCCTCGGCGTCCACGTCCATGACCATCGTGTCGCCGACAGCCGTCCCCGCGGGTGCGTCCAGTGTCAGCGACGAGGCTCCGGCGCCGGTCTGGTCGCTCGAGGCGGGGCGAGCGTAGATCGTCGCGACGGCGCCGGCGGGCGCCGGCAGGAGCAGCGCGAGCAGTACGGCAAGCAGGACGGCTGAGGCGCATGGCGCCTTCACGGTCGCGCTCCTAACTCGCGGGCTCCGCCGGGGGGGCGTTCCCGTTCGTGCCCGCGATGCGGTCGAAGAGCTCCGCTGCCGTGTTGTCCGCGACCGCCGAGTGAACCTCGATCGCCACGCCGTTCGATCCGTTCTGCTCGCGGGCGAGGAGCCGGCGCAGGTCGGCCGCGAGCAGGTCGGCGGTCTGGGTGTCGGTGTCCGGGGCCACGACGAGATGTCCGTGGCCGTTCAAGGAGCAGAGACGGTCCGTCCGGCGCAGGCGCGAACGCAGGACCGAGGCGGTGGGACGCGTGGCGGTCTCGTCCTGCTTGCGCGCGACCGTGATCAGGCTGAGTGGGTTGCCGCTCTCGCGGGCGCCGGCGAGCGCCCACTCCAGCGTCTTGATCGGCGACTGCCGCCGGCGGCGTAGCAAGAGGGCCGCCAGCATGGCGAGCGCCAGCAGGAGGGCCGCGACGGCCGCCAGCAGGAGCGGGAAGCCATTCCCGCTCGGGGCCTTGGGTCCACCGAACTTCTCCTGGCGGACCGCGTCGGAGTGGCCGAAGCGGACAAGTTGGTCCAGGCGGGCGGTGCCGCCGCGGTAGTGCATGACGGCCCGCACCCGGTAGGTATCTCCCTGCCGGGGCCGCTCGCGCCGAGCGAGGATCGGGTATGAGATCGACGTGCCCGTCACGAAGGTGCCCGGGCCGATCTGGGCGCGCGCGACCACTCGCCGCCCACGGGTGATGACCGCGCTCCCGTGGACGTTCTGAAGGATCACGTTGCCGCGGTTGCGGGCGAGGAGGGAGAACGCCACCCCGGCCGGGTCCCGCGCGACCTTCGCGCCGGTGAAGGCGATCAGCGGGTGACGGGGCCCCGGAAGGCGAATCTCGACGCCCACCGCGTAGCGCTGCGTGCTGGAGACGGCCACATTGGCCCGCAGGTTCGTCTGCTGCGGCCGTCCGAGGGCCTGGACGCCGATTCCGCCCAGATAGTCGCCCGGGCGCGCGCCGCGACCGGGGATCAGGGAGATGGCCACGCTCGCCCTTCCGTGGGGCGGTAGCACGACACGTCGCCTTGCGAGCCGGATCCAGCGTGCCGCCCCGTGGATGGACAGGCCGCGCACGTCGTAGGCGGACCCGAGCGTGCTGGTCGTCACGGCGTCGATCGGATCCAGCGCCAGGTGGAGCGCCCGGTCGCTCGCGTTTCGCACCTCCAGGGTGCCGGCCGAGAGCCGCCGCCCCGGCCGCGCCCGCAGCTGGAAGTAGCTGAGCGGCGCGTGGGAGGGCTGGTGCAGCGCCACCGTCATGGGAGGTGGCGCTGCGGCCGAGGCCGTCGCCGCGGGCGCCAGCACGGCGACGAGCGCCGCGATGGCAGAGAGGATGAGCTTGGGGGGGCGCCGCGTCATCAGAATCTCGGGGGGTGGTATGGCCCCCCGAAACTCCTATCGGCCGATTAGGGCCCGCTGTTTAGGCTCCAGACGAGATCCGCCCGGAAGACCTCGTTGGCCGCGAGTGTCTTGATGGTCGTCGGGGCCGTCAGCGCGAGGCTGCTGGCCCCGTAGCTGTTCGCCTGGTAGGTGCCCATGCCAGCGTTGGCCGCGGCCGACACGATCTTCGACTGCGAGGCCGAATCGACGTTGCAGACCGAGCTGCACTGATGGGTGGGCGCGGTGCCCGTGGTGCCGTTCTGCGCCGTGAATGCCGCTCCGGAGCTCGACAGCGTGAGCGAGTTCGCGGGCAGCGTGGCGCCACCGGTCGCATAGCTGTTGGCCGACACGGATCCGCAAGCAGAGCCGCTGTTGCAGTACTCCTTGAAAACGGCGCTCTTGCCGACGCCGCTGTCGCCGATGACGCTGACGTTCCAGCCGGAGCCGCTGCCGGTGCCGTCCGACACGGCGTAGCTCGCCATCTGCGCGTTCAGGGTCTGCGACTGCCCGTTCAGGGTCAGAGCAGGCAGGTTCGGCGCGTCAGGCGCCGTTCCGAAAGCGAGCGATCCGGCGGTGACCGCGAACTGGGTCGTGTCGCTGGAGGTAGCCGCTCCGGCCATAGGCGCGAAGGCGAGAAGCGAGGCCACTGTGGCCGCGCAGGCAAGCAGGTTGCGAAGTGTGATTACCGGGGGCATCGGCAAGGTCCTTTTCTGTCGGGGTTCCTTCTTGGACTGCTCCCGTTGTTTCGGCTGCTCCAGCAAGCCCACGAGGGCCTTGCGCGGCATTTGGACGCATGTCCGAGCCCCCGACGAGGCGCCGGCTCGCGCTCAGTCGCGGAGGAAGTCCAGAAGCAGCTGGTTCACGCGCTCCGGCGCGTCCAGCTGCACCCAGTGCGAGGCCTCGGCGATGCGCTCCACGCGGGCGTTCGGCACCCAGCGCGGGTCCGGCTCGGCCAGGTCCGATCCCAGGGCCCGGTCCTGCTCCCCCCAGATGACCAGCACCGGGCTCTCGATCGGGCGCATGCGGCTCTGGGCGGCGCGCGGCGACTGGCGAAGCGCTGCGCGGTAGTAGTTGATCATGCTCTCGACCGCCCCCGGCTGCGCCCAGGCCTCGGCGTAGCGGTCGAGGTCGGCCTCGGAGAAGGCCTGCGGGGCGTCGCGCCGGAGCAGGGCCCGCCAGGCGGCGAAGTCCCGCCGCCGGGACACGGTCTCCGGCAGCCACGGGAGCTGGAAGAAGAACATGTACCAGCTCCTGAGCATCTGCCGGGGACGGCGCAGCCCCGCGAGCATCCGCTCCGGATGTGGGACGTTCAGGATCCCGACGCGTTCGACGGCCTCCGGATGCCGCATCGCCGTCAGGTAGGTGACGGCGGCGCCCCAGTCATGTCCCACGACGTGGGCGCGCTCCGCGCCGAAGTGGCGGACGAGGCCCGCGGTGTCGCCGGCCAGCTGGTCGCCGTCGTAGGACCGCCACCCCTGCGGCTTGTCGGACAGGTTGTAGCCCCGCATGTCGGGGGCGACCACGTGGAAGCCGGCCTCAGCGAGCGCCGGGATCTGGTGACGCCACGAGTACCAGAACTCCGGGAAGCCGTGGAGCAGCAGGAGCAGGGGGCCGCTGCCCGCCTCGACGTAGTGGAGGCGGACCGAGTTGACCTCTGCGAAGCCCTCCTGGACGTCCTGGAGGCTCGCCGTCTCCACGGCGGCTATCCCTGCAGCGCGGCGTCGACCACGGCCTGCGCCTGCGGGCCGTAGGGCGGCGTGAAGGCATCGAGCAGGTCGCCCTCGCCACGCACGAAGACGCCGCGCGGGTTCGAGAACTCGTGGAAGCCCTCGACGCCATGGTGGCGCCCGGAGCCGCTCTGCCCGACACCGCCGAAGGCCAGCGAGGGCAGCGCTCCGTGCGTCGCGCAGGCATTCACGCAGGCTCCGCCCGACACCGTCTCGCGCAGGACCTTCTCGGCGACCTCCTCGTCCTCGGCGTAGACGTAGAGCGCGAGCGGGCGCTCGCCGGCGTTGATCTGCGCGATCGCGTCGTCCAACGAGTCGTAGGGGACCACCGGCAGGATCGGCCCGAAGATCTCCTCGCGCATGACGCCGAGGTCCTCCGGAGGATCGACAACCAGGTGGACGGGCATCCGCCGCGTATCGCGGTCGAGCTCGCCCTGCTCGTCGAGCTGTACGACCTCGGCGCCGCCCTTCTCGGCCTCCTCGAGCAGGCCCATCAGCCGCTCCAGGTGGCGCTCGGTGATGATCCCGGTGCAGTCGGGCGTGCGCGAGTACTCCGGCAGCT
The DNA here is from genome assembly GCA_046262995.1 of Thermoleophilaceae bacterium. Lineage (GTDB taxonomy): Bacteria > Actinomycetota > Thermoleophilia > Solirubrobacterales > Thermoleophilaceae > JBHELQ01. The sequence continues at coordinate 8,913 of JBHELQ010000048.1, forward strand.
GCTCTCGCATGTGCTCCTTCGCGAGCTCCACGAAGCGCTCCGTCTGGTCCCGGGGGACGAGGCAGTAGTCGGCCGTGATGCACATCTGGCCGTTCTTGACCAGCTTGATGCCGATCACGTTGGCCACGCTCTCGGCGTCGACGCGATCGGGCGCGAAGACGACCGGCGACTTGCCGCCGAGCTCCAGCGTGACGGGCACGAGGTTCTCGGCAGCCGCCTTGGCGATCTCGCGGCCGACGCCGGGGTTGCCCGTGTAGAGCAGGTGGTCCCAACGCAGCGTGGGGAACTCCTTGGCGAGCTCGAGCCCGCCAAGCACGACGTCGACCCGGTCGCGGTCGAAGGTCGCCTGCACGAGCTCGCGCATGACCTCGCCGCAGGCAGGCGTGTACTCCGAGGGCTTGATGATCACGCGGTTCCCGGCCGCGAGCTGCTCGACGAGCGGGCCGAGCGAGAGGTCGAAGGGGAAGTTCCAGGGAACGATCGTGCCGACGACGCCCTTCGGCTGGTAGCGGATGGCCGCCTTGCCGGTGCCGTAGAGCTGCGGGTCCACGTACCGCTCCTCCGCCGCCATCCAGTCCTCGAGCTGCTCCATCGCATAGGCAGCGCGACCGGCCACCCCGAGCACCTCGACCAGGTCCGTGAAGAGCTCCGGATGAACCGCGAAGTCGGCGCTCATCGCCTCGCGGATCGCATCCCTGTGCCCGACCACCGCGCCGGCCAGGGCCCCGAGCAGCTCGCGCCGCTCGTCCAGGCTCGGATACGGATCGCGCAGGAACGCCTGCCGCTGCCCCTCGAAGCTCTCGTGCAGCCGGGCGCTTGCCTCGACGTCCGCGCCGCGACCGGTTTCGACGACCGCCATTTACCTCTCCCTGGCTCGAGGGCGGGCCGGGCGGCCCGCCCGATGGGCGGACTCTATACCGGCGCGTCCGCCCGCCACCAGGGCTTGCGTCAGCCGGCGAGGCGCTTCTTCAGCATCTCCTTGCCCTGCTCGCCGCCCCGGCGGCTCGCCTCCTGCGCGCGGCGGAAGAAGTCCGCCAGCTCCGAGTCGCCGTCGCGATCGGCGTCCTGCGCGTAGGTCTCGAGCCGGAGCACGTTGCTCAGGCACCGCTCGGTGAACCAGATCACGTTGTAGTTCTTGTCCTTCGTGCCGGTTACCTGTCCGGTCTCCTCGCTGCCCATTTATGCCTCCCGTGTCGAGATTTGACCGTCGGGCGCCTCTTACCCATCGGGTCGCGTCCCATTCGTCTGATCGCGGCGACGCCGCTCAGCGCGCGGCGATCGCGCGCAGCGACTGGCGCAGCGAATGCGTCGTCTCGAGCACCGCGGTCGGCTCGTAGCCGCAGTGCGCCATGCAGTTCTCGCAACGCGGGTCGCGCCCGCGCCCGTAGCTCTCCCAGTCCGTCGTCTCGAGCAGCTCCCTGTAGGTCTCCGTGTAGCCATCGGACATCAGGTAGCACGGCCGCTGCCAGCCGAGCAGGGAGTAGCTCGGGATGCCCCAGGCGGTGCAGTCGAAGTCCGCCTTGCCCTCGAGGAAGTCGAGGAACAGCGGCGTGTGGTTGAGCCGCCAGCGCTTGCGCCGCCCCTCCGCGAAGACCTCGCGGAACAGGCGCCGGGTCTGCTCGACGCCCAGGAAGTGCTCCTGGTCGGGCGCCCTCTCGTAGGCGTACGCGGGCGAGATCATCATCTCGTCGACCTCGAGCTCGTCGTTCAGGAAGTCGAGCACGTCGCGGACGGTCTGAGCGCTGTCGTGGGTGAAGAAGGTCGTGTTGGTGGTCACGCGGAAGCCGCGGCGCTTGGCCTCGCGCGCCGCCGCCACCGCCTTGTCGAAGACGCCGTCGCGGCACACCGACTCGTCGTGTCGCTCCTTGAGGCCGTCCAGGTGGACCGCCCAGGCGAAGTAGGGCGAGGGCTCGAAGCGGTCGAGCTTGCGCTCCATCAGGATCGCGTTGGTGCACAGGTAGACGAACTTCTTGCGCTCGACGAGCCCCGCGACGATCTTGTCGATCTCCGGGTGGATCAGCGGCTCGCCGCCCGCGATCGACACCATCGGGGCGCCGCATTCGTCGATCGCGGCCAACGCCTGCTCGACCGGCATCCGCTGCTTCAGGATGTGGTCAGGCTGCTGGATCTTGCCGCAGCCGGCGCAGGCGAGGTTGCACTGGAACAGCGGTTCGAGCTCCACGAGCAACGGGAACTTCTCCCGCCGGGCGAGCCGCTGGCGCGCCAGGTAGGACGCGATTCGGACGCTCTGTCTCAGCGGGACGGGCATGGGCACACGCTAACGCCGGGCGGGGCCGCCTGCGTTTCGGAGCTCGGGTGGCAGCCGAAAGCGCTCGCCCTCGGAGGTGACGGTCCGCTCCTGGACCTCCACGGGCCCGAGGCCGCGCAGGGCTTCGACCACTCGCGTCACCAGCTCCTCCGGAGCCGAGGCCCCGGCGGTGACCCCGACCGTGCCGGCCGCGGCGAACCAGGCGGGGTCGAGCTGCGACTCGTCCTCGATCAGGCGCGCCGGGCAGCCGGCCCGCTCGGCGACCTCCGCGAGCCGGTTCGAGTTCGACGAGTTGGGGGAGCCGATCACGAGCATCGCCTCGCACTCGTCCGCCATGGCGCGCACCGCGTCCTGGCGGTTCTGCGTCGCGTAACAGATGTCGTCGGAAGGCGGCCCGGTAAGTCGGGGGAAGCGGCGCGCCAGAGCGTTCACCACACGGTCCGCCTCGTCGACCGCCAAGGTCGTCTGCAGCAGATAGCTGACCCGCTCGGGATCGTCGACCTGGAGCCGCTCTGCCTCCTCCACCGACTGCACCAGCCGCATGCGCTCGGGCGCCTCGCCCATCGTCCCCTCGACCTCGTCGTGCCCCTCGTGGCCCACGAGCACCACCGTTCGGCCGGCGGCGGCAAAGCGCCGCGCCTCCGCGTGCACCTTGGCGACCAGCGGGCAGGTGGCGTCGATCACCCGCAGCCCGCGGTCAGCGGCGAGCCGGCGGGCGGCCGGCGGCACGCCGTGCGCGGAGAAGACGACAGTTCCGCCCTCAGGGACCTCGTCCACCTCGTGCACGAAGACGACGCCCCGGCGCTCGAGCTCGGCGACCACGTGCGCGTTGTGCACGATCTGGCGGCGGACGAAGAGCGGCGGCCCGTGCAGGGCCAGCGCCCGCTCCACGCTCTCCACCGCCCGGTCGACTCCGGCGCACGATGCCCGCGGCCCGGCCAGCAGGACTCGGCGGGGCCGGATCGCGCGCGCCCATTCGTCGAGCGCGGGGGCGGCCCGGCGCAGCGCGAGCAGGGCGCGCAGGCCGGCCGCGAGCGTGCGCGGGCCGAGCAGCTCGCGCCCCGGAGCGTCGACGATCGCGCGCACGACGGCGAATGGCCGATCTGACGCCGCGGCCGCCAGCCAGGCGGACTCCATGTCGACCGCCAGCGCGCCCCCCGAGCCAACCTCCTCGCGGGCCTGGCCGCGTACGAGTCCCGTCGAGGAGACGATCGGGCCGATTCGCGCCCGCAGGCCGCGACTCTGCAGGAGGCCGGCGACGGCGTCCGCCCCCCGGCACGGCACGGTGCCGTCGGGCCCGCGCAGCTCGCTCGCCACGACGAGGTCTCCCGGCGCGAGCGACGGATCGAGCGCCCCCCCGAGCCCGACGACCGCCAGCGCGTCGCCGGGCAGGTCCGCGACACGAGTGGCGGCCGCCTTGGCCCGCGCGGACCCCATGCCGGTCCGAATGACCCTCGCTCCGGTCCGCGCCGAGCGCAGCGCGAGCGACTCCACCCGCAGCGGGGCCAGGAGGAGCAGGCCGCTCACGCGGCGGCCTCCTCGAGCGCGGCCATGCC
>JBHELQ010000049.1:0-20577 GCA_046262995.1 Thermoleophilaceae bacterium
CGGTGAGCGCGCGAGCGCGCTCCCGGATCGATGTCGCCATAGACCGCCGAGCGCAGGATCGGGTGCGCGAAAGCCAGCGGACGCGTCGCCGTCAGGATGTCCGCCCCGGCGAGCTCGGCGGAAAGCTCGCCGGCCCGCTCGCCCGACAGCCCGGCCAGGGCGGCCGCCCGGTGCAACGGGACGCCGTCGCCGAGCACGGACACGGCGCGCGCGAGCGCCGACGCCTCGTCGCCCAGCCGCGCGAGGCGCAGCAGCACCGCGCGTGCCACCGTCGGAGGCGCCAGCTGGCCCACGACCGACGCCTGCGCCGCAGTCGGCGAGACGCCGTCGACGACCAGCTCGCGCAGCAGCTCGCGCAGCAGGAACGGGTTGCCGCCCGTGGCCTGGTGGCAGGCCTCGGAGAACTCCGGGTCGGCCTCGGCGTCGAGCTCGCAGGCGACCAGACCGGCAACCGCGCCGTCGCTCAAAGGCGCCGGCCGCAGGACGTGCCCGAGGGGATCCGTCGCCAGGGAATCGATCGGCTCGCGCTCGGCGCCCGGCTCGGCGGGGCGCGTCGCAAGCGCCAGCAGGACGGGCAGCTCGCCAAGCCGCGGAAGCAGGAACTGCATGAAGCGCAGCGAGCTGGCGTCGGCCCAGTGGACGTCGTCGATCACGAGTGCCGCCGGCTCCTCCTCGGCGAGATTGGCGGTCAGCCAGTACAGCGCGTGGAAGTGCGCCAGGGACGGGTCCCGATCGGGGGCCTCCTGCTCCGGACCGCCCCGCCCCAGAAGGGGGGCCGCCAGGCCGGCCGCCCCGTGCAGCAGCTTCGCGCGCCGCTTCGCGTCGACGCCGGCGATCAACGGCTCGAATAGCTGCCGCACGATGCCGAAGGGAAACTCGCGGTCGAGCTCGGACGCCCGGGCGGAGAGCACGATCAGCCCGCGCTCGCGCGCCAGGGCACGGACCTCCTCGAGCAGACGCGTCTTGCCGATCCCGGCCGGACCCTCGACCAACACCAGCCGGCCCTGACCGTCACGGACCTCGTCTACGAGGCGGTCGAGCTGGGTCAGCTCACGCTCGCGCTCGAGCACGGCGGCGACTTCCGTCTGCTGCATGGCGGCACGGACGTTGACACGCCGCGTGCCGAGCGGCGCGGGTTCCCCGAATGTTTGGGGTGGCGGCTCAGGGTGCCCCCCGTTGTGGGGCGCTGCGCGCGCTGCAACGGTTGATCCATGAGCGCGGCAGGGCAACCGAGGCGCCTGGGGCTGGAGGTCCGCTTCGACGCCGAGCCGATCCAAGGGCGGCTCTACGACCACGAGCGGGGCGGTCGGCTGGACCGGCCGTTCTCGGGTTGGTTGGGGCTGATGTCGGCGATCGAGGCGGCGCGTGACGCTTCGAAGCCCCCACGAGAGCAGAACGGAGGAACACGATGAGTGCACGGACCGCAAGAAGCATCTGGCTCGCCGCCGGGGTCACTGCCGTAGTCGCCTCGACCGGGCTCGCGCCGGCGGACGCCAAGGAGCGCCTCGACAGCTTCGCCGGCTCCTGCTCGGTTCAAGGGACGACCCACTTCTCCCCACCCGCCACGAACACTCTGCAGCGGCTCACCACCGTCTACGACGCGAGCGGGACCTGCAGCGGAACCCTCGACGGGCGGCAGGTGTCCGACGCGCCGGTCCAGATGCACAACGTCGGAGACGCCGACGGCTCCTGTCCGTATGCCCACACGATCGCGCCGGGACAGGGCTCGATCACGTTCGCCGACGGCACGACCATTCGCTACAGCTTCGAATTCACCAGCGTGGCGACGGAGGTCTACCTCACGATGAAGGGCGAGCGCTCGGGCTCGGCGACGGCGCACGCCAGCTTCCTGACGCAGCGCACGCCGCCCGACGTCACGGTGAAGTGCGGAGGCGAGGGCGTCTCGGAGGTCCCGATGGACCTGTCGCTGATCACCGACAGCCCGCTGGTGAGCCGGCACGGCCCCGGCCGAAGCCCCTCACCGAAGGGCGGTAGCTAGAGATGCGCGGCACGCTCATCGCCTCGGCCGCCGCGGCCGTGGCCGCCTTCTGCGCCGCAGCCGCTCCGGCCTCGGCGGACAACGGCCGGCTGGCCGACTTCAAGCTCGGCCTCACGAGCCGCTCGCCGGGATCGCCGACGGGCATGACGCTGCACGTGCTGTTCCACCGCGCGGGCGATCGGGACGCCAAGCCGTCGGCCCTCCGCTCCGCCGTCGTGCACGGCCCCCGCGGCCTGCGCTACGACACGACCACGGTGCGCCAGTGCACCGCCTCGGACGAGCAGATCAGGCTGCTCGGCTCGAAGGCCTGCCCGGACGACAGCGAGTTGACCGTGGGCTCCTTCAGCGCGATGACCGGCTTCGGACCGCCGATCGATCCGATGACGGGCGACAACCACGTCTTCGACGGGCCGAACCAGCTGATCGAGATCATCACCGCGCCCGGGACGCCGCTCTCGCCCGCGTTCGACCGCCTAACGATCAGCGGCTCGACGACCACGGCGCACCCGCCGATGGCCCCGGGGGGCCCGCCTGACGGCCAGACCGCGGTCCGGTCGCTCGACTTCAGCATCCCCGTCCGCGTCGCAGGCGCCAGGTCGCTGATCACCACCCCGCCCGGCTGCCCGGTCAGCGGCCGCTGGACCAGCGTGGCGACCTTCGGCTTCGCGGACGGCAGCTCGGACACCGTGGCGTCGACAACCCCCTGTGAGCGCGTCACGGAGCGGGGCGGAGCCGGCCGGCCCCGGCTTCGCCTCGCAGTCCGGCCGCGCCGTGTGCGCGCCGGTCACCGCGCTCGGCTGCGCGTGCGCGTCAGGTCGAGCTCCCGCCGCTGCGTCTCACATGCCAGGGTGCGGCTGGGGCGGCGCAGCGTCCGCACCGACCGGCACGGCCGGGCGACCCTCAGGGCCAGGTTCCGCCGCGCCGGATCCAGGCGGCTGCGGGCGACCCGCTCCGGCTGCAGGCCGGCCCGGGCGCACCTCAGGGTCCTGTCTGCGCGCTGACGGCGACTGGCTACTGCTCGCGAAGTATCTCCCCGTAGCGAAGGCGCCCGAGGACCCGACCGGCCAGCAGCGTCGCGACGATCGCGGCCCCGAGGGTGGCCGCCGCGAGCTCTCCCAGAAATCCCCACGGCACCGCCAGCGCGTCGGGCGGTGGATCGAATGCGTGCGTCAGCATCGCGACCAGCATCTTCGACAGCAACCAGCCGAGGCCGGCCGCGAGCAACGCCCCTGCGCCCAGCACCATCGCGGCCTCGGTCCATAGGAAAGCGCCGACCCGGCGTGCCGACGCCCCGACGGCGACCATGGTGGCGAACTCGTGCCGTCGCTCGGAGACGGCGAGCGCCACGAACAGGCCCATCGCGGCAGCCGCGAGGATGACGACGAAGACCTGCTCTATGCGGCTGATCCCGTCGAGCGAAACGGTGGTGATGGAGCTGACGGTCTGCTTCGTCTGCTGGCGGATGCTCCTGACGTCAGTGCCGTCCGCAGCGGTGGCCCGTGCGACGCGTCGCGCCGCCGTGTCGGGATTGCCGCTCGCCTTGGCGAACACCACGTTCGGTCCGGCGCCGCGGCTGACGCGCTGCAGGTAGCCGAGATTGGCGACCATGAACGAGTCCTTTGGCGCAGACGGGAACTCCTGCACCGTGCCGACGACGTGGAACGGAACTACGTGGAAGCGTCCGCGAGCGCGGTCGAGCACCCGCAGCCTGAGCAGGGACCCCGGCTTGAGCGCATAGTCGGTGATCGTCTCCCCGGCCACGAGGATCCCGTCGGGCGTGCTCCTGAGCCGCGCCATCATCTGGCTCGCCGTGCCGCCCCGGAAGTACGAGTCCCGCAGGCTGGTCGCCCGGCGGAAGGATCGGGCATCGATCCCGTAGGTGTCCTGGAGGTCGGGACCGACGTAGGCGTAGGAGTGGTCGAGGGCGGTCGTGGCTTCGATTCCGGGCTGGCGGGCGATCTTGCGGTTCAGTGCTTGCCTGGCGGCGACCCCGGGCGGCGCGTTCGCCACGACGTCCGCCCCCAGGCTGAGCTGCGCGTCGACTGTGGCCTGCCGGTCCCAGGTCGCGGCGAAGATGCCGAGCTGCACGCCGAACGCCAGCACCAGCCCCAGGACCACCAGACCGCGGTTCAGGGGACCCGCCCTGCGCGCGGCGCTCGCCAGGAGAAAACCGCCGGCGCCCCCGATGGGAGCCCTGGCGGCCCTTCGAGCCGCGGCGGCCAGGAGCTCGCCGCGCAGGCGCACCAACAGCAGGGTGGCACCGATCCAGAGCAGCGCCGGCGCAAGGAACATGTAGGCGGACAACGACAGCGTCGGGTTGGAGTCGGGATTGACGACCGCCGAGAATCCCGTCCGCGCCGTGAGCCACCAGACCAGGCCGCTGACCGCCAGCGCGGCGAGGTCGATGTGCAGGCGCTGCCATAGCGGCCGGCCAGGTCGATGGGCCCTCCGCCTGGCCTCGGCGACACTCGAGCGGAGCAGGGACGCCGTGGCCGCGAGTCTCGCGCAGGCCGCCCCGACGGTCGCCAGCAGCACGGACAGCCCCGCGGTCAGGGCCACGCGCCCGCCGTTGAGATGGAGAGGCCCGGAAAGGAGCCCCTTCACCGCGAGCATCGCCAAGGCGGTCCCCGTGAGGCCGGCGAGACCGCCCAGGACAACGCTCTCCGCGCCCGCCAGTCCGAGCAGGTCCCGCCTGCTGGCGCCCCGGGCCCGCAGGAGCGCGAGGTCGCGACGATCCCGCTCCACCGTCCCCAGAGCGGCGAGGTAGGCGAGGCCAAGCGCCACTATCGCGCCGGGAACCGCGAGCAGGACATACATGCTCTCGGCGTAGAGGGCGTCCTCCGCCGCGGTGTTCAACCCGTCGTAGAGGTTGTCGACGAATTGCACCTGACCCGGGAGCGAGCGCTCGACGCGGTTGCGCACCTGGCCCGCGCGCGCGTAGGCCCGCGCGGGGCTGAGCCCGCTCAGGCTGCGGGGGTCAACCTGCGCCTGCACCTGCCACTGGACGCCGTCCTGAGCCCCTGGCTGCGCGCTCGAGCCGACGCTCGCGGGAGTGACCGTGCGCAAGTGGCGTGCGTAGGTCGCGGCGAAGCTGGCGACAGGCATGATCGCGACGTTGGCCGGGGGCTGCGCCGGGGCCGGCCCGAGCTGCGGGTTGAGCGGCTGGAACAGGACTTCCGGCTCGGTCACGACGGCGATGCCCGAGACCCGGTACGGAAGGGCACCGGCCGCAGGGGCGGGCTTCAGGAGCACGGTGCTGCCCACGCCCGCCTTCAGCGTCGCGGCCATCTGCTGGTCGAGGACCAGGTAGCCGCGACGCAGCCCGCCGTGCAGGAAGTGGAAGGTGCGGACGTGGGAGAGGTAGCCGGGGGGCACGGCGAGGACGGAGCCGGAGCCGGCGGTGGTGGTGCCGCTGCCTCCGCCGTTCTGGGCCTGGGCAAAGGGCGCCGTCGCGGTCGGCGATGCCTGCGCGATCGCAGACTGCCGGGACGTGTCGGCGGCCACCCGCTTCGCCTGCGCATAGGAGCTGACCGGCCCCTGCCAGTCGAGCGCCACCCCGCGCACGGCCCCCGAGCTCATGGTTCGGAGCGAGTTGCCCACGAAGAGCAGCATCGAGCCGAGCAGCGCGGCGGCTGCCGCCAGGACCGCTACCCGGATCATCGCGCGGCCCGGTGAGCGCAGAAGGCCCGCGAGGGCCAGTCGCGCCGCGGCGGTCAGATGGAGGCTCCCGGGACGACGCGTCCGTCCGCGAGGGCGACCGCCCGCTCGTAGCGGGCCGCCACGTCCGCGTCGTGGGTGGCCACGACGAGCGCAAAGCCGAGCCCGGCCTGCAGCGCGTCGACCAGATCCAGGACGCGCGTCCCGGTCTCCGAATCGAGCTGGCCCGACGGTTCGTCGCACAGCAGGAGCTCGGGCGACTGGGCCAGCGCCCGAGCGAGCGCCACACGCTGAGCCTCGCCGCCGGAGAGCTCCGCGGGCAGGTTGTCCAGCTTCTGCCCGAGTCCGACGAGCTCGAGCAGCTCCACCGGCCGGTGGCCCGCGTGGGCGGCAGGCGTCGCCTCGGCTGCGAAGGCGACGTTCTCCAGCGCGGTGAAGCTGGGCAGGAGGTTCGCGCCCTGGAAGACGTAGGCGACGCCAACGCGCCGCTCCGGATGCCGCGCGACCTGGCCCAGCGCCGGCAGCTGCCGGCCGCGCCAGAGCACGTGGCCCTGCGTCGGGGCGAGCAGCCCCCCCAGCAGGTGCAACAGCGTGGTCTTGCCGGAGCCCGACCGGCCCCACAACGCGAGCCTGCCACGGGACTCCACCTCGAGATCCACGCCTCGCAGCGCCGGCACCGACCCGTCGCTGTTGTCGTACGCCACGGTGACCCCCCTGCAGGCGGCCAAGGCGGTGGCATCCGAGGGATCGTCGAGGAGCGCCCTCCCGAGCCGCTTCACTCGCGGGCCTTCCCGTCCCGGATCTCGACGACGCGATCGAGGGCGGCTCCGACCCGCTCGGAATGGGTCACGACCACGACCGTGCTGCCGGCGTCGGAGCGCAGTCGCAACAGGGCCTGGAGCACCAGCTCCTCGTTTCGCTCGTCGAGCTCGCCGGTGGGCTCGTCACACAGGACCAGAGGCGCCCGGCGGGCGGCGGCGGCCGCTATCGCAACCCGCTGCTGCTCCCCGCCGGAGAGCGCGCTGGGCCGGTGGCGCAGGCGGTCGCCGAGGCCGAGTGCCGCGAGGGCGTCCGCCGCGCGGTCGTTCACGCTGTCGGTGTCGCGCGCGAGTCGCAGCGCGATCGCCACGTTGTCCCGGGCAGACAGGGCAGGCCACAGGTTGTCGCTCTGGAAAACGAGCGCGAGCTTCGTTGCCCGGTAGTGGGCGAGCTCGGCCTCGGCGAGTCGCACGAGCGGGCGGCCAAACGCCCGCACCTCTCCAGCCGACGGCTCGTCCAGGCCGGCCGCCAGCGACAGGAGAGTGCTCTTGCCGCTGCCCGAGGGACCGACGGCAGCGACGGCCTCTCCCCGCTCGATGCGGAGGTCGAGACCCCTCAGGGCCACCGTCTCGGCCGGGCCCGAGCGAAAGATCTTGAACACGTCCCTGCACTGGAGCGCCGGCCAATCGAGCTCGGCGGGCCGCTCGGGCTCGACGTAGAGGCTCCTCACCGCCAGCGGAAGCTCCGGGAAATGAGCCGGTAGGCATCCACATTGTCGACCCCCTTCGGTGTGGCCAGGTCGAGGATGGCGACCTTCCCTTTCCGGGCGTAGACGTAGCGGTCGACGATCAGAGCGCGGCGCTCGAGGGTGACCGGGTCGGGTGAACCCCGCTCGTGGAACCTGACCTTTGTGGCGCGTCCGCCCGGGAGGGTTGTGACGAGGGGCTTGTCGGCATGCAAGCCGCGCCCGCTGCGCTCGAGCGGCGCCAGGCCCGCAGCCACTGTCGCAGGCGTGGGCTTCGGGCCGCGGCGGAGGACGAGGTGGATGGAGTTGCCCTTGTCCCGGAAGATGAGGTCGCCGGCCGAGCCGCTCCTCGTCCAGCCCTCGGGGTACTTCAGCGAGTAGCCGTCGCCCTGATAGCGGAGAAAGACCTGGTTGTCGGGAATGTCCCCGGTCGCCGCCGACGCGGCCTCGGACTTCGGGCCTCCGGCGTTGCCCGACTTCGAGCCGGATCCGCAGCCGGCGAGGGCGAGGGCTGCGACGAGGGCGATTGCGGCGGGTCTTCTGAAGCTCATCCGGTCACCGTAGGCGCGGCAAGCTGACGACCTCCTGAACGCGGCTCGGGAGAGATCGAGAGGACCGGGTGAAGCTCTACGGCGTTCCGAGCGGCGCCGCGCTGTTCGTGGCCGTAGTCGAAGAAGCCGACCCCGGTGACGGTGGCGTGCCCAGCGAGCGGTCGGAATCTGCCACGTGAGGCGCGGCGGCCCGCCAGCAGGCGAGCGCGAGCCGAGTCGATCCTCGTCCTGAACGTCCGCGGCGCCGCCCGGTCGCAAGCGGGCGCCGGAAACTCGCTGATCATGGTTCGGCCCGAGCGATCGGCGAGCACCAGATGAACGTCCCCGTCCGGCATCAGCCGGAAGCCGGCGAGGCGCACGCCGCGGAGACGCCAGACGTGACTCTCGAGGGGAGCTATGCGGATGCCGGCGGCATGGTGCCTGGAAAGCCTGCTCAACGCCGCCATCGTGGTGGTGCGCGGGGCGGGATCGATCGCGCCGGCGCCTCTGTCCGCGAGGGTCTTGACCCTCCAGCGATAGCCCCCGCAATGAGTGCGCTCCGAACCAGGCTTCGCTCGGCTGGCGCGCGCATCGTGATCGACCAGCTCCGGGTAGGCGGCGACGCTTGCGACGCCGGCGAGGCAGAGGGCCGCGAGTAGCAGGGCACTCCGGATCCGCCGCATGAGGGGATGGTGGTGGGCGGCCCCTGACAGCCTCCTGAACACCTCACGCCCGCTACCCGCGCGACGGCAATACTTGGTGCGTGCTGCCGAGACTCCTCATCGCCGAGGACGACGCCCAACTTCGCGGCGTGCTCACGCGGACCCTGCGCGAGGAGGGCTTCGAGGTGAACGCGGTCGCCACAGGCGGAGAGCTGGTCGAGCTCTCCCGCTCGAGCCCTCCGGATGCGCTGATCGTGGACATCGGGTTGCCTGACTCGGACGGACGTGATGTCTGCCAGGCGCTCCGCAGTCAGGGAGTCCTCAGCCCGGTGCTCTTCCTGACCGCCCGCGACGCGCTGGTCGATCTACTGGGCGGGTTCGGCGCCGGGGGCGACGACTACGTCACGAAGCCGTTCGACCTCGACGAGCTCGTCGCCCGCCTACGTGCGCTCCTGAGACGCGCCGGGGTGGAGGCGGTCGCTGAGGTCGCGGGGCTGAAGCTCGACCCGGCCGATCACGCCGCGTCGCGTGCGGGCTCGAGCGTGGCGCTGACGCCCACGGAGTTCCGGCTGGTGGCCGCGCTGGCCGCCCGGCCCGGCAGGGTCGTGGGACGCGCCGATCTGCTGCGGGCGGCCTGGCCGCACGGAGCGATAGTTCACGACAACACGCTCGACGTCTACATCGCCCGCCTCCGGCGCAAGCTCCGGACGCTCCCCGACCCACCGGAGATCGCCACGGTCCACGGTGTGGGCTACAGGTTGGGATGAGCCTGCGCGGGCTCAGACCTGGCCTCCGCGGCCGCCTCCATCTGGCGGTGAGCCTGGGCATCGCGCTTGTGATCGCCGTGCTGACCAGCGGTTTCAATCTCGTCCTCTCGCGTCGACTCGACCGGGACGCGACCGACGTGGCCAGGGCGCGGGCAGCGGCACAGCTGAGCGCGGTGAGGATCTCGAGAGGCCGCCTCACGGTTCCGGAGGCACCCGACGAGAGGGCGGTCGACAGTTCGGCATGGGTCTTCTCCGGGGGGCGGCCGATAGAGCGGCCGCGGCAACAGCCGCGCAACGACCGGGCGGCCGCGAAGCTTGCGCGCGGTGGCCGGCTGCGGCTGGACGTGAAGGACACCGACACCCGCCTGTACTCGCTTCCGATAGTCGAGGACGGTAGGCGCCTGGGGCGGGTCGTCGCCGGGGTGTCGCTCGAGCCCTACGAGCGGACACGCCGTGCGGCGCTCATCGGGTCGATCCTGTTTGCCAGCGCCGTGTTGCTCGCCGTGGCCCTGGCCACGCGCTGGCTGATCTCGGGCGCCCTACGGCCGGTCCGGCGAATGACGGCCCAGGCGGCCGAGTGGAGCGAGCGCGACCTGGATAGGCGCTTCGGCCTGGGTGAGCCCCGCGACGAGTTCACGCATCTGGCTGCCACCCTGGACAGCCTGCTCGACCGCCTGGCCTCGAGTCTGCGTCACGAACAGCGCTTCTCGGCCGAGCTCTCCCACGAGCTGCGCACGCCCCATACGGGCATCGGCGCGGAGGCCCAACTTGCCCTGCGACAGGAGCGGGCGTCGGCGGCGTACCGGGAGGGATTCGAGCAGGTGCTCTCCAGCGCACGGCAGATGAGCCGCACCCTCGACGCCCTGCTGGCCGTGGCCCGGACCCAGCTCGCGCCGGGTCGACGCACTAGCGATGCGCACAGCTGTGCGGTCGCCGCGGCGAAGGCCTGCGCGGCACTCTGGGGACGCGAGGGCGTAGTGGTCGAGGTCCGTCCCCCGCCCGCCCCTCTTCGGGTGGGAGCCGACGCCGAGGTCGTCGAGCGCATCCTCTACCCGATCGTCGAGAACGGCTGTCGCTACGGCCGCCGCGCGGTGGGGGTGAGGATGGAGCGCGATACGACTGCCGTCCTCTTCACGATCGAAGACGACGGTCCCGGAGTTCCGCGGGACGAGCTCGAAGGGATCTTCGAGGCGGGGCGGCGGGGTGCCGTGTCCAGTTCCCAGACCAGCAACGGCGCAGGACTGGGCCTGGCGTTGAGCCGCCGCCTGGCACGCGCCGCGGGAGGAGAGGTCGAAGCGCGGGCCGCCAGCCCGGGTGCCCGCTTCGTCGTGCGCCTGCCCCTGTCTTGAGCCGCCGGGGTCGTCTATTCAGGAGATCGTCAGGCGGGACCGGGTAGACGGGTCGGCATGCCTCGGGCCGCTCACTTCCTGGCCGGCGCCCTCGTCCTGGCCACCCCGGCCCTTGCCGCCTGCTCCTCCGGGCGATCGGCGAGCAGGCCCGAGCTTGCCCCCAAGCCAAGCCCGGCTCTCCTCCGGCTGCGAGCCCGAGCGGTCGGACGCCTTCCGGAGCCTGTTCAGCTTCCCGCGGCGGCGTCACTCGGGGGTACGGGAAGCCTCGTCCTTGGCGGGCTGAGCGCCTCGGACCAGTCCCTGCCGACGGTAACTGCGGTCAAGGGTGGGAATGCGCGTGCGATCGGGTCCCTGCCCGCGCCAGTCCACGACGCCGCCGCGGCGGCGATCGGGCGCGAGGTCTATCTATTCGGTGGCGGCAGCGCGGGAGGATCGACGGCAGCCGTCTACCGCGTGGCCCCAGGCCGCGTGGCGCGCGTGGGGCAGCTGCCGGCGCCGGCGTCCGACTTGGGGGTAGCCGCCGTGGGCGGCGCGGCCTACGTGATAGGCGGGTACACCGGAGCCAGCCCACTGCGGTCGGTCGTCGTGTTTCGGCCCGGCGCAGGCGCGCGGGTCGTCGGGCGGCTTCCCTCGCCGCTGCGCTACGCCGCCGTCGCCGCGGTCGGCGGCAAGGTGCTGATCGCCGGCGGAGACTCGCCGAGCGGCCCGACCCGCGCCATTCTGAGCTTCGATCCGGCGACCGCGCGCGTGCGCCGGCTCGGAACCTTGCCCGCTTCGGTCTCGCATGCCGCGGGTGCCTCGCTCCGAGGGACGTTCTACGTAATCGGCGGACGCAGGTCGGCGAGTGGCGCCCAGAGCCCGCTGGTGCTCGCGGTCGATCCGGCGTCGGGAAGGGCGCGGATGGCGGGAAGCCTGCCACGCGCCCTTTCGGACCTGGCCGCCGTCTCCGAGCCGCGCCGCATCCTCGTGTTCGGCGGGCGGGATTCGGGCGGGCGGGCTCGCGACGGGATCCTGGCCCTGGAGCCCCGCGGCTGATGCCCTGGCGGCTGTCCGCGCTGATCGCCGCGGCGCTCGTCGCCGGCTGCAGCAGCTCAGGGTCGCATCCCTCCCGGGCCGCCAACGGCGCTCGAACACCCGGGCGCGGCAAAGCAGCGTCGGCTCCGGCGAGGACGAGGCGTCCCGCTCTCGACGTCTACGCGGCGGACCGGCCGGGCCACCTGAGCCCCGTGGTGCGGAGAGACCTGCAGCGCATCTACGTCCCCAACTCGGAGAGCAACACCGTCGACGTCATCGACCCTCGCAGCTACCGGGTCGTCGGCCACTGGGGGACCGGGGCGCTCCCGCAGCACGTAACGCCCTCCTGGGACCTGAAGAGGCTATGGGTCACGAACGACGAGGGGAACAGCCTCACCCCGATAAACCCACGCACCGGCCACCACGGCAAGCCGGTCCCGGTGACCGATCCCTACAACCTCTACTTCACGCCGCGAGGCCGCTACGCGATCGTCGTGGCGGAACGCCTGCATCGACTCGACTTCCGCGACGCGCACTCGATGAAGCTGCACCGCGCGTTGCCTGTGCCTTGCCGGGGCGTCGACCACATGGACTTCACCGCCCGCGGCCGCTACCTCGTTGCATCCTGCGAGTTCGCGGGGCGGCTCGTGGTCGTCGACGTCGCTCGCGAGCGGGTCGTCCGCTCGATTGCGCTGCGGCCCGGCGGCATGCCCCAGGACGTGAAGCTGTCACCGGACGGCCGGGTGTTCTATGTCGCCGACATGGCCTCGAGCGGCGTATGGATCATCGACGCGCACCGCTTCCGCCGGCTTGGGTTCGTGCGCACCGGGGCGGGCGCTCACGGTCTGTACGCGAGCCGCGATTCCCGGCTGCTGTACGTCTCCAACCGCGGCGAGGGATCGATCTCCCTGATCTCGTTCCGGAGCCGGAAGGCCGTGGCGAAGTGGCGGCTGCCGGGAGGCGGCAGCCCCGACATGGGCGGAGTCTCCGCCGATGGGCGGGTCCTCTGGCTGTCCGGGCGCTACAACGGCGAGGTGTACGCGATCAGCACCCGCAGCGGCCGGCTGCTGCGACGCGTAAAGGTCGGCGCGGGGCCGCACGGGCTGTGCGTCTACCCGCAGCCCGGGCGCTACTCGCTCGGCCACACCGGCGTGTTCCGTTGAGGCCCATCGGCCGCGCGGGCCGGGTGGTCCCGCTGGCGAGTGACCGCTGCGGCCCCGGCGGCGGCCGCCGCGGCGGTGCCCGCAGCGAGGACCCACAACAGCGACCTGTAGCTGCCGGTCACGGCCACCAGGACCGACCCGAGCACGGGCGCCGCGGCTCGGGCGAGGTTGAAGGGCGCGGAGAGCGCGGCCAGGAGCGCGCCGTAGCTGTCGCGCCCCCACAGCTCGGCGACCATCGTGGCGCGCAGGAGCGTGGACATTCCGTTGCTCGCGCCAAACACGATCGCGAAGACGATCGCGGCCCAGCCGCTCCGGTCACAGGCGAGCAGCACGAGCGCAGCGGCGCCCAGCCCAAAGACAGCGACCGGCAGAGCGCGTTTGCTCAGCCGGCGGCCGACCATTCCCAGCACGAGCCGACCGGGGAGCTGGGAGAAGCCCAGCAGCCCGGCGACGAACGCCGCGAACGCCGCGCCGCTGCCCTCGTGGATCAGTAGCGAGACGAGCAGGACCACGATCGCGAAGGTCGAGAACGAGCCCAGCATGAACGCGGTGGCCAGGAGCCAGAAGGAGACGGAGCGCAGGACCTGGCGCGGCGCCGGGCCGGCCTCTCCCGGCGGGGGCTCGAGCTCCCGTGGCCGCCGTCGCAGCGCCAGCGCGTTCAGCGGGATCGCCACCGCGGCCAGGATCCCTGCCAGCACGAGCAGCGCATCCCGCCACCCGAGCGCCGCTTCGAGCTGGTGGGTCAACGGCGAGAAGATCAAGCTGGCCGTGGCGCCGACCACCGTGATCGCCGTCAAAGCGGCCCGGCGTCGCGAGGAGAGCCACTTGGCGATGACCGTGAACGCGGCCTCGTAGAGGAGCGAGGCCATCGCCACGCCCAGCGCGGCGAAGACGAGGTACAGCTCGACGATGGTATGGACGCGGGACCAGGCCGCGACGAGCACGGCGGCGGCGGCCGCGCCCCCCGTCATCAGCAAGCGCGGGCTCCTTCGGTCCAGCAGCACGCCGATCGGGAGCCCCGCCACGGCGGAGACCAGGACCGCGAGCGAGAACGCCCCGGTGATCTCGGTCCGGCTCCATCCCAGGTCGTGGTGCATCGCGGGCAGGAGCACGCCGAACGCGTACTGGAGGACGCCGTAGCCGACCGTCACGGTGACCGACAGGGCGCCGACTATCAGCCAGCCGCGGCGAGCCTCATTCACGTGACATAGGTTCCTCGAACGGGTAGGTGCCTTCCGTGGCCAACGACCGCCTGACCGCGCTCGACACGTCGTTCCTCACCAGCGAGGACGACTCGACCAACCTCTGCGTGGGCGCGGTGGAGGTGCTGGCCGGACCGGCGCCGAGCCACGAGGAGGTGGTGGAGGCGATCGAGCCAAGGCTGGACCGGCTTCCGCGCTTCCGCCAGCGACTGGCGACCGTCCCCCTGGGGCTGGGGCGACCCCGCTGGGTGGACGATCCGCACTTCCGGATCACGAACCACGTGCGGCATGCCGCGGTCCCGGCTCCGGGCGGGCCGCCCCAGCTTCAGGCCGTGTTCGCCGGGTTCATCAGCGAGCACATGCGGCGAGACAGGCCGCTGTGGGAGCTGTGGCTCGTGGAGGGCCTCGAGGGCGGCCGGTTCGCGGTCATGCACAAGATCCACCACGCGCTCGTGGACGGGATCGCGAGCATCAAGGTGCTGGAGACGCTGCTCGACACCGAGCGCCGGCCGCGGGCCGCGCGGGCGAAGGCCTGGAGCCCGCAGGCCGGTCCCTCGACGGCCCGGCTGCTTGCCGACGCCGTGTTGGAGCGGGCCGCGCCGCCGGAGCTCGTGCGCTCGGCCGCCGGCCTCGTGCGCTCCCCGCGCCGGACGGTCAAGAGCGCGGTGCGCACCGTCGCGGGCGTAGCCGGAATCGTCGGCGCCCAGCTGAACCCCGCGCCGACCACGCCGTACAACAGGCCGGTCGGGCCGAGGCGCAGCTTCAGCTGGCAGCGCGAGTCGCTCGATGACCTGAAGGCGATCAAGAACGCACTCCAAGGGTCCCTGAACGACGCCGTGCTCGCCGTCGTGGCCGGCGCGCTCGGTCGGGACCTGGCCAGGCGCGGGTGCCAGACACGCGGGCTCGAGCTTCAGGTCTTCGTCCCGGTCAGCGTGCGGGAGGAGCTGCAGTCCACCAGCGGCAACGAGGTCTCCGGCCTGCGGGTGCCGCTGCCAGTCGGCATCGGCGATCCGGTGGAGCGCTTCAAACGCATCCACGAGACGATGCAGGGGCTCAAGCAGAGCGCCGAGCCATTCGGGAGCCTGGCGGCCACCGAGATCACGGGGCTGGTCCCGCCCGGGCTGTCCGAGCGTCTTTCGGGGCTGGGGTCGCGGCAGCGCTACGTGAACGTGGTGGTGAGCAACGTCCCGGGCCCGCAGACGACTCTGTACCTGCGCGGCCGGGAGGTCGAGGATGTCTTCCCGTGCCTGCCGATCGGCGGAAACCTGGCGCTCGGAATCGTGATCGTGAGCTATGCCGGCAAGATGGAGTTCGGCTTCACGGGCGATGCCGACGTGCTGCCGGACGTCGATCAGCTGCCGGGCGTGCTGCACGCATCGCTGGTCGAGCTCGCCGAGGCGGCCGGCACCGAGGTCAGCGAGCCCTCGCCGGTCGAGCAGAGCGCGTCGCCGAGCGGCGGCGGCGAGCCCTGGCCCGGGTACGACGAGCAGACGGTGGAGGAGATCAGGCGGGTAGTGACGCGCCTGGACCGCGAGGCACGCAGGCGCGTGCGAGCTTATGAGCGGCGGCACAAGGACCGGGCGACGGTCCGGCGCGCGCTCGACGGCCAGACGGGTTAGCGCCACCCGCTAGCGGCCCGCCGGTCAGCGGCGGTGGCGGCGCTTCGGCACGAGCTTCGCGGCCCGCAGGCGCCTGACGAGCGCGCGGCGGTGCACGGTCTGGCGGCGGGTGACCACGGCCAGGAAGCGGACCTTCCGCCCGCGCACGCCGTAGACCACGCGACCGCGGCCGAAGCGATGGCCCACCTGCACGCCGCGCGCGACCCTCCGCGCGCCGCGGATGTGACTGGCCCGCAGCCGCTGGCCCGGATGGTGCCTGCGGGTGTGGTGGCGGCGCACGGTCGTCGCCAGGAAGTCGATCTTGCCCTTGCGGGCGCCCACCAGGAACCGCCCTCGGCGGCCGCGCACGCAGAAGCTGTAGGCGTGCGCGCGGCGGTAGTGGCGCAGCGCGCGGTAGCGGTGGAAGAAGCGCCTGAAGCTGCGCCCCAGCCGGGCGGACCCGATCCGGCGCGAGCTGATCGTCGTCCGGCGCGCGACGCAGCGGGTGCCGCTGCCCGCGATGCAGACCGGGTGGCGATGCGGCCTGTCCGCGCTCAGCGCGAGCTTGAGGAAGGAGTAGGGGACCGGATCGCAGTCGGAGCGCAGGGCGCGCGAGCGGCGCAGGTTCTCCGAAGTGAAGCGACGGCTCGCGGCGGCGGTCGAGGCGCGCGGGAAGTCGAG
The DNA here is from genome assembly GCA_046262995.1 of Thermoleophilaceae bacterium. Lineage (GTDB taxonomy): Bacteria > Actinomycetota > Thermoleophilia > Solirubrobacterales > Thermoleophilaceae > JBHELQ01. The sequence continues at coordinate 16,127 of JBHELQ010000049.1, forward strand.
GCGCGAGCGGTAGTAGAAGGAGAAGATGTTGCCGTCGTGGTCTGGGTCGACCCTGGCCTCGGGGCGGTCCTTCTGCCAGCGGTTGGTGAGCAGCCGGTCGTCGGCGGTGTGGTCCCGCTTCACGAACTTGTCGAACCAGGCGGCCGTGTACCAGGCCGCGAAATCGACGCCTCGCAGCGTGGCCCCGAAGGCCGGATCCGGAATCCAGGAGTAGTCGTAGTGCGTGCCGCCGCGGATGATCACCTGTCCCGTCGGGACCCCACGCTTCGAGTACTGGAGGGACTCGGTGCTCTTCGCCTTCGGGTCCGGGTCCGAGCTGTACTTCTGCGAGGTCAGCCCGTAATCGGAGGACATTCCGAGGGCGGGCTTCGTCCTCGGGACCACCCGGCGCGCCGCCGGGTTCGCGGGGCAGGGCTCCTCGCCCAGACCGGCGGCCGGGTCCGGCGGTCCCAGGTTGTCCCACGCCACCACGGCGTCCACGCGCGGGTCCCACTGCCCGATGTAGGACACGCCGGCTGCGCCGTAGGAGTGGCCGGCGATGCCCACCCGGCTCGGGTCGATCATCCTCCAGAGCGGGTTGTAGGCGGGGTTCAGGCCCTGCTGCACGCGGCTGTTCTGCTTGCCGGCGTGGCTCGTGCCGCTCGTGCAGCTCGGCACCGGCTTATACGGATGGGCCTTGTTGGACAGCATGAAGTTGATCGCGTCCTCGGTGCCGTCGTAGAAGGGACGGCCGTCGGTCTGCGCGGGCACGCCTTCGTTGTAGTCGGAGCCCGGCTCGCCGTGGATGTCGGAGCGGCCCTGGCCCTGGGCGTCCCAGGTCAGCACCACGTAGCCCTCCTTGGCCAGGCTCGTGGCCGCCCACCAGTAGTACTGCTCGTCGGCCTGGATCGAGCCTTCGGTGATCTCGATCGCGGGCCGCTTGGCCGGACCCGAGCGGGTGGCCCAAACGTGACCGGAGAGGGTGGCGCCGTCGCGCGCCGTGAACAGGACCTCACGGACGATGCCGTGGTGGTTCTTCTCCCAGTCCCAGAGCCGGATGTCACCAGCGCAGGCCGTCGAGTGCCGCCAGCAGAGATTCCCCAGGAAGTCGCGGGTCGGATCGTTGGCCAGGGTCTGGAGGCCATCGGACGTGCCCTCGGCGCTCCGCTGGGCCAGCTTCGTCTGGTAGTCGCTGCCGCTGTACTCGGCCTCGCGCTCGTGGGTCTTCGAGTTGTTGCGGTCCTCGCGGGCCGAGTCGAACGCGAACGCCGGCGCCGCCACCAGCAGCGACAGCACCAACGCGAGCACGGCCGATCTCCCCGCGACCGCTCGGCCGTGCGCGGCATCGGACGTTCCTCGACGAGTCCCCAACCTTTTCAACCCCTGTCTTCCGGCCGAGTGCGAAGTCCGAATTAGATCAGTGGAGGTACCGAGACACAAGGGGGATCTGTCCCGCGCTGTCTCGGCCGTTATCTTCGGCCCATGGGTACCGCCGGCGCCGAGCGCAGCTTGGACTTCACCGTGCTGGAGGAAACGATCCTCCACGTCCAGGGGGTGACGAATCCCTGGAACATCCAGTTCGAGATCGGAAGCGGGGCGCGGCTCGACGCCGAGCGCCTGAAAGACGCGGTAGCGACCGCCTGCTCGCGCCATCCCCTGGCGCGGGTTCGCCAGAGCCGGGACTGGTCGCCCGTGGACCGGAGGTACTCCTGGGAGGTGGCCTCCGAGCTCGAGCAGGACCCGCTCCGGGTGGCGGACGTCGGCGACGAGGACGCGCTCGAAGAGCTGCGCACGGACTTCTACAGCCCACCGATCGCGCTCGAGGCCTCGCCCCCGGTGCGCGCGGCCCTGGCGAGGGGGCCGGAGCGCGACCTGGTGCTCCTGAACACGAGCCACGTGCCCCTCGACGGCGTCGGAACGGCGCGGCTCGCGCAGTCGATCGCCCGCTCCTACCGCGGGGTTGAGGATCCACCCGACCCGGTCTCGCTCGACGCCGCGCGTGACCTCGGCTCGCTGCTGAGTCCCGAGAGCCTCGGTGAACGGCTGACCCGCGCGATGGACAACGTGACTCGCGCGCTCACGGGCGTCGACCCGCCGGCGAAGGTCGCCCCGGTCGGCGCCGGCGAGCGCGAGGGCTTCGGCTTCGTCCACCGCCGCATCCCGGCCGAGCGGACCGCCGCCCTCCTGCGCGAGCGCCCGCCGGGCGCCACCTTCAACGACGTGCTGCTGGCCGCCCTGCACCTGACCATCGACCGCTGGAACGCCGAGCACGACGAGACCGCGCGGCGGATCTCCGTGACCATGCCCGTCAACGCCCGCCCGCGCGAGTGGTACTGGGAGATGCCGGGCATGTACGCGATCCTCCTGAGCGTCGCGACGACCCCGGGCCAGCGCAAGGACCTGCCCACCGCGACCGCCGCGGTCTCCGACCAGACGAACCAGCTCAAGCAGGGGAAGCGCTTGGCGGCGCCCTTCGACGTGCTGCGCCTGGCGGAGGGAATCGCGGTCGGCGTCAAGCGGGCGATGCCGCTGCTGATCCCCGTCGCGGGCGATCGCTTCGCCGACAGCGCGGTGCTCTCGAACCTGGGTCGCATACCCGACCCGCCGCGCTTCGAGGAGTCCGACGGCGACGCCCCGCCCGAGCTCTGGTTCTCGCCGCCCTGCGGGATGCCGATCGGGGTGAGCGTCGGCGCGGCGACCGTGGGGGACGTTCTGCACCTCTCGGTTCGGCACCGGTTCGCCCAGTTCGACCGCGCGGCGGCGGCGGAGTTCGCCGACCTCCTCCTGGCTCAGCTGGGCTCGAGCGAGGCCGTCGCCGCCTCCTGAGCCGCGCTGTCCGCGCCGGCCGGCGGGACCATGCTCATTGCGCGCTCGGCGAGCGCCGTAATCGTCAGGCTCGGGTTGACCCCGATGTTGGCCGGGATCGCCGCGCCGTCGCAGACCATCAGGTTCTCGTAGCCGAACACCCGCTGGCGGTCATCGACGACGCCCGACTCCGGGCTCTCGCCGATCACCGCGCCGCCAAGGATGTGCGCCGTCGTGGGGACGTTCATCAAGGCCTCGGCCACGCCGCTCTGTGGCACGGCGTCCAGCTTCTCGGCGGCGCGCTTGGTCGCCCAGTTCGCCACCTCGATGAAGCGCGGGTTCGGCTTCTCGGGGTCCTCCTCGGTCTGCAGGCGCGGGCCAAGCCCAAGCAGGTTGCGCTTCGGCCGCAGGCGCATCGAGTTGTCGAGCGTCTGCATGGTCAGCAGGATGATGGTCCGCCGCGACCACTTGAGCGGCCAGGTCGCGCGCGCGAACTTGATCGGGTGGAGGAAGGCGCCGGTCAGCGCCTTCAGCGGTCGGGTCAGCTTGCTGCCGTGCCCGGTGAGCAGGGTGTAGAGGAAGCTCATCGAGTCCGCGCCGCGCCCGTAGGTCACGTTCTCGATGTGCGTGTCCTCACTGGGATAGATGCTCGAGGTGATCGCGATCGACTTCGTGAAGTCGAGTCGGTCGTTCTTCGTCGTGACGGCGGAGATCGCCTCGCTGTTCGTGCGCACCAGCTCGCCAAGCCGGTCCGACAGGCGCGGCAGCGACCCTCCCAGCCTGCAGCGCTGCAGCAGCTGGTTCGTGCCGAGCGCCCCGGCTGCCACGACCACGCCGCGCGCGGTCAGCGTCCTCCGCTCCTTGCGGAACCAGGCGCCAGAGCGCTCGCTCGTCACGGCGTAGCCGCCCGAGCCGTCCTCCGCGCCCAGCGGTCGCACCTCGACCACCGTGCGCTCGGGCATGATCTCGACTCCGTTCCGCTCCGCGAAGAAGAGGTAGTTCTTCGGCAGCGTGTTCTTCGCGTTGTAGCGGCAGCCGACCATGCAGGCGCCGCAGCGGATGCACCCCGCTCGCTCCGGTCCCTCGCCGCCGAAGTAGGGGTCGGGCACGGCCTGGCCCGGCTCGCCGAAGAAGACGCCCACGCGCGTGGTCGAGTAGGTGTCCCGCACGCCGAGCTCGTCCGCGAGCTCCTGAAGCAGCCGGTCGGCCGGCCCCTCGCCCTCGTAGGTCGTCACGCCGAGCATCCGCTCGGCCTCGCGGTAGTGCGGCTCGAGTGCCTCGTACCAGTCGGCCATGCCGGCCCACCGCGGGTCGCGGTAGAACATCGACTCGCGCTTCGGCTGGTAGAGCGTGTTGGCGTAGCCCAGGCTGCCCCCGCCGACGCCGCAGCCAGAGGCCACGAAGATGTCCTTGAACAGGGTGAGCCGAAGGATCCCCTTCATGCCGAGCCGCGGCAGCCAGTAGTACCGGCGCGCGTCCCAGGTGGTCTTCGCGAAGTCCTTGTCCTCGTAGCGGCGGCCGCACTCCAGCACGCCCACCGAGTAGCCCTTCTCGCTCAGCCGCAGCGCGGAGACGCTGCCGCCGAATCCAGACCCGACGACGACCCAGTCGTAGTCCATGCCGGGAACTCTACCGACGAAGGTGACGCGGGCGTCATGTTTGCCGCT
>JBHELQ010000050.1:0-1511 GCA_046262995.1 Thermoleophilaceae bacterium
AGATCGAGCTCGCCGCGGAGGGCGAGCACGCTTGCGCCCCCTTCCGCCCGGGCATCGATCGCGAAGACCTCTTCCCCATCCGGGAGAGGACCTGCCGTTCGCCATGCCCCGTCCACATGCGCCTCCCGTGCTGGAGGCCGCCGGGGTCCGGGGCAGCTCTGTGAACACCCGGCGTGTCGCCATGGGCGACCGCCGCGCCTCGGCTCACGGTGAAGTCCCGATAATTGGTGGAGATTCGGGCGCCGAGGTGAGCTGAAGCGTCGGCCACCGCGGCCCCGCGTCGATTCCTGGCAAGGACTCATCGACGAGGAGCTCCACGATGGCCGACTCCGGCAGTCTCGGCGTGCGCGCCGAGCTGGGCAAGGTGCTCGAACACGAACACGCCGACCTGCTGCGCGAGGGCGTGGCCCTGGTGCTGCGCGAGGTGATGGAGATGGAGGTCGCCCGCCTGGCCGGCGCCGACAGGTACGAGCGCACGGACGAGCGGGCGGCCTATCGCAACGGCTACCGCCCCGCGAGCTGGCCACCCGGGTGGGCACGCTGGAGCTGGCCATCCCCAAGCTCCGCTCGGGGCAGAGCTACCTGCCGAGCTTCCTGGAGGCACGCAAGCGCTCCGAGCAGGCGCTTCTGGCCGTGGTCATGGAGGCCTACGTGAACGGCGTCTCCACCCGCAAGGTGGAGCGGCTGGTGGAGCAGCTGGGGGTGGGGGGGATGTCCCGCAGCCAGGTCTCGCGCATCTGCCAGGGCCTGGATGAGCGGGCCGAGGCCTTCCGGGAGCGCCCGCTGGAGGGCGCCTACCCCTACCTGTGGCTCGACGCCCGCATCGAGCGGGTACGCGAGTCGGCCGCCGGCATGGTCCGCCAGAAGGCGCTGATGGTCGCCTACGGCGTGCACGAGACCGGGCGGCGCGAGGTGATCGGGATCGCCGTGGGGGAGGTCGAGTCAGAAGCCGCCTGGCGGGACTTCCTGCGGGCGCTCGTCGCCCGGGGGCTGCGCGGCGTGCGGCTGTGCATCTCGGATGCCCACGCCGGCCTGCGGGCGGCCATCGGTCAGGTGCTGGGCGCCCAGTGGCAACGCTGCGCGGTCCACTTCGTGCGGGACATGCTGGGCCACGTGCCGCGTGCGGGCCAGCCGCTCGTGCGCGGCGCCCTCAAGCAGATCTTCGCCGCGCCGGACCGGACCGTGGCCGGCCAGACGCTTCGCGGTGTGGTCGAGCAGCTCGAGCGCGCAGCCCCCAAGGTCGCGCGCCTCGTGGAGGAGGCCGAGGAGGAGCTTCTGGCCTACATGCGCTTCCCCCGCGAGCACTGGCCGAAGATCAGGAGCACGAACCCGCTCGAGCGGGTCAACCGGGAGATCGCCCGCCGCTCCGACGTGGTCGGCATCTACCCCAACGACGCCGCCCTCGTGCGCCTGGCATCAGGACTGCTCGTCGAGATCAACGACGAGTGGCTGGTGGCCCACCGCTACATCAGCCTCGGCTCGCTGGCGCAGCTCGACGCCGCGCAGGACGG
>JBHELQ010000051.1:0-9523 GCA_046262995.1 Thermoleophilaceae bacterium
CGCGCGCGTGACCCGCGACGCGGAGGGGCCGCTGCTGCGGGCCGCGGTGGACGCACGCAAGGACCAGAGCTACATGCTCGCCCGGCTCGCCCCCGAGCTGCTCGAGCGGCTGTGGTTTCCGCTCGGCGAGCTGACGAAGCCGGCCGTTCGCGAGCTCGCTCGGAACGCCGGGCTGTCTGTCGCCGACAAACGCGAGAGCCAGGACCTCTGCTTCCTGGCGGGCATCGGGGGACGAGCGTTCCTGCGTCGTCACGGCGGTCGCAGGCTGACGCGCAGGGAGGGGGAGATAGTCACGCGCGACGGGCGCGTGGTCGGGCGCCATGCCGGCCAGCACGAGTTCACCGTCGGGCAGCGACGCGGGCTTGGGGTCGCCGGAGATGAACCGCTGTACGTGCTCGCCCGGGACCCCGCGAGCAACCGCGTGGTCGTGGGGGCCCGTGAGCAGCTGGCCACGCGCCGGGTGATCCTCGACGGCGCGCGCCTGCACCGGCCGGACGCGCGGGTGAGCGCTGTGAAGCTGCGCTCGCACTCGTCTCCGCTCCCCTGCCGGGTGGTGCGGACCGGCGACGGCGTCGCGCTGCAGCTCTCGGAGCCGGCCCACGCCGCCGCGCCGGGACAGCTCGCGTGCCTGCTCGACGGGGACCGCGTGCTCGGTCACGGCACCGTCGTCGCCGCACAGCTCGCCGGGGACTCCGGGCGATGAGCCTGGACGCGCGCGAGCGGATCGAGCTGGAGGCCCCGCTCGGCGGCGACTTCCACCCAGTGGTGCGGCTGATCATCGGCGGCATCGCCGAGCGGGTCGACTTCGGCTTCGAGGAGATCGACGACCTGCAGCTCGCCGTGGAGCGGCTGCTGGCGGAGGCGCGCTCGGAGGGCACAGTCCGCTTCGCGTTCGAGGTCGGGGACGCGAGCATCCGCACGAGCGTCGGGCCGCTCAGTGAGCGCGCGATCGCCGACGCCCTGCGCGACGGTGACGCCCCGCCGGGGGAGTTGACCCTCAAGCGCATCCTGCAGACCGTGGTCGACTCGTTCGGTGTCGAGGAGGCCGCCGACGGGCGGATCGTCGTCCGGCTCGAGAAACTGAAGGCGGGGCCGTGAACGTGACCGGCGGCCAGGTGTCCACGCAGGACCGCTTCCGGGAACAAGACCGCGAGCTCCTGCGCCGCTACCACGAGCAGGGCGACACGACCGCGCGCGAAGAGCTGATCCAGCGGCACCTGCCGCTTGTGCGCTCGCTCGCCCGCCGCTACGCGGGCCGGGGGGAGTCGCTCGAGGACATCGAGCAGGTTGGCGCGATCGGCTTGATCAAGGCCATCGACCGCTTCGAGCTGGAGCGCGAGGTCTCGCTGGCGACCTACGCCACGCCGAACGTGGTGGGCGAGATCAAGCGCCACTTCCGCGACAAGGGCTGGGCCATCCGCGTCCCGCGTGCCCTGCAGGAGCTGAACGCGCGGATGTCCAGCGGCATCGAACGCCTGACGATCAAGCTCTCGCGCTCGCCCAGCATCGCCGAGATAGCCGAGGAGCTCGAGACGACCCCCGAGCAGGTGCTGGAGGCGATGGAGGTCGGCTCCGCGTACTCGACCGTGTCGCTGTCGAGCGGGCCGGCGGGCGAGGAGGAGCTCGACCCGCTCGAGACGATCGGCGAGGAGGACGAGGGCTTCGAGCGCTCCGAGGACCGGGCGGCCCTCGCGCCCGCCCTAAAGCGGCTGCCGCCGCGCGAGCGCGAGATCCTGAGGATGCGATTCGAGGAGGGGCTGCCCCAGACCCAGATCGCTCAGCGGGTCGGCCTCTCGCAGATGCACGTCTCGCGCCTGATCCGAAAGTCGCTCGGCACGATGAGGGAGGAACTCGGATAGCGCGTGCCGGCGCGGCGGCCGCCCTCGTCGGCTCGCTGTTCCTGGTCGGCTGCGTCGGGCTGGGCGGGGGATCGTCGGGCAGCGCCCGCGCGGGCGGGACGATCGAGGCCGCGGTCGAGCCATCCAGGCAGCCGATCGACCCCGCCGTAGCCACCCGCCCGGCAGCGCTCGAAGCACTCTGGCTTGCGTATACGCCGCCGCTCACCTATCGGCGCCGCGAGGGCGACGGCGCGCTGGAGCTGATCCCGGGCCTGGCCGAGCGGATGCCGACGGTGTCGAACGGCGGCCGCTCGTACTCGTTCAAGCTGCGATCGGGGCTCCGCTACCCCGACGGAACGCGGGTGCGGGCGAGCGACTTCGCGCACACCGTTCGGCGGGCCCGGAGTCTCAGCCGCACGGCGAGGCAGCTCTTCTCCGGCATCGTCTCTGTCCACGCGACCGACGAGAACCGCGCCGTGACCGTCTCGCTACGCGGTCCGGATCCGGCCTTTCCCTACGTCCTGGCCAGTACCTTCGCCGGCCTGGTGCCGGGTCGCACTCCGCTGCGGACCGGGCTGCGCCGGCCACCGGCCGGGCTGGGCCCCTACGAGCTGATCAGGACCACGCCCGACGGGGGCTACACGCTGCGAAGGAACGTCCGCTTCCAGGTGCCCGGGATTCCGACGGGCTTCATCGACCGGATCACCGCCCAGCCGTTCGCCGACAGGGGGCGGGCCACGCGGGCCGTGATCACGGGCCGCCTCGACTACCTGCAGGGAACGCCCCCGATCGCCCTACTGCCGGACCTGCGGTCCAAGTACGAGGACCGCTACGCGGAGCACCCGAGCCTGTCGACGCGCTTCCTGCGGCTCGCGCCCCGCGGCGCCTTGAAGCGCCGGCGCCTGCGCCACGCGATCGCCTACGCGACGGACGAGAAGAAGATCGGGCGGCTGAGCCACGGTCTGACCGAGCCGACCTGCAACGTGGTGCCGCGCCAGCTCTCGGGCTACCGACTGCTCGACCCCTGCCCCTGGGGCGACCCCACAGGGAGCCCTGACCTCCTGAGGGCGCGGGCGCTCGTGGAGCGCCTGCCGAGGCCGCCGGTTCTCACGTTGAGCGCCCGCCCGCGAGACCGGGTCGTCGGCCGCTACTTCGCACGGACGCTCAAGACCATCGGCATCAGGGCGCGCCTGCGACTGACGCGAGGCGGGGGACGGGGGCCCCTGGCGCTGGGAGCGGTCTCTCCCCGCCTGCCCGACGCGGCCGGCCTGCTCCAGGCATCGTTCGACCACGTGGACCGCCGGCTCGCACGGCGCGGCGTGGAAGCCGCTCGCGAGCCCGACCAGACCCGCCGCGCGGCCCTCGCAGCCGATCTGGAGCAGAGGCTCGTGCGCCGGGCGGTCCTGCTTCCCTACGGGAACGACGTGCGCACGATCTTCGTCTCCGAGCGGCTCGACCTCCAGGGCTGCGCCCGCTTCCAGCCGCTTTATGGGAACGACTACTCGAGCTTCTGCCTCAAGTAGGGCTGTCTCGGGTAAGAGGGCTTGTGCGCGCATGCACGAGCAACAAGGAATAAATTCTGCGCGGCGAATAGGTCATCGTCAGCCCGCGATCCTGGAGGGAAACACATGGGGAAGCTCTGTCGGTGCTCGCTAACGCTCGTCGCCGTGGCAGTTTCGGCGCTGGCGATCTCCGCCTGCGGCGGGAGCGATAACGGCGGCGGCGGCGGAGGAGGCAAGAAGGGCGGCTCGATCACGGTCGCCACGACCGGGTTCGACAACGCGGACCCCACTCTCTTCTCGACGACCCAGTCAATCCAGGCGTTTCAGCTCGCGTACACACCCCTGGTGGCTTACAAGCACGAGCAGGGGAACGCCGGGAACGAGCTCATTCCCGGCCTCGCCAAGGAGGTCCCACAGCCGACCAACGGCGGGAAGACGTACAAGTTCCAGCTGCGCGACGGCCTGAAGTACAGCGACGGCTCGCCTGTCAAGGCCAGCGACTTCGAGAACTCGGTCAAGCGGCTGCTGAAGCTCGGGAGCGTCTGGTCGAACTCCTACACAGTGATCGACGGCGCCGAGGAGTTCCAGAAGAAGGGCAACTTCAAGGCCGACATCAAGGGCATCGTGCCGAACGACAAGACCGGCGCGATCACCGTCAACCTGAAGGAGCCGGACACGAAGCTCCTGTTCGCCCTCGCCGAGCCGTACGTGGCCCCCACGCCGGCCGCGAAGTCACCGGCGAAGAGCCTCAAGCAGCCTCCTCCGGGGGTGGGCCCTTACACGCTCGACGTCGTCGACTTCAAGCGTCTCTACGTGCTGAAGCGTAATCCGCATTGGCCGCACATCTCGGGGATCCCGGACGGCAACTTCGACAAGATCACCGGCCGCGTGAGCAGCAACGTCACGCGCATGACCCAGGACGTGATCAGCGGGAAGGCCGACTTCATGACCGAGGACCCGACCGGCGACCAGCTGCCGCTGGTGCGGCAGAAGTACAAGGACCGGATCCGCCAGGAGCCGAACCCCCCGAACACGTACTACATGTTCCTGAACGTGACCATTCCGCCCTTCGACAAGCTCGAGGCGCGACAGGCGGTGAACTACGCCTTCGACAGCAACGCGGAGGTGCGCATCTTCGGCGGAAGGCTGAAGCCGACGTGCAACTTCATCCCGCCGGGCATCGAGGGCTACAAGCCGCTCGACTGCAAGTACGGGGCGCCGACCGGCAAGGGTGACATCGCGAAGGCGAAGCAGCTGGTCAAGAAGTCCGGCTACGACGGCATGAAGATCACCGTCTTCACGGACAACAAGGACCCGCGGCCGGCCATGGTCGATTACTACCGCGACCTGCTGAACCAGATCGGCTTCAAGGCGGACACGAAGCCGCTCGACCATCAGGTCTACTTCGAGACCATCGGCCTCAAGCGGACAAAGGCGCAGACCGGGTTCACGGACTGGTTCGAGGACTATCCGCATCCCGGCGACTACATCGAGAACCTGCTCAGCAAGCGCGCCCTGTCGTCCGACGTGACGAACAACCAGGGCTTCGTGAGCGATCCGGTGCTCGACAAGAAGCTGGACGAGCTCAGGGGCAAGGACCCGAAGGACACGGCGGACGACTGGGCGAAGCTCGACGACTACGTCGTGAACCAGAAGGCCTACGTGTTGCCCTACGGCAACGAGGAGTCGACCTCGTTCTTCTCCGAGCGGATGAACGCGCAGGACTGCAGCGGTCTCCACCCGGTCTACAAGAACGACTGGCTCTTGTTCTGCCTGAAGTAATTCCGGACGAGGCGGGAGGGGGTCACATCCCCCTCCCGCTGGCGTCACACTTGTGACCATGGCCACCGAGCCCGTCGCCGAAGTTGGTGTCGAGGGTCCGGCCGTGTTCGAGGAGCAGGCGCGGCGCGAGCGCGTCGCGGGGCTCAGTCCCTGGCGGCTCGCCCTGCGCCGGCTGCGGCGCAACAGGACGTCGATCGCCTTCGGGGCCCTGTTCGTGGTCATCGTGGCGCTCTGCCTGGCGGCGCCGCTGTGGGCCCACGAGGTGGCTCACACCAGCCCGATAAAGAACCACCTGACCGACACGGTCAAGGTAGGGGGTAAGAAGAAGGACGTCGTGGCTCCGGACGGCGTCCCGATCGGGCCGACGTGGCGTGGCCGGTTCTTCCTCGGCGCCGACCCGAATGGCCGCGACACCGCCGTGCGCCTGCTCTACGGCGGCCGCAACTCCCTGCTGATCGGAGTCGGAGCCGCGCTGATAACCGCCTTTCTCGCGGCGATCCTGGGCAGCCTGGCCGGCTACTTCCGCGGCTTCCTGGACACGTTCATCTCTCGTGCGCTCGACGTCATCTGGGCGTTCCCCGTGGTGCTGCTCGGAGTCGCCCTGGGCACGGCCCTCACCCTGGCCGGGCTCCACCTGGGGCCGATAACGATCAGTGGCAAGTCGAAGCTGATACCCACGCTGATCATCGCGGTCGTCTACGTCCCGTACATGGCGCGCCCGATCCGAGGGCAGGTCCTGTCCCTGCGCGAGAAGGAGTTCGTGGAAGCGGCCCGGGCCCAGGGGGCGGGCCCGCTGCGGATCATGCTGTCCGAGATCCTGCCGAACCTGGCTTCGACCGTGATCGTCTTCCTGCCGCTGATGGTGGCGAACGCGATCCTCCTCGAGGCGGCGCTCGGCTTCCTCGGCGTGGGTGTGCAGCCGCCCGAGCCCTCCTGGGGCACGATGATCGGCGACGGCGTCGAGCGCATCCTCTCCGGACCCCATCTGGCGATCGTCCCCGGCCTGATGCTGGTGCTCACCGTGCTGGCCCTGAACGTCTTCGGCGACGGCGTGCGGGACGCGTTCGACCCCCGGGCGAAGGTCCACCTGGAGCACTGATGGTGGGGACGCGCTGAATGGCCCGCTTCGCGGTCAGGCGGATCGCCCAGATGCTGCTGGTGCTGTTCGCGGTCTCGGTGCTCACCTTCCTGATCTTCAACGTGATCCCGGGCGGCGATCCGGCTCGGCGGATGGCCGGGCGGGAGCCCGATCCGGGCCAGCTGCAGCGGATCCGGCACGACTGGGGTTTCGACAAGCCCGTCTACGTCCAGTACGCGAAGACCATCGGCAAGACGGTGAGCGGCAACCTGGTCTCGTACAGCACGCAGCAGAACGTCGTCCAGGAGCTCGGCAAGCGGGCCCCCCGGACTTTCGCCCTGGCCGTGGGAGCGGCGATCATGTGGATGGCCCTGTCGGTCGTGCTGGGCCTGTACACGGCGGTCCGGGCAGGTCGCTTCTCGGATCGCTTCCTGACCATCCTCGCCTTGGTTGGCATCTCGATGCCCGTCTTCTGGATCGGCGCGCTCATGAACTACTACCTGGGGTTCAAGCTCGGCCTCTTCCCGAACGGCGGCTACGTTCCGCTCACCGACAACCCGGTGCAGTGGCTCTACCACCTGCTGATGCCCTGGACGGCCCTGTCGATCTTGTTCATCGGCCTTTACTCCCGCGTCCTGCGCTCCAACGTGCTCGACACCATGAACGACGACTACGTGCGCACAGCCCGCGCGAAGGGGCTCTCGGAGCGGCACGTGCTCGTCCGGCACGTGCTCCGAAACTCGCTGATTCCGATCGTCACGCTCTGGGGGCTCGACTTCGGAGCCGTGCTCGGCGGCGGGACCATCCTGACCGAGACCGTTTTCGACCTGCAGGGAGTCGGCCAGTACGCAGCCGAGTCGATCGGCCAGCTCGACGTGCCACCGGTGCTCGCAGTCACGATGTTCGGAGCGTTCTTCATCGTCCTGCTCAACACCGTGGTGGACATCGTCTACGCGGCCATCGACCCGCGGATCCGGGTGTCCTGATGGCGCAGCCCCTCCTCCAGGTGCGAGATCTGGCGGTCTCCTTCGCCACGGACGAGGGGGTCGTCCAGGCGGTCGACGGCGTCTCGTTCGAGCTGGCCCCCGGCGAGGTCCTGGCGATCGTGGGGGAGTCCGGCAGCGGTAAGTCGGTCACGGCGATGACCCTGATGGGCCTGACGCGGTCGCCTAACGCCCGCTTCGAGGGGAGCGCCACCTACAAGGGAGCGGACCTACTGGACGCATCGAACGAGCAGCTCCAGCAGATCCGGGGTGCGGAGATAGCGATGATCTTCCAGGACCCGATGACGTCGCTGAACCCGGTCATGCGCATCGGGAACCAGATCGTCGAGCAGATCCAGGAGCACACCGGGATGCCCGACCCACAGGCGCGCGAGCACACCGTCGAGCTCCTCGAGCGCGTTGGGATCCCCCGGGCCGCCGAACGCGTTGACTCGTATCCGTTCGAGTTCTCGGGCGGCATGCGCCAGCGCGTGATGATCGCCCTTGCGCTGTCCTGTGACCCGAGCGTCCTGATCGCGGACGAGCCGACCACCGCACTCGACGTAACGATCCAGGCCCAGATCCTGGAGCGCATCCGGGAGCTGCGCCAGCAGAGCGACGCCGCGGTGATCCTGGTCACCCACGACCTGGGCGTCGTGGCGGACATCGCGGACCGGATCGCGGTGATGTACGCCGGGCGGATCGTGGAGGCCGGAACCCTCGACGACATCTTCTACGACCCCCAGCACCCCTACACCTGGGGACTGCTCGGCTCGATCACCCGGGTCGACAAGCCACGCGCGCGACGCCTTCCGGCGATCGCCGGGCTGCCGCCGTCGCTGGCGGATCGTCCCGAGGGCTGCCACTTCCGGCCCCGCTGCCCCCACGAGTTCTCAGAGTGCCCGAAGACGCCGCCGCTCGAGGCGCGCATTGATGGCCAGCCTCAGCACAGCGATCGCTGTTGGCTGTCCGTGGACGACAAGCGCGCGCGTCGTGAGGTACGGCCCGGCGAGATAGGGCTCGGCACGAAGCGGGATGAGGCCGCGTGAGCGTTACCGACGAAAGGCCCGACGCGGCGACTCCGAGCGGGGACGGCGGCTCGCCGCTGATGGAGGTCGAGCACCTGAAGGTGCACTTCCCGATCAAGCAGGGGCTCCTGATCGACCGCGAGGTCGGGCGGGTGCACGCCGTCGATGACGTGACGTTCGAGTTGAAGGAGGGGGAGACCCTCGGCCTCGTCGGCGAGTCGGGCTGCGGCAAGACGACACTGTCGCGGGCGCTCCTGCGGCTGATCGACGCAACCGAGGGGACGATCCGCTTTCGAGGAAGGGACGTCACCAAGGCCTCGCGCAGGGAGATGCAACCGCTCCGGCGGGAGCTTCAGATGGTTTTCCAGGACCCGTTCGCGTCGCTCAACCCGCGGAAGCGCGTCGGTCAGATCATCGGCGTGCCACTGGCGCTTCACGGGGTGGCCCGACACGAGGTCAAGGACCGCGTGCGCGAGCTGCTCGAGCGAGTGGGCCTGGCTCGCGAGCACGTGAACCGCTTCCCACACGAGTTCTCCGGCGGGCAGCGCCAGCGCATTGGCGTTGCGCGGGCCCTTGCCCTCGAGCCGCGGCTGATCGTGCTGGACGAGCCCGTCTCGGCCCTCGACGTGTCGATTCAGGCTCAGATCATCAACCTGCTCGACGACCTCCAGGACGACATGGGGCTCACTTACCTCTTCGTTGCACATGACCTGTCGGTGGTGCGTCACGTCTCCGACCGGATCGCGGTCATGTACCTAGGCAAGCTGATGGAGGTCGCGGCGGCCAAAGAGCTCTACGCCAAGCCGATCCACCCCTACACGGCCGCGTTGCTGGCCGCGGTGCCGATCCCGGACCCCCGTGAGAACCGACGGCGGGAACGGATGGTCGTGTCGGGCGAGCCTCCGAACCCGATCGACCCGCCGTCCGGATGCGTCTTCCACCCGCGCTGCCCGCGCGCCACAGATGTGTGCCGCGAAGTCGAGCCACCGCTGACCCGCTATCCGAGCGGCCACCTGGCCGCCTGCCATCACCCGCTGAGCGTCAGCGCGGAGGAGATCCGCGCGGCGGAGCGGTCGCCGGCGAGCCCGCTCAGCGCGGGCGCAGAGCTGCCGGATCCGGCCGAGGCCAAGAGCCCAGCGGGCGCCTAACCGTTCACTCAAACAAGGCTGCGGAACCGGCTTTGTCTCGGCGGCGAAGTCGTGGGTCCTCCATGTTGCACAAGTTCTTGCAACGAAGTGGCGAAAACCCGATACCTATGCCAGGCTGGCGCAGAGACAAAGCAGAGGATCGTCTCGTGATCCACTGCAAAGGC
>JBHELQ010000052.1:0-7210 GCA_046262995.1 Thermoleophilaceae bacterium
CGCGCCGGACCGCACAGCCGTCGTCTGTTCGGCGTCAGGCACGGGAAGGTGCGCTTCGTCGCGGTGGCGGACAAGCGGCTGATACGCCATCCGCGCACGCTCCGGCGCTACGTCCGGCGCGCCGGTTTCCGAGGCTGAGGCGAGACCACCGGGCCCGTGCCAAAACGACCCGATTGCCGGGGCCGCGGCGGTCCGTGCTGTAGTCGTTAGGGCTTGCGCGCCAGCAGCGAGACGCTCTTCACGCCGTACTTCACGCTTGCCTCGCGGGCCCGATCCGAGATGAATTCGTAAGGGTTGTCTCGGATCTCCTCGATCCGCAGGCCCGCGGCCTCGATTGCCTCGCGGTAGGCGTCCTGCTGGGCGGCGCCTCCGATGCAGGAGGCCCAGAGGTCAGCGTCGCAGACGATGCTCTCCTTCATCTGACGCTCACTGACGATGTCGGCGATAGCCAGCCGGCCCCCCGGCTTCAGGACCCGCGCCGCCTCCGCGAAAACGGGCTCCTTCTCCGGCGCGAGGTTGATCACCCCGTTCGAGATCACGCAGTCGAAGCCGGCCTCCTCGACCGGCAGCTCCTCGATCCGCCCGTCGCGGAGCTCGACCTGGGCGAAACCGGACTCCTCGGCGATGCGGCGGGCCTTCTCGAGCTGCTCGAACGTGAAGTCGATCCCGACCACGCTCCCCGACGGCCCAACCCGCACGGCGGCGAAGAAGGCGTCCATGCCGGACCCGCTGCCGAGGTCGACGACACTCTCGCCCTCGCTCAGATCCGCAAGATCGAAGAAGTAGCCGACGCCGGCGAAGGACTCGATCGCGTCCGCGGGAATACGGTCGAGCACGTCGGCCGGATAGCCGAGCCCCTCGGCAAGCGGACGCCCCAGCTCGAAGTGATACTCGCCCCGTGGCTCCTGGGCCACATGGCGGTACATGTCCTTGACCTTGGCCTCCAGCTCGTGGGTGTCAACTGACGCTTCCATCTGTCCTCCTTGATCGGCTTGTCAGCCTGCCTGGGTCGTCGGCGTGCCGCCACCGGCGACGACGCGACCAGATCCCGAGCAGCGTCGAGGGCACGCAGAAGTTCGTGATCGTCACCAGAGCGCAAACCGACACCAGGATCGCGCCCAGGATCAGGCCCGCCGTCATTTGACCAGCGGCGAAAAGGAGTCCGACCGCGAGCAGCCACACCGTTGCCAGCTTGAACGCATGGCGGCGTGGAGTCGGATTCGGGGGCAGCTCCGGCGCCCCACTCAGACTACGGAGGCCGTGGTTCCAGATCAGGTCAAAGGGATGGCGCGGGGTCCATCCAGCCATGGCCCCGACCGGGACCAGAGCGAGTATCAGAGCGGCCGACCCCAGAGCGAGGCCGGCTACGACGAGCGCGAGGCATAGCGCGGTCGGGAAACGCAGGCCCCAACGGAGACTCCGGCTCTCCTGTTCGCTCAGGCAATAGCCCTGAACGTCGAGATTGGCGTTCATCCAACTCATGTGAGTCCTCGCGGGTCCGGTGGCTTTCATGCCGCTCGGCGTGGTGGTGGCACCCTCTCGGCGAGCTGCCACTCGGGCCAGCCGCCTTCAAGCCTGCGCGCCCTGCGTCCGGCAGCCTGCAGCCGCCGCACGGCCTCGTGCGCGTAGGCGCAGAACGGGCCGCGGCAGTAAGCGACGACCTCATGGTCGGCCGGTAGCTCCGCCAACCGCCCCTCGAGCTCGTCGAGGGGTATAGAGCGGGCGCCGCCGATGTGTCCGGCGGCGAACTCCTCGGGCGGCCGAACATCGACCAGAACCACATCGCCGCGCCGCAGGCGGTCCAGCAGCTCTTCGCGGCCGACGCGATCCACCTCCTCGCCGAGGTAGCTGCGGGAGGCGCGCTGTACCTCGGCGAGCTGCGTGGCCGAGGCGTCGCGAAGCGTCAGCCATACGCCGAGTGCCCGGTCGCCCGCGAGCGCGTAGCGAATGCGATTCCCGTCCCGCTGGCGGTCCACGAGCCCGCCCGCATGAAGCCCCTGCAGGTGCTGCGAGGTGTTGGCCGTCGACTGGCCGCTGGTGTGGGCGAGCTCGTGGACCGTACGGGGCCCTTGAGCAAGGAGGTCGAGCAGCTCAAGCCGGCGCGGGCTCGCGAGCGCCTTGCCCATGACGGCGATTGCCTCGAACAGGGCGTCCTTGTTAGCTTGCGTGGGCTCCATATCTGCTATTCAATAGATTACTTGATTACGATGTTCTCGACACCCGGAGGTCGATGTGTACTTCCGCCAGCTGCTGAACGACGAGACCGCCTGCGCCTCGTACCTGCTGGGCTGCAAGAGCGCCGGCGAGTTCGCGGTAGTGGATCCCCATGTCGATCTGGTCGACGACTACCTCGCGCTGGCCGAGGGCCAGGGCATCCCGATCGTCGCGGTCTTCGAGACGCACCTGCAGGCCGATCACGTGTCGGGCTTGCCCGAGCTGGTGACGCGGACCGGCGCGACGGCCCACCTTCCCGAGGGCGCCGGCGTCGAGTTCGACCATCACCCACTCGGCGACGGGGAGGTCGTACAGCTCGGAAACACCGAGCTTCAGGCGGTTGCCACGCCTGGTCACGCATCCGCACACCACGCCTACCTCGTCACCGACCGGACCAGATCCGATGAGCCCTGGATGGTGCTTACCGGCGACGCGCTGCTGGTCGGCGATGCCGGGCGGCCGGACCTCCATGCTCACGGCGATCGGACCGTCGCGGAGATGGCCGGGGCGCTCTATCGCTCGCTGACTGAGCGGCTGCTGACGCTGCCGGATCACCTGGCCCTCTATCCGGCTCACTATTCGGGGTCGGTCTGCGGCCGCGCCCTCTCGGCCAATCCGATCTCCACCGTGGGCTTTGAGCGGCGCCACAACAGCGCGCTCAAGTTCGACTCCGAGGAGGCCTTTGTCGAGGCATTGACCAACGACCTCCCGCCTGCTCCCGAGCAGCAAGCCGAGATCGTCGCCGCCAACCGCAGCGGGCGGACGGCCCCCGAAGTCTCTCGGAAGTGACCAGCGTCCGGCTCGGACTGCGCGAAAATCTCGCGCAGTTCTCGCTACTCGTCGCGGTGAACGCCCTGGTCGGGGGGATGGTCGGGCTCGAGCGCTCGACGCTGCCCCTGATCGGCCGCGACAACTTCAACGTCGCCTCCAGCGCGGCGGTCCTCTCGTTCATCGTCGCCTTCGGCCTCGCGAAGTCGTTCACGAACCTTGGCGCGGGGGCGCTCGCGGAAGGCGTCGGCAGACGGCGGCTCCTGCTCATCGGCTGGGCGATGGCCTTACCGGTCCCGCTGCTGATCGCGGTGGCGCCGAGCTGGGGCTGGATCGTCGCCGCCAATCTCTTTCTCGGCGTGAACCAAGGCCTCACCTGGTCGATGACGGTGCTGATGAAGATCGACCTTGTCGGTCCGACCCGGCGAGGCCTCGCGCTCGGCATCAACGAGGCCACCGGTTACGGCGGTGTCGCCGCCGCGGCCGCCCTGAGCGGTCTCTTGGCCAGCCAGGTCGCCCCGCGTGACGCGCTGGTCGTGGGCGGGTTGGTCGTAGCGAGCCTCGGCCTGCTCCTCTCGCTCTTCTTCGTCCGCGACACCGCTCCACAGGTAGCGCTGGAGCAGACCCGCGATCACGCCGGCGCAGATTCCGTACCACCGCCGCTTCGCCGGGCGTTTCCGGACGCCACCTATCGCGAGCCGGCGCTTCGCTCCTGCTGCCAGGCCGGCCTGGTCAACAACCTCAATGACGCCCTGGCGTGGGGTCTGATCCCGCTTTTCCTTGCGGCGGGTGGGGCGAGCCCGGCTCAGGTCGGGCTGATCGCCGGGCTGTATCCGGCCGTGTGGGCGATCACTCAGATCTGGACTGGACACTGGTCCGACCGGGTGGGCCGTAAGCCGCTGATCGTCGCCGGGATGCTGATCCAGGCGGCCGCGCTCGGCCTGCTCGCCGGATCCGATGCTCGCATCGGCATCGCCGTGGTGTCCGCGCTCGTTCTCGGCGTGGGAACGGCCCTCGTCTACCCGACACTCATCGCGGCGATCTCCGACGTGGTGTCACCCGTCGCCCGGGCTCCAATGGTCGGCGTCTACCGCTTCTGGCGCGACATGGGCTACGTCGCCGGGGGCCTGGTCGCCGGACTGGCCGCCGACGCGATCGACTACAGCGGTGCGATCGCGATCGTGGCCGGCCTCAGCGCAGCGTCCGGCTTGTGGGTGGCCTTCGACATGCCGGTCCCGGAAAGCGACAAGGCCGGTGTGATCGAGCCGGCCAAGGCGCAAGCAGCAGGCCGCCTGTAGCGATCTCGGGCACCGCCCCTCCCGAAGGACGGGCCGGACTACACTCCTCCGCCCATGCGGCGCTTCAGGCGCGCTCGTCGAGACGAGACCGCCGACGACTCCGGTGACGATCGCCGCTCGCGCCTGCGGGCGGCTCCCCGAGGCGCGCTCGCCTTAGTGGCGACGCTGGTCGATCTGATCACCGCCGCCGTTGCGGTCGTGATCCTGATCGGGATCGCCTTCGTGGTCCTGAAGGCCAACCGGCACAACGACATCGTCTCGACCGTGCACGACGTCGCCAAGTGGCTCGTCGGCCCGTTCGACGGAATGTTCACCCCGAAGGACCGCAAGCTCGGCGTCGCGATCAACTGGGGTATCGCGCTGGTCGTCTACGTGATCGTCGGTCGCTTCATCGCGTCGCTCGTGCGACGGGCGCTGCCCCGGTCCGGCTAGGGCTAGTCCTCCTTGCCGGCCGTCTGCCCCGGCTGGCCCGGACCGGCGCCCGGCCCGGACGGAGCTGCCGCCGGGCCCTTGCCCTGGCTGCCCTGAGCGGCGGGGACCGGCACGGCGTCCTGGCCACTCGGAGGAGCGGGCGCCGGGTCGGCGGGCGGCTGGGCCGCCGTCGAGCCGGAGTCCGCTGGCTGGGGGGCCGGAGCGGCGCTCGTGCCGGATCCGCTGCCCGCCTGACCGGTCGGGGCCGGCGGTGCGGATGTTCCGCTCTGGCCGGACACGGTCCCGGTCGACCCCGATCCCTGTGAGCTGACGGTCGGTGCCGGAGCGGGAGCCACCGGCTGCGTCGCCGGCGCCTGCTGGACCGGCTGAGTCCCGGTGCCGCCGGAGCTCACAGCCTGCCTGGTCGGCACGGGTGCCGGTGCGGGCGCGGTCGAGCTTGCCGGCTGCGACCCACTCGAGCTCGTGGCGGGAGCGGGAGCCGAAGCCGACTGCTGCTGCTGTGGCTGGGCCGGGGGCTGCGCTGTGCCTCCTCCGGCGGTCGCTCCGCCGCCCCACGACCTGTAGGCCGCGCGCCGCTGCCGCTGGTGGACGTGCCGGTGGTGCTTGCGGTGACGGCGGAGGTGCAGCTGCGAGAACGGAACGTGCACAACCGCAAAGCCCGGCCGCGGTCCGCCCTTGAACCAGCCGGCGCCCCCACCCGGGTTCGCGTGGGTGGTCCCGAAGTAGTGGCCGAGGATGGACATGTAGACGTGACCGGCGTTGGCGTAGATCGTCACGGCGCCGGGGCCGGGGGCTCCCCAGTGCATGAAGCCACCGGACACGCGCGGGCTGTTCAGCAACCCGGCCGCGTGCAGGACCGCCGAGACGGCGCCCGAGCAGTCGTACGGGCCGCTGAAGCTGGCGTTGTGCCCGCCGCCCCAGCTGTAGGCGTAGTGCCGCCTGTCGATCTGGCGCGCCGCCGACATCATCGCGGCGATCATGTCTCCGACGGTGCCGCCCTTCGGGAAGTTGAAGGTCGGCGGCGGGGCCGGAGCGGAGGGCCCGTGACCCGGCGCGGGCTGGACCGGCACGATGCCGGGAACCGGCGCTCCACCGAGCTGTCCGGGACCCTGGACGCCCTCGGGCGCGAGGCCCGGGGCGTCGCCCTGCTCACCCAGTACCGCGGCGGCGCGCGCGATCGTGTCGCCGTGGCCCTTGCCGTGCGAGCGGCCGGCGCCGGCTGCCTGCGCATCGGCCTGGCCGGTGTCGCCCTCGGGCGCCTTCAGGGCCGCCCACTGCGAGCCGCCGCTGTCGTTGACGCCCAGCGCGCTCGCGGTGCCGGACGGCGCGTAGACGATCATGTCCGTCGGGAACAGGGATAGCCAGGTGCGGACGTTCACCTCGCCCGTGGCGTCCATGCCGTGCTGCTTCTGGAAGGTCTCGACTGCCCAGTTCGTCTGGGGCCCGAAGATGCCGTCATCGGCGATGTGCAGGGCGCGCTGGAGCTGCACCACTGACGAGCCGGTGTCGCCCTCGGTCAGGAGGATGCGGTCGACGTGACGGTTCTCGAGCTTCTTGGCGACCTTGCCCACGTGGTCCTTCGACAGGTCCGCCGCGGCGGTCACGCCCGGCCACATCGGCGTCGCGGCGACTGCCGCCGACACGGCGACGGACGCGGTCTTGCGACGCGCTATGTCCCTGCGCGCGTCTTCAGCCAGGACGCGGCGGCGGCGGGAGCGCTCAAGCGAGCTCCGCCATAGCTCTCTCGAGCCGAGGTCACGATCGATCATTCCGTGCATGGCCAGCACCTCCTATGTCGCTATTCGCCTACGAGGTGAGCTGACGGGCTCGCGCCGGACTAGCGCTACGCCGCGCACTGGCGGCGATTCGCCCCACGACCCCTGAGGGCCGAAGTGGTTCCCCCGTTCCCCGACACCGGTGGCGGCGGGGATTCGGCTTGTGCCGCGAGCAAAATAGCGGAAATTGCGGCAAATGGAAGCCAGACCTGGTTTTGCACAACGAGATCCCGGTCGCAGTGGCTGATCCTCCGCCCCGTCCCACACCGGATAGATTGCCCGCGTCAGGCCGTCAACGAGGGAGGCAGATTGGACCCGAGCCGTCTCAAGTCGATCCCGCTGTTCCAGTCGATTGCGGAGGAGGAGCTGAAAGAGATCGCGACCTTCGCGGACGAGGTGTCCGTGGGGGAGGGGACGCACCTGGTGGACGAGGGTGACTTCTCCTACCAGTTCATGGCCATCGAGGAAGGGCAGGCCGAGGTGCTGCGCGGGGGCGAGCACGTCGCCGAGCTCGGGCCCGGTGACTTCTTCGGCGAGATGGGGCTGATCGAGAAGGATCGGCGCAGCGCCACCGTGGTCGCGAAGACCCCGATGCGGCTGATCACGCTCAGCGGGTGGGACCTCCGGCGGATGGAGAAGTCGATGCCCCAGGCGGTCGAGCAGATCCGAGAGGTCATGGAGCAGCGCCGGGAGGGCTGAGCGCCCCCCGGTCTGGGACAGCCC
>JBHELQ010000053.1:0-1606 GCA_046262995.1 Thermoleophilaceae bacterium
AAAAATAGGTGGCCGCCCCTGCGACTAGCCCGGTTGTGCCGAGAGCACGAATCCGTAGTTGTCGTTTGCCCAGCGCGCTCCCAACCGTCCACGAACGAAGGGAGCAGCATGCGTTTCATCGGTCTAGATGTCCATCGCGACTTCTGTGAGGTCGCGATCTCAGAAGAAGGCGAGGTCAGAAATGTCGGCAGGATCGCCACCGATCCAGAGCAGCTGGCCCTCTTCGCCGAGGGCCTGGGACGAAACGACGAGGTGGTGCTCGAGGCGACGGGCCCGGCGATGGAGATCGCCCGGATCATTCGCCCCCACGTCGCCCGCGTCCTCGTCGCCAACGCGGCCGAGGTCAGGGCGATCTCCCACGCGCGCGTCAAGTCGAATCGCTTCGACGCTCGCACGCTCGCCCAGCTTTTGGCGGCGGGGATGCTGGAGCAGGTGTGGGTGCCCGACGAGCAGATCGGCGAGCTGCGTCGCCGCGTGGCCCGCCGTGCCGCTTTGGTTCGCCAGCGCACCCGCGCCAAGAACGAGGTCCACGCGGCGCTCGTCCGCTGCCTGATGGGGCGTCCGCCGGTCTCCGACCTGTTCGGCCGCAAGGGCCGGCGCTGGCTCGCCGAGCGGCGCTTTCCCGAGGCGGAGGCAGAGACTGTCGAAGGCTGCCTACGCCAGATCGACTATCTGAGCACCGAGATCGAGGCGATCGACCAAAAGCTCGCCGCCTTCGCCCTGGCCTCAGCGCAGGCACGGAGGCTGATGACGATCCCGGGAGTCGACCTCGCCGCCGCGGCGGCGCTGATGGCGGCGATCGGCGACGTCGCTCGCTTTTCCTCGCCGCGCAAGCTGGTCGCCTACCTGGGGCTGGACCCGACCGTTCGCCAGTCGGGATCAGAGCCCGCCCGGCACGGGCGGATCTCAAAGCGCGGCAACTCGCAAGCTCGCTCGGTGCTGGTCGAGGCGGCCTGGACGGCGGTGCGCTCGCCGGGGCCGCTGCGGGCCTTCGGCGAACGCGTGCGCGCCCGGCGCGGCTCGCAGGTGGCGGCGGTCGCCGTTGCCCGCAAGATCGCCTGCTTGGCCTGGCAGGTGCTGACGCGCGAGGAGGACTACGCCTTCGCGGCGCCCTCGCTCGTGCGCGGGAAGCTGCGGCGCCTCGAGCTCAGGGCTGGGGCGCCAAAACGCCCGTCACGCCACGGCGGCGAGGCCGCCTGGCCCAGGGAAGGTGAGCGAGCGGCCGAGCGCGAGCGCCAACGCCAAACCGAGGCCGCTTACCGGCGCTTCATCGCCGACTGGCGGGCCAGCGGAGCCGCCAAGAAATAGAGCGGGCCATGGATGGCCCGAACTGACGTGGTCCGGGCCATGGATGGTCCGGAAGATTGCTCCCGACGGCGCGACGGCGCTCCCGAAAATGGACCGGCCGGCCTCGGCGGCCGCGTCGACCCTGACGCCGGCCGGCCGGCCGGCCAGAGTCACCCAAACGGCACCGCCTTCGGCGGGCCGTTTGTCGCCGGGATAAAAGGGCGCCGGCGCGACACCGGGGCGCGCATTCAAGGGCCGTCTTGGCGGCCAGGCAGCGCGGCGGGGTCAAGCCCCAGGCCCCGCGCTTTAGCTCGTCGTC
>JBHELQ010000054.1:0-9274 GCA_046262995.1 Thermoleophilaceae bacterium
CGCGAGCTCGACGTGACCCCCGAGCCGCCCGACGACACCCGCGACCTGCTGGAGCGGCTCGAGGTGCCCTCGCACGAACGCTACGAGCTGCTGTTCGAGGCCATCAGGCGCGGCACGCCGGAGGCAGAGATCCGCGCGCGCACGGGCATCGATCCCTGGTTCGTGGCGGAGATGGCCGAGCTGGCCCGCGGCTTCGACCCGCAGGCGGGGCTGAAGCGCTCGTACAAGGCCGTCGACACCTGCGCCGCGGAGTTCGAGGCGGAGACGCCGTACTTCTACTCCGGCTGGGAGCGCCAGGCGGCGCACGAGGTACGCCGGGGCGACAGGCCGAGCGTGGTGATCCTGGGCTCCGGTCCCAACCGCATCGGCCAGGGGATCGAGTTCGATTACTGCTGCGTGCACGCCGCGATGACCGTGCGCGAGTCCGGGCGCGACGCCGTGATGGTCAACTGCAACCCGGAGACCGTCTCGACGGACTACGACACCTCCGACCGCCTCTACTTCGAGCCGCTGACGCTCGAGGACGTGCTGGGCGTGATCGAGCTGGAGCGCCCCGAGGGAGTGATCGTGCAGTTCGGCGGGCAGACGCCGCTGCGCCTCGCGCGTGAGCTGACCGACGCCGGGGTGCCGCTGCTCGGCACGCCCGTGGACTCGATCCACCTGGCCGAGGACCGGCCGAGCTTCGGGGCCGTCCTGGAGGAGCTCGAGCTGCGGAGCCCGCCGTACGCCACCGCGGCCTCCGCGGACCAGGCGCTTAGCTCCGCCGACTCGGTCGGCTACCCGCTGCTGGTGCGCCCGAGCTATGTCCTGGGCGGCCGGGCGATGGAGATCTGTTACTCGCGCCAGGCGCTCGCGGGCTACCTGAAGCGGACGAACGGCCACACTGGGGGCGGCACGATCTTCCTCGACCGCTTCCTCGAGAACGCGATCGAGATCGACGTCGACGCGCTCTGCGACGGCGAGCAGGTCCAGATCGGGGCGATCATGCAGCACGTCGAGGAGGCGGGGGTCCACTCCGGCGACTCGGCCTGCGTCATCCCGGCGATGTCGCTCGGCCCCGACATGCTGCGCCAGGTGGAGGAGGCCACCGAGCGGATCGCGCTGCGGCTCGGAGTGGTCGGGCTGATCAACATCCAGTACGCGGTCTTCGGCGACGAGGAGCTGTACGTGATCGAGGCGAACCCCCGCGCCTCGCGCACCGTGCCCTTCGTCTCGAAGGCGATCGGCGTCCCGCTGGCGAAGCTCGCCTGCCGCCTGATGCTCGGCGAGCGCCTGCAGGAGATGGAGCTCGAGATCCCGCGCGTGCCCCCGCACGTCTCCGTGAAGGAAGCGGTGCTGCCATTCGACCGCTTCCCGCGCGCCGACGCGCTGCTCGGCCCCGAGATGAAGTCGACCGGCGAGGTGATGGGGGTCGCGTCCGACTACCCGGCGGCATTCGGCAAGGCCCAGGCCGCCGCGGGCTCCGAGCTGCCGAGGGCCGGGACGGTGTTCATCTCAGTCACCGACGGCGACAAGCCGGCGGCCACGCAGCTCGCCGCCGGCTTCCACGACATGGGCTTCAGCGTGCTCGCGACCGGTGGCACCGCCCAGGCCGTCCGCCGGATGGGCGTGCCGGTGGAGCGCATCAAGAAGCTGTCGGAGGGCTCCCCGAACGTCGTCGAGCGGATCGACGCCGGTGAGGTGGACCTGGTGATCAACACTCCGACCGGCTCCGGCGCACGCGCGGACGGCTACGAGATCCGTCGCGCCGCTGTGGGACGGGGCATTCCCTGCATCACCACGATGAGCGGCGCCAGCGCCGCCCAGCGCGCGGTTCGGGCCTCGCGCAACCAGGAGCTCGAAGTCACCTCGCTGCAAGAGCTACACGGGCAGCGGTCTCGCCCCCGCGCGCGCACCGGATGAGCGGTTCGGCCAGGTCGCGAGCGGAGCCGCGAACGCTGGCCCCGCCGGAGATGCGCACCGCCGCGGTGACCGCGAACACGGAGCTGGGCGCCTACCGGCTGATCGCCGCAGACGACGTCGCGGGGCCTGCCCCGCAACCGGGGCAGTTCTACATGCTCAGCGCCGCCGAGCGCTGGGGCGGGATCGAGGACGGGCGGCCCTACCTGCCGCGTGCGTTCTCCTACGCGCGCGCGAGGTCGGCCGGGAACGGCGTCACGCTCGAGTTCCTGCTGGAGGCGATCGGCCCCGGCACCGAGCGGCTCGCGTCGATGGAGCCGGGGGACGAGCTGGCGCTGGTGGGGCCGCTCGGGATCGGCTTCCGGCTGGAGAGCGATCGGCGGCGGGTCCTCGTGGGCGGCGGCATCGGGAGCGCGCCGCTCGTCTGCCTCCAGGAGGAGCTCCCGGAGGCCCAGGTGCTCCTGGGCTTCCGCTCGGGCGAGCACGCCAGCGCGGCAGGGCTCTTCGATGCCCCGAAGGTGGCGACCGACGACGGCTCGAGCGGACGCCGCGCGCTCGTCACGGAGCTGCTGGGCGAGGAGCTCGAGCGCGAGGCGGAGGCGGAGGTGCTCGCCTGCGGGCCGCCCCCGATGCTCGAGGTCGTCCGCGCGATGTGCGCCGAGCGCGACCTTCCGGCCCAGCTCGCGCTCGAGTCCGGCATGGCATGCGGCTTCGGGGCCTGCTTCGGCTGCGTCGTGCCCACGCGGGACGGCTATGCGCGGCTGTGCGTTGACGGCCCGGTGCTCGACGCCGCCTGCCTGGAGAGCGCGATCTTCCCGGGGGCGGGCCACGCATGAGCCTGAACGGACACGGGATCGAGCTCTGCGGCGTTCGCCTGCGGGGGCCGGTGCTGAACGGCTCCGGGACCTTCGACGCCATCGCCGCGCGGCGTGCGTTCGGGGACGCGCTCCTCGAGCGCTTCCCGTTCGACGCCTTCGTCTCGAAGACGATCACGGTCGAGCCGCGCCAGGGGAACCCGCCGCCGCGCCTCTGGGAGACCGCGGCGGGCATGATCAACTCGATCGGGCTGCCGAACAAGGGGCTCGAGGGCTTCCTGGAGCAGGATCTGCCGCGGCTGGCCGAGCTGCCCGTGCCCCTGATCGTCTCGGTCATGGGCTTCAGCCGCGACGACCTCGCCACGCTGGTCGAGCGCGTGGCCGACCGCGACGAGGTCGCGATGATCGAGCTGAACGTCTCCTGCCCGAACGTCGAGACCGGCCTGGTGATGGGCGCCGATCCCGCCGAGACCGCCCGCGCCCTCGAGCGCGTCAGGCCGGCGTCTTCCAAGCCGCTGATCGTGAAGCTGACGCCCAGCGCGCCGCAGCCGGCCGAAGTGGCCGCCGCCGCCGAGGCCGCCGGGGCGGACGGGGTGTCCCTGATCAACACGCTCAAGGGCATGGCGCTCGACCCGCGCACGCGCGGGCCGTGGCTCGGCGGCCGCACCGGGGGGCTTTCCGGCCCTGCTGTCCGGCCGGTGGCGCTCGAGCAGGTGGCGGCCGTGGCCCAGAGGGTCGCGCTGCCCGTCATCGGCATGGGCGGCATCGCCTCCGGGCGCGATGCCGCCGACTTCATCGCCGCCGGCGCGTCGTGCGTGGCGGTCGGCACCGAGAGCTTCCGGGATCCGGCCGCGGGTCGCCGCATCGCCACCGAGTTGGCGTCGCTCGACACCCGTCTTCCAGGCGCGGCGCAACCCCTGGGCTAGCCGGGCTAACCCGAACCGGGGAGTCGGCGCCCTTCCTTTTCCCGCAACGTGCGGCTTTCGGGCCCGGTCACGATGGAGGCTCCGCGCAGGCTCGTCGAAAAGTCCTGCAAACCGGACTAAAACACTCAAGCTGGCCCAACCTGCATCAAGCTGAGGTGGAGGTCCAGATGAATTCGCGGATTTCTTCGCGCCGGAGCCTGGACGCCGTAAGAACCGTGTGTATCATCGCCGCCCATGCCGGCCGCCTCCCAGTCGCCCGCCAAACCACATCCGGCGGGTCTGGCTCCCGAGCGCTCGCTTACCCAGCGCATGGACGCGCTCAAGCGGGCGAACGAGATCCGGACCCGGCGCGCGCGCCTCAAGAAGGACCTCAAGGGGGGTCGCGCGAAGATCCATCAGCTGCTGCTCGATCCGCCGGAGTACCTGCAAACCGCCAAGGTTTTCGACCTGCTGTTGGCGGTCCCCAAGTACGGGCGAGTGAAGGTGAACAGGATCCTCACGCACTGCCGCATCTCCCCCAGCAAGACGATCGGGGGCCTGTCCGAGCGGCAGCGCAACGAGCTGGTCACGTACCTGCGGCGATAGACACGCCAGTCCTGGTCATCACCGGTCCCTCGGGGGTCGGGAAGGGAACGCTGATCAGTGGCCTGCTCGAGCGCATCCCGGGCCTGGAGCTGGCGGTGTCGGCCACCACCAGGCCGCCGAGGAAGGGCGAGGTGGACGGCCGCGATTACCACTTCCTCTCCCCGGAGCAGTTCGAAGAGCGCGTCCGTGCCGGCGACTTCGTGGAGCACGCCGTCTACGCGGGCAATCGCTACGGCACGCTGCGCTCGGAGCTCGACCGTGAGGCGCGGGGAATCGTGCTGGAGATCGACCTCCAGGGCGCCCGTCAGGTCCGCGGCACGCTGCCGGAGGCACATCAGGTCTTCGTCGCGCCGCCCTCGCTCGAGGAGCTCCGCGAGCGACTCAAGCGGCGCGGGTCGGA
Organism: Thermoleophilaceae bacterium; assembly: GCA_046262995.1. Lineage (GTDB taxonomy): Bacteria > Actinomycetota > Thermoleophilia > Solirubrobacterales > Thermoleophilaceae > JBHELQ01. Next base: position 4,626 of record JBHELQ010000054.1, read on the forward strand.
TTCGCCCGAGCAGATCGGCGAGCGCCTGGCCCTGGCGCCGCAGGAGCTCGCAGCCCGTGAGGAGTTCGAGCGGGTGGTGGTGAACGACGACCTGGAGCGGGCCCGGGACGAGCTCGTGGAGCTTGCCGGTACCATGTGCCCGCAGTGATCAAGCCTCGGCTCGACAACCTGCTCGAAGGGGTCGACTCGCACTACGCGTGCGTGCTCGTCGCCGCCAAGCGCGCGCGGCAGATCAACGCCTACTACCACAACCTCGGCGAGGGCACGTTCGACGAGTACCCGCCCCCGATGGTGGAGACGGGCTCGAAGAACTACCTCAAGATCGCGCTGGACGAGATCTCGGCCGGCAAGATCAAGTACCGCTACCGGTAGCCGCGACATGGCCCGCATCCTGCTCGGGGTCTCCGGCGGGATAGCCGCCTACAAGGCCGTGGAGCTGGTCCGCCTGGCCACGGGCGAGGGTCACGCCGTGCGCGTCATCCAGACCCCCACCAGCCTGAACTTCGTCGGACGCGCCACATTCGAGGGCGTCACCGGCGCACCGGTCCTGGTGGACGAGTTCGAGCCAGATCCCGCGCGCGGCGCCTTTCCGGGCGAGCCGGCGCCGTCGCACGATCCGATCTCGCATCTCGAGCTGGTGCGCCGCTGCCAGGTCCTCTGCGTGGCGCCGGCCACAGCCAACACGCTCGCGAAGCTGGCCCACGGCAGCGCCGACAACCTCCTGACGAGCGCCGCGCTGGCCTGCACGGCGCCGCTCGTGGTGGCGCCCGCGATGAACGACCGCATGTACGGCCACCCGGCCACGCGCGAGAACCTGGAGACGCTTCGGAGGCGCGGCGCCCGGATCGTGCAGCCTGGCCGCGGGCGGCTGGCCTCCAAGGGCGAGTGGGGGGTGGGGCGCCTGGCGGAGCCGACCGAGATCCTGCACGCGCTCGGGCTGGCGCTGAAGGCCGAGCCATTTGGCTTCGTACCTCGCTCCCTGGACGGCCTGCGGGTACTGGTGACCGCCGGCGGCACGCGCGAGCCGATCGACTCGGTCCGCTACGTGGGCAACCGCTCCTCGGGGCGCATGGGCGTGGCCCTTGCCGAGGAGGCCGCCCGACGGGGGGCAGACGTGACCCTCGTGGCCGCGAACGTGTCTCTGACCCTGCCGGACGGCGTGCGGGCGGTGCACGTTCAGAGCTCGGCGGAGCTCGAGCAGGCCGTCCGCGACGGGTTCGAGCGGGTGGACGTGCTCCTGATGGCCGCCGCCGTGGCCGACTTCCGGCCGCGCGATCCGGAGCAGGCGAAGATCTCGAAGAGCGGGCGCGATGGGCTGACGCTCGAGCTGGAGCCGACGACCGACGTGCTCGGCGCCCTGGCCGACGCCCGGCGCCAGGACCAGACCGTGATCGGGTTCGCCGCCGAGCACGGCGCCGGCGCGCTCGGGCGGGCGCGCGAAAAGCTGAAGCGCAAGCGGCTCGACGCGGTGGTCGTGAACGACATCTCCCGGGACGACATCGGCTTCGACGTCGAGCACAACGAGGTGACGATCGTCAGCGGGCGCGGCGAGCGCGCGGTGGAGCGCGGGCCCAAGAGCGCGGTTGCCGCCGCAGTACTCGACGAGGTGGAGGCGCTGCGGACGCCGGCGGGCGCCAACACCACCCTCGAGGAGCGGCGATGAGCGACGGCTTCGAGACACCCGAGGAGCGGGGCGAGCGCGTCTACAAGCTCTTCATGCGCGGCAGCGAGCTGCTCGAGAAGGGCGACTTCATGGCCGCCGCCGTGCCGCTTGAGCAGGCACGCGCGCTGGAGCCCGACAAGACCTCGATCCGGGAGGCCCTGGGCCGCGCCTACTTCCGCTCGGCGCGTTTCGAGCAGGCGGCGGGCGAGTTCGCCGCGGTGGTCGAGCGCTACCCCGTGAACGACTACGCGCACTTCTGCCTCGGGCGTTCGCTGGCCAACTCGGGTCGCCGGGCGGAGGCGCGACGTCACGCGGCTCTGGCGGCCCACATGCGTCCCGACCGGGACGACTACCGCGAGTTCCGCGAGAGCCTGCAGCCGGCCTAGCCGGTCGAGCGGGCCGACCGCGCGTACTCGCGCACCGCGACGGCCCCCTCGACGACCAGCCCGAGCAGTCGATCCAGACCGCGCTCGTCGACCGCCGCCACCGGCAGGTCGGCGTGCACCCAGATCTCCCGCGAGCGGGTGCAGCCGAAGCGCACCTGGCGTGTCTGGCGGTTCCACCACAGGAGCACCCAGGGGTCGAGGTCCTCCGCCGGCCCGAGCGCCGGCGCCTTCGCCCGCAGCAGCCCGTCCGCGATGCTCAGTCCGACGTCGAGCGGGTCGCCGGCGGCCGAGTCGGCCGGCACGGTCAGTCCCCACTCGGCGTGCGCCAGGCGCCGGCACTCGCCCGGAAGGGCCCGCAGGTAGGCCTCGACCTCGTCGACCGCCGCCACCGGCCCAGGTTACGGTGCCCGGCGTGCGTGCACTGGTCCAGCGAGTCGCCGAGGCATCGGTGACGGTGGACGGCGAACGGGTGGCCTCCATCGGCCGCGGCCTGCTCGTTCTGCTCGGGGTCGGCCGCGCGGACGGCGGCGAGGAGGCCGACCGCATGGTGCGCAAGCTGCGCGCGCTGCGGGTCTTCGAGGACGACGCCGGCCGCATGAACCTGTCGGTGCTCGAGGTGGGCGGGCAGGTGCTGTGCGTCAGCCAGTTCACGCTGTACGGCGACGCCCGAAAGGGGAACCGCCCGAGCTTCGTGGAAGCGGCGCCTCCGGAGCAGGCCGAGCCCCTCTACGAGCGGGTGCGCGAGGGGCTCGAGGCGCAGGGTGGAGCGTTCGGCGCGCGCATGTCCGTGGCGCTGGTAAACGAGGGGCCCGTGACCCTCCTCGTGGAGGTTTGAGCGGTCTATACTCGCCCTGAAACCTTCAGACGTATGCGGTCGTCGCGGCCGCGCCTGGGAGGTGGGCTCGCGCCCACCTTTTTTTGGACCGGAGATCGAATGGACAGAGCACTCGAGACCATCAGCGAAGACATCGAGACGCGCCTCGCGAGCGTCGAGCCCGAGGTGGAGCTCCTGTCCTGCGAGCGCATCGCCAGCGAGCGCCTGCGGCTCGTCATCGACCGTCCGGGCGGGGTCGACCTCGGCCTCTGCGAGCGAGTGACGCACGGGCTGCGGGACCTGCTCGTGGACTACGGGCTCGAGGTCTCCTCGCCCGGTCCGGAGCGCCCGCTGACGAAGCCCGACCACTACCGCCGCTTTCTCGGCAGCCGCGTGCGCGTGCGAACACGCGTGGCCAGGGAGGGGCACAAGAGCTTCACCGGCGAGCTCGTCGGCGCGTCGGGCGAGGAGGTGACGGTTGCCGCGGACGGCGGAGTCGTCACCATCCCGTACTCCGAGATCAATCGGGGCAACCTGCTGGAGGACGCCGCGGCGACGCGGATTGGGGAGGAAGCAGATGTCTAAGGAGATAGTCGAGGCCGTCGGGGTGCTCGAGCGCGAGAAGGGCATCTCCGCCGACCGCCTGATGGAGGCCCTGGAGGACGCGCTCCTCTCGGCCTACAAGAAGACGCCCGGGTCGGCCAAGTACGCGCGCGTCGAGGTCGATCGCGACAGCGGCGACTTCCGCGTCTTCGAGCTGCTGCTGCCGCCGGACCTCGAGGAGGAGCTGCTCGACGAGGTCGAGGAGGAGCAGGGCGAAGCCGAGGTCGATCCAGAGACCGGCGAGCTGCGCGAGCCCGAGGCGCCGGAGATCCCTCAGGAGCGCCTGATGGAGCACCGCGATCAGATCGAGGAGCACGACGTCACGCCCGAGGACTTCGGCCGCATCGCGGCGCAGACGGCCAAGCAGGTGATCCTCCAGCGGATCCGCGAGGCCGAGCGGGACATGACCTACGACGAGTACCAGGATCGCATCGGCGAGCTGATCACCGGCATCGTCCAGCAGTCCGACTCGCGCTACACGCTCGTGCAGCTGCGGGAGCGTGTCGAGGCGCTTCTGCCGCGCTCCGAGCAGGTCCACGGCGAGCGCTACGAGCACGGCTCGCGCGTCAAGGCGGTGATCAGCGACGTCTCGAACCAGGCCAAGGGGCCGAGCATCGTCGTCTCGCGGCGCAACCCCGAGCTGATCCGCAAGCTGTTCGAGCTCGAGGTGCCCGAGATCGCCGACGGCCTCGTGGAGATCCAGAACGTCGCCCGCGAGCCCGGCTACCGCTCGAAGATCGCCGTCGTATCGCACGCCTCCGGGGTGGACCCGGTCGGCGCCTGCGTCGGTCCCCGCGGCTCGCGCGTGCGCATGGTCGTCTCCGAGCTCCGCGGCGAGAAGATCGACATCATCCCCTTCAACGAGGAGCCGGCACGGTTCGTGGCCAAGGCCCTCTCGCCCGCGCGCGTGCGCGAGGTGCTGGTCGACGACGACGCCAAGCAGGCCACCGTGATCGTGCCGGACGACCAGCTCTCGCTGGCCATCGGCAAGGACGGCCTGAACGCGCGACTGGCCGCGCGGCTCACCGGCTGGCGCGTCGACATCCGCTCGGAGACCGAGTTCGCCGAGGAGGAGGCCGAGATGGGCTACGACGAGGAGGAGGTGTCCGGCCGCTGCGCGGCGATCCTCGCCAACGGCAAGCGCTGCCCGAACGCCTCGCTACCGGGCTCCCGCTACTGCGGC
>JBHELQ010000055.1:0-1865 GCA_046262995.1 Thermoleophilaceae bacterium
CTTCATCAACCTCTGCGACGCCTTCAACATCCCGCTGCTGTTCCTCCAGGACGTGCCGGGCTTCATGGTTGGCACCAAGGTCGAGCAGGCGGGCATCATCCGCCACGGCGCGAAGATGCTCTACGCGGTCTCACGCGCGACCGTCCCGAAGATCACGGTGGTCGTGCGCAAGGCCTACGGGGCCGGCTACTACGTGATGTGCGGCAAGGCCTATGAGCCGGACCTGATCGTCGCCTGGCCCTCCGCCGAGATTTCGGTGATGGGTCCGGAGGGCGCGGTGAACATCATCTTCCGCAAGCAGATCGAGGCCGCCGACGACCCGGAGGCCACGCGCGCGGACATGATCGAGGGGATCCGGCGCTCGATCGATCCCTACATCGCCGCCGGCAACGCGCTGATCGACGACGTGATCGATCCGCGCGAGACGCGCCCGACCGTGATCGGGGCGCTCCAGATGGCGGAGACGAAGCGCGTGCAGCGGCCGTGGAAGAAGCATGGGGTGATGCCCGTATGACGACCGCGGCAGCGGCCTCCGCCACGTTCTTCGCCTCGTCCGAGGAGTTTCACGACTGGCTCGAGGAGAACCACGAGTCCGAGTCCGAGCTGTGGGTCGGCTTCCACAAGCGCGCCACCGGGCGGCCGAGCATGACCTGGTCCGAGTCGGTCGACCAGGCGCTCTGCTTCGGCTGGATCGACGGCGTGCGTCGGAGCCTGGGCGATGAGAGCTACGCGATCCGCTTCACGCCCCGGAAGCCCGGCAGCACCTGGAGCAAGGTGAACGTGGCGAAGATGGAGGCGCTCAAGCGCCAGGGCCGCGTGCGTCCGGTGGGCCTGCGTGCCTACGAGCGGCGCAGCGAGCGGAAGACGGGCATGTACTCCTACGAGCAGCCGGAGCCTGCCGAGCTGTCCGGCGAGTACAGCCGCCAGCTCCGCGCGAATGCGCGCGCCCGCGAGCACTTCGAGTCGCGGCCGCCTTGGTACCGCCGCGCGGCCGCCCATTGGGTGATGAGCGCAACGCGGGAGCAGACCCGGCTGAAGCGCCTGGCCACGTTGATCGAGTGCTCGGAGCGCGGCCAGGACGTGCCTCCGCTGAGGCGCCGATGAGCCGCTTCGAAGACGCGGCGATCGTCACCTGCTCCATCTCCGGGGTCGTGGCGAACCGCGACCAGTGCCCGGCCATCCCCTACACCCCCGAGGAGTACGCGGCGGAGGCGCGGCGGGCGGTCGAGGAGGGCTGCTCGATGATCCACATCCACGCCCGCAGCCCGGACGGCGCGCCCTCCTTCGAGGTAGAGGACTTCCGTGCGATCACCGAGGCGATCCTGGCCGAGGTGGGCGACGTGGTCGTCAACTACTCGACCGGCGCGATCGGCGTGCCGCTCGAGAAGCGGATCGAGTACCTGCGCGAGCTCCGCCCGGACGTGGCGGCGCTGAACATGGGCTCGATGAACTACGCGAAGTACTCCTCGCGGCGCAAGGAGTTCGTCTTCAAGACGGTGTTCGAGAACTCCTTCGACGACATCGTCGAGCTGCTGTCGGCGATGCGCGAGCTCGGGATCCGGCCGGAGCACGAGTGCTTCGACTCGGGCCACATCGCGAACCTCGATCCGCTGATCGACATGGGGCTGCTGGAGGAGCCGCTGCAGATCTCCTGCGTGATGGGGGTGACCGGCGGCATCCGCCCGACGCCGCAGAACCTCGCGCACATGGCCGGCCAGATCCCCGGCGGCCCGGAGTCGCGCAACAACTGGGGGGTGATCGGGATCAGCCGCGACCAGTGGCGGCTGGTCGCGGCGGCGGCTGCGCTCGGCGGCAACGTGCGCGTCGGGCTGGAGGACAACTTCTACCTGCCGGACGGCCGGATG
>JBHELQ010000056.1:0-35652 GCA_046262995.1 Thermoleophilaceae bacterium
CGAGCTTGCGGACGACCAGGGCCTGCTGGGCGTCCTTCTGGCCGAAGTAGGCCACGTCCGGCTGCGCCATGTTCAGCAGCTTCGTGACGACGGTGGTGACGCCGTCGAAGTGGTCGGGCCCGCGCCGCGAGCCCTCGCCGCAGAGGACGTCGGTCAGGCCGCCGACGCGGACGAGCGTGTCGAAGCCGGGCGGGTAGACCTCGTCGGCGGCCGGGGTGAACAGATAGTCGGCGCCCTCGGCCTCGGCCAGGGCGGAGTCGCGCTCGGGGTCGCGCGGATAGGCCTCCAGGTCCTCGCCCGGCGCGAACTGGGCGGGGTTCACGAACAGGGAGACGACCACCACGTCACAGTCCGCGCGCGCCCGGCGCATCAGCGACAGATGGCCGTCGTGAAACGCGCCCATGGTGGGGACGAGGCCGATCGTGCGCGCCGACCCCCGCTCCGGCTCCAGGGCGCCGCGGAGCTCGGTCACGGTGCGGACGGTCCTCACGCCGTCACCTCGGGCCTCGCGAGCGCCCGTGTGCGCTCGACCAGCTCGTCGAACAGGGCGAGCAGCTCGGGCGCCTCGGCGGCCACGGCCTCGCGCTGGGCCTCCACCGTCGCCACGTCGCCGCGGGCCACGGGTCCGGTTAGAGCCGCCTCCGGGCCGGTCGCGGCCCAGTTCTCGACAGTGCGCCGGACCAGCGGCGCGAGCAGCCTGCGGGAGCGCGACGGCTCGAGCCCAGCTCCCTCCGCCAGGCGCTCGGCCGCGGCCTCCAGGGTGACCAGGAAGTTCGAGGCCATCGACGCCGCGGCGTGGTAGGCGGGGCGGTCGGCGTCGTCCAGCTCGAACGGGCTCATGCCGAGGCTCTCCGCAAGCGTCCGAGCGGTAGCGACTGCCTCCTGGCTGGCTCCCGCGATTGCGCAGCCGGCTCCTTTGAAGAGGGCGGCGGCGTCCTCGGGCGCCTCCGGGAAGGTCTGAAGCGGATGCAGGCCGAACGCGGCGGCGCCCGCTTCCTGGGCGGGCCGCAGGGCGGACAGGGGCGTCGCGCCGCTCGTGTGGCCCACGAACTGCGCGGCGCCGGCTATGGCTGTGGCCGCGCTCTCGATCTCAGCGTCGGGCACGCAGAGCAGGATCGCCTCGCCGGACGGCTGCTCGCCGCGTCCGGCCGGACCGTCGACCTGGTAGCCGGCCTGGCGAAGAGCGGCGGCCATGGCCGTCCCGAGCCTGCCTGGACCCACCACGCCGATGCGTGCCGGGCCCGCGTTGCTCTCGGTGTCGGGCGTCATCTGGATGATCTGCCGCGGCGACGGCGCCGGCGGCCCGCGGTCCACTCCGCTGGGGTAGCGGCCGCGGCTCGAATGATACCGCTCGCTCCGGGAAACCCGCTGTCTCGGGGAGCGCTGCCGTCGTTCCCCGGACCTAAGCTGCGGACGTGGACTCGCGCACCGCCGTGGAGCGTCGGGAGCAGCTCGTGGGCCTCTACAAGGAGATGCGCGACTGCCACGACTGTCCGCTCGCCGGCAGCCGCACGAACCTCGTGTTCGGAGCCGGCAACGCGGACGCCGAGCTGATGTTCGTCGGCGAGGCGCCGGGGCGCTTCGAGGACGAGCAGGGGCTGCCGTTCGTCGGCCGGGCCGGCAAGCTGCTGGACGAGCTGCTGCGCGAGGTCGGGCTCGAGCGCAGGGACGTGTTCATCACGAACACCCTGAAGTGCAGGCCGCCCGGGAACCGCGACCCGCTGCCCGAGGAGATCGAGAGCTGCAAGCCCTACCTCTACCGGCAGATCGAGCTGATCCAGCCGCGCGTCGTGTGCACGCTCGGGAACTTCGCCACCAAGCTGCTGACGCGCAGCAACCGCGGGATCATGAGCGTGCGGGGCCGGCCGCAGCTGCACGAGCTCGGGGGCCGCCGGGTGCGTCTCTACCCGCTGCTCCATCCGGCAGCGGCGCTCAGGACGCCCGCCACGCACGAGGCGCTACGGCAGGACTTCGCCGGGCTGCCGGAGCTCCTCGCGGAGCCGCCGCCCGAGCAGCCCGGCGGGCCGCCGGCGCCTCCGGCCCCCGTCGCCGCTCCGCAGCTCGACCTCTTCGGCTGAGCGGCGGTTCAAGCGGGAGCCGGAAGGGGTAGGATCCCGGCGACGGACGGGGGAGTCGAGGCAGGGCGAATGAGCATAGGAAGGCTCGTGGGCACGTGGTTGGCGGCAATGGTCGCCACGCTCCTCTTCGCAGGAGCGGCGCAGGCGGGCCCCGGCGCGAGCGGCGTCCCGTCGAAGACCGAGGTCGATCGCGCTCTCGCTGCGCTGGAGAACGGCTCCGGACACGTCGTGGAGCTGAAGAGGGAGACCCCGTCGTGGTACACGCCCGCGCTCGCCAGGAAGGTGCGCCAGAACGGCGTGGCGGCCGCACCGGTGGACGCGCCGCTCCCGGGCGAGGTCGGGATTCGTCCCGGGTCGATGATGATCTCACCGTTCATCTGCACGATGAACTACCTGTTCCAGAAGAGCGGCGTCCTGGCGATCGGCACCGCCGGGCACTGCCTGGAGGCGGGGCAGCCCGTGGTTCTCCTGACCGTGGCCCCGACCGGCGGCGACCCGGTGCTCGTACAGCTCGGCAAGGTGCTGCTCAGGCGCGACGGCGGCATCGGCAAGGACTACGGACTGGTCCAGGTGCCCACTTCGCGGCGCGACTGGGCCTTCCCGACGATCGGCGCCATCGGCGGCCCCTGCGGCATCTACTCCGGAGGCGATCCGCAGCCGGTGGCGCACTACGGTCACGGCGTCGTCGGCGGCACCGGGGGGACGCCGCGGGCTGGCATGGGCTTCGAGCTCCCGGGCGGCCCGCCGCTCATCAAGGTGAGCGGAGTCGGCAGCTCGGCCTGGACGTGGAACTCCACGAGCATCGTGTGGGCCGGCTATCTGTACGGCGGCGACTCAGGCAGTCCCGTGAGGACCGGGCAGCTCCCGGCCGTCTCGAACCTCACCCACGGGCTCTCCGTCACGGGCCTCGAGCCCTCGCCGATCGGCTGGGGCACGAAGGTGAGCACGATCACGAGCGCGGGCTGGCGGCTCGTGAACAGCCCACTCTGCCTCTGAAGACCCACCCGTAGCGGCGGCCGATCACAATGCGGCCGTGCAGGTCGAGTCCTCCTCTTCGCAGGACACCGAGGCGGCCGGAGCCAGGCTCGCGGCCGGCCTGGCTCCGGGAGACGTTGTGCTCGTGAGCGGCGAGCTCGGGAGCGGCAAGACCACCTTCATCCGCGGCGCCTGCCGGGCGCTTGGGGTGACCGGGCCCGTGACAAGCCCGACCTTCACGATCGGACAGCTGCATCGGGGCCGGGTCGAGGTCGCCCACCTGGACCTGTACCGCCTGCCCACGCTGGCCGGCGAGGACCCGGCGCTCCTCGACGACTACCTGACCCCTGAGCGGGTCGGCTTCGTCGAATGGCCGGCGATTGGGGCCCCCGCCCTCGCCCGCGTGCGCGCCGGCGTCCGGCTCGAGCATCTGGGCGGCGACCGTCGGCGGATCGTGATCGAGTGAACGTGCTCGGCTTCGACACGTCGACGGCCCTGGCGTCGGCGTCCGTCCTGCGCTCGGACGGGGAGGCGTTCGAGTCCGGCGCGGACCCCGCTCGGCTCCTCGAGCCTCCCGCGCACGCGCGGGAGCTGATGCCGGCGATCGCGACTGTGCTCGAGCGCTCCGGCTTACGCTGGCCGGAGCTCGACGCGATCGCGGTGGGAGTGGGGCCGGGGAGCTTCACGGGACTGCGGATCGGCGTGTCCACCGCACGGGCGCTGGCGCGCGCGAGCGGGCTCGAGCTGCGCCCCGTCTCGTCGCTTCGGACGTTGGCGGCGGGCATCGATGCGCCGGTGCGGCTCCCCCTGATCGACGCGAAGCGCGGCGAGCTGTTCGCGGCGTCCTACGAGGGGGAAAACGAGCGCTGGGCGCCGTTCACTGCCTCGCCCGAGCAGCTCCTGGAGCGCCTCGAGGACGAGCGGACAACCGTCCTGGCGGCTGGAGACGGGTCGATACGATCTCGAAGCGTGCTCGAGGCGGCCGGTATCCGGGTGGAGCCGGATGGGTCACCCGCCCATCTGGTCCGCGCGCTGAACCTCTGCCGGCTCGCCGGCTCGGCTCGCCCCGTCCCGCCCGACGCCGTCCTCCCCGAGTACCTTCGATTGCCCGACGCCACCCCGAGCCCATGAACGACCTCGAGATCACGCGCCTCAACTACGCGGACCTCCCACAGGTGATCGCCATCGAGCGCCGGGCCTTCCCGACGCCGTGGTCGCTCGCGATGTTCGTGCTCGAGCTGTCCAAGCCGACCGGGATCTGCCTGGCCGCGCTCCACGAGGGACGACTGATCGGATACCTCGTCTGCTCGCGTTACGACACCGTCTGGCACCTGATGAACGTCGCGGTGGAGCCGGAGCTGCGGCGCCGGGGGATCGCAAGCACGCTGATCGATCGGCTGTTCGAGCTGGCGGACGGCCCGAGCGAGCAGTTCACGCTCGAGGTGCGCACGTCCAACGACCCCGCCATCAAGCTCTACGAGAACTTCGGCTTCCGCGCCGCGGGCCGGCGTCGTGGCTACTACCACGACAACCGCGAGGACGCCCTGATCATGTGGCGGACAGCCCGCGACCGCGCGGCCAGCGCGTGATCCTGGGCATCGAGACGAGCTGCGACGACACCTGCGCCGCGGTCGTCTCCGACTCGGGCGAGATCCGCTCCAGCGTGGTGGCCTCGCAGGGCCTGCTGCACGAGCGCTATGGCGGGGTGGTGCCCGAGGTCGCGTCTCGCCGGCACCTGGAGCTCGTGGACGCGGTGACCGCCGATGCGCTCGAGCGGGCCGGCTCCGACCTGGACGCGGTGGACACCGTGGCGGTCACCCGTGGCCCCGGCCTGATCGGCGCGCTGCTGGTCGGTGTGTCCTCCGCGAAGGCGCTGGCCGCGGCGCGCGAGCTGCCGCTGGCCCCGGTCGACCACCTGCACGGACACGTGGTGGCGAGCACCCTGGGGGAGGAGCCGATCGAGCCGCCCTACCTCTGCCTGGTCGCGAGCGGCGGCCACACGTTCCTTGCGCGTGTGGACGAGCCCTCCTCGTATGAGGTGCTCGGCCAGACGCTCGACGACGCCGCCGGGGAGGCCTTCGACAAGGGGGCGCGCCTGCTCGGGCTCGGCTACCCGGGCGGCCCCGCCGTGGACAGGCTGGCGCGGGAGGGGGACGCCGGGGCGTTCGAGTTCCCCCGCGCCGCCCCGGGCGAGCTCGACTTCAGCTTCAGCGGCGTCAAGACCGCGCTGCTCTACACGCTGCGCGACCTCGGCGAGCGGGAGGCGGACCGCCGCAAGGCCGACCTGGCCGCCTCGTACCAACGGGCGATCGTCGACGCGCTGGCCGGCCGGGCACGGGCGGCGCTGGAGCGCGACGGCGCGCGCCGGATGGCGATCGGCGGCGGCGTGGCCGCGAACTCCGAGCTGCGGTCGCGGATGGAGGAGCTCTGCGGCGAGCTCTCCGTCCCGCTGTGGGTGCCGCCGGTCGAGCTCTGCACCGACAACGCGGCGATGATCGCCGGAGCGGCGCGCTTCCTCCGGCCGCTGGCGTACCCGGACTACCTGACGCTGGACGCGAGCGCCCGGCTGGACTGAGCCGCCCGGCTCGACTCGAGGCAGAACAGCCGCCACTCGCCGGGCACGCCCTTGAGCTCCTGCGGGCCGCGGTCGGCGAACTCCAGGCCGGACCCGACCACCAGGTCCTTGACCGTGCTCGACACGAGCACCTGACCCCCGTCCGCCAGCGCGGCCACGCGCGCGCCGATGTGCACGGCGATGCCGCCCACGTCGTCGCCCATCCGCTCGCACTCGCCGGTGTGGAGCCCCGCCCGGACCTCTATGCCGAGCGGCTCGATCGCCTCGACTATCGCGTCCGCGCAGCGGACGGCGCGGGCCGGGCCGTCGAAGGTGGCCAGGAAGCCGTCGCCCACGCTCTTCACCTCCCGGCCGCGCCAGCGAGTCAGCTGGTCGCGGACGGTCTCGTCGTGGCGGCCGAGCAGCTCTCGCCAGTCGCTGTCGCCCAGCCGCGCGGCGTGCTTGGTGGAGCCGACGATGTCGGTGAAGAGGACCGTGGCCAGCACCCGGTCCGGCTCGCGCTGGCGACGGGAGCCGGTCAGGAACTCCTCGGTCAGGTCCAGGATCGGCTCGACCTCGCGCTCCCAGTCCCCGCACCAGGCGTAGTTGTCGACCCCCGGGACCACGGCGAAGCGGGCGTTGGGGATGCGGCTGGCGAGCTCGCGTCCCGCCTCGATGGGCACGAGCGCGTCGCCCTCCCGGTGAGTGACCAGCGTGGGCACCCGGATGGTGGGCAGGACGTCGCTGATGTCCATCTGCAGGTTCAGCTGCAGCAGCTTGCGTGCCGTGCTCGGGCTGGCGGCAGCCCGCTCGAAGCGAGCCCACCAGTCCTCGAAGACAGGGTCGCCGACGCGGCTCGGCGCGTACAGCTTCATGAAGCTGCCCTGGCCGTAGTTCTCGAGCGCCTCGAGGAACACCGCCGCCCGCTCCTGGCTGATCATGTCGGATGCCCTCGGCACGACGCCGTAGAGCATGAGGCTCGTGACCCTGTCCGGATGGGTCGCCGCGAACATCGCCCCGAGGCCCGTGTCCGTGCCTGCGGAGATGGCCGTTCGCTCCGAGCCGACGGCTTCCATGACGGCCAGCAGGTCCTCCATCTGCTGCTCGAGGGTCAGGGGGCGCTCCACGGGATCGGACAGGCCGGTGCCGCGGCGATCGAACCGGATCAGCCGCGTGAAGGAGGCGAGCCGGCGATAGACGCGCGCCGCCGTGGGGTTCTCCCACTCGATGTCCAGGTGGGAGGCCGGGCCTCCGACTGCGACCAGGTCCACGGGGCCCTCGCCCAGGACCTGGTAGGCGATGCTCGCGTCGCCGCTGTTCGCGTACCGGACCGGAGGTGTGTTCATGAGCTCCCCTGCCCTGGTCGGCAGGGCGACGGACCTTAGCGCCGTGGGCCACAATCCAGGGGTGACTCGCATCACGCTGTACGGCAAGCCGGGTTGTCACCTCTGCGATGAGGCGCGAGCCGTCGTGCAGGCGCTGCGAGCGGAGCGTCCCTTCGAGCTCGAGGAGGTCGATGTCTCGCTCGACCCCGTGCTGCAGCGTGGCTACGGAGAGCGGATCCCGGTCCTGGCGCTCGACGGCGAGGAGCTCTTCCAGTACCGCGTCGACCCCCAGGAGTTGCGAGATCGGCTCGATAGAGTGACCTCGTGAGCTTCCACGAGCCTGCGGGCGGCGTCGGGCTCGAGGACATGCGCCCCGGCGAGCGTCTGTCGCTCGGCGTGGCGGCCCGCCTCTCGCGCTATCTCCAGGTCCTGACCCAAGCGAAGAAGATGGGGAAGGAGACCATCTCCTCGCAGGAGCTGGCGGATTACACCCACGTCAACTCGACCCAGATCCGCCGCGACCTGTCGGGCTTCGGCAAGTTCGGCAAGCGCGGCGTGGGCTACAACGTCGACTCGCTGGTCTCGCAGATCCGCAAGATCCTGCGCACCACCGGCAAGCACAACATCGCCCTGTTCGGAGCGGGCAAGCTGGGACAGGCGATCGCCGGGTCGGACATCTTCGGCGACCACGGCTTTCGGGTCGTCGCCATCTTCGACACCGATCAGAAGAAGCTCGGCAGGCAGATCGGCGACTCGCTCGTCGTCCGCCCCTACGACGACCTGAGGCAGGTGATCGACGAGGAGGACGTGGTGGTCGGCGTGCTGGCGGTGCCGAAGGAGGCGGCGCAGCAGGTTGCCGACGACCTGGTCGCGGCCGGCGTCAAGATCATCTTCAACTACTCCGAGTCGCTGCTTCAGGTCCCGCCCGAGGTGACCGTCCACACCTCGAGCCCCGCCGTGGACCTGCTCTACGCGCTCTACTTCTACCTGACCTGATGCTCGACATGACGCGTGTCCGGGAGGTCTTCGAGGCCTCGCAGGACTTCACGGTTGGGATCGAGGAGGAGTTCGGCATCCTCGACCCCGAGGACCTGTCGCTCGATCATCGCTTCGAGGAGCTTCGCTCCGCCGCGGAGCAGGACGAGGTGCTGTCCGAGTCGATCGCGGGCGAGCTGATCGAGTCGGAGATCGAGATCCGCTCCGGGAAGGGCGAGAGCTTCGCCGACGCGAGCGCGCGGCAGCGCGAGGCCCGGGTGCGACTGCTCCGCCTGGCCGGCGAGCACGGCGTGCTGCTCGGGGCGTCCGGGACCCACCCCTGGAGCCCCTGGCAGGAGCAGCGCGTGATCGACACCGAGCATTACCGGCGCGTGGAGGAGGGCCTCAAGTACGTGGCCTGGCGGAACAATGCCTTCAGCCTGCACGTGCACGTGGGGGTACGCGGGGCCGAGCGGGCGATCGCCGTCTGCGACCGGCTGCGCCCCGTCATGCCCCAGGTGCTGGCCGTCTCCGCCAACTCGCCGTTCCTGGACGGCCGCGACTCGGGCCTGCACTCCGCGCGCTCGCAGATCTTCACGAGAAGCTTCCCGCGCTGTGGGGTGCCGGACGCGTACTGCTCCTTCGACGCATACGCCCGCTACATCGAGCTGCTCGTGCACACGGCCTCCGTCGTGGAGAGCACGCAGCTGTGGTGGAGCGTGCGCCCTCACCACTCCTTCGGCACGATCGAGGTGCGGATCTGCGACGCCCAGTCGCGTGGGGACGAGTCCTCGGCGCTGGCGTGTCTCCTCACCGCCTGCGTGGCCCAAGCGGCGCTCGACTACGACGACGGCGTTCCGCACGAGCCGCCGCCCAACCGCTTGATCGAGGAGAACGTCTGGCGGGCGATCCGGTACGGGCTGGACGGCAGGATGATCGACCTGGAGCGCGGCGAGGAGTTCCCGGCGGCGGCCGTGCCGGACCGCCTTCTGGCCTGGAGCGCCCCGGCGCGCGCCGCGCTGGGCCTCGACCCAGCTCTGCCCGCCGAGAACGGCGCGCAGCGACAGCGACGGGCGCTGGCCGATGGCGCGTCCATCCGGGAGGTCTTCGCCGCCGACGTGGCCGAGACGCAACGTACCTACGCAGCCGAGGAGGTCAGGACATGACGAGCGAAGAGGGCGCGGGTCCCGCCGATGCGGGACAGGGCCCGGACGCCGTTCAGGAGGAGGAGTTCCGACGGCAGATCGAGGAGCAGCTGAAGAAGCTCCGGGTAGAGGACGTGCTGCTCCAGACGGTCGTCACCCTGGTCAACCTCGCCGGCCGCCGGCTGACGGTCGAGGAGGAAAAGGACCTGGAGCAGGCGCGCACGGGGATCGAGGCGGTGCGCGCGCTGCTGCCGCTCTGCCCGCAGGACCAGGTGGCGCCGGTCCGCGACGCCCTCTCGCAGCTCCAGATGATCTACGCGCAGGAGGCCCAGCAGCCCTCCCCGGCGGCCCCGGCCGAGGACGCGCCGGCGGCGAGCGAAGACCAGGCCGAGCGGGAGAAGGCGCGCTCGAAGCTATGGACCCCGCCGGGGACGTAGTCGGAGTATTCGGCGGCTCCGGCTTCTACCGCTTCCTCGACGAGGTCGAGGAGGTCGCGCTCGACACTCCCTACGGCCCGCCCTCCGCGCACGTCCGGCTCGGCGAGATCGACGGGGCGCGGGTCGCCTTCATGCCGCGTCACGGGGACGGTCACGACCTGCCTCCCCACCGGATCAACTACCGGGCGAACGTCTGGGCGATGCGGGAGCTCGGAGTGCGCCGGATCGTCGGGCCCTCGGCCTGCGGCTCGCTCAAACCAGAGCTCGAGCCGGGGACCTTCGTGATCTGCGACCAGTTCGTCGACCGCACCCGCGGGCGTGAGGACAGCTTCTACGACGGACCACAGACGACGCACGTCTCGGCGGCCGACCCGTACTGCTCAGACCTCTCCCGCACGCTGGCCCGGGCCGCCCGGGAGGAGGGGATCGAGGTCGTCGAAGGCGGGACCGTCGTGGTCGTCCAGGGTCCCCGCTTCTCGACCAGGGCCGAATCGCGCTGGTTCTCGCAGGCCGGCTGGGACCTGGTGAACATGACCCAGTATCCAGAGGCTTGGCTCGCCCGCGAGCTCGAGCTCTGCTACGCGAGCGTCATGCTCGTCACCGACTACGACGTGGGGCTGGAGGGGATGCCCGAGGTGGGGCCGGTCTCGGCGGAGACGGCGTTCGAGGTCTTCCGCCGGAACCTCGATAGACTGCGCGCGCTTCTGTTCCGGGCGGTGCCGAAGATCGGCCCTCAGCCGGATGACCTCTGTGCGAACGCGCTCCGCAGCGCGATCGTCCATCAGTAGGTCCCCGCCCGCCGACTGAGACTGACGGAGGATTCCCCTTGACCGATTTCCTGACCGACTGGGGCGTGATCGTCGCGCTCGTGTGCTCGGGTGGCGCCGTCGCCTACGGCGTGCTCACCACCCGCTGGCTGCTGGCCAAGTCGCCCGGCAGCGAGGAGATGCAGGCCATCTCCGGCGCCGTACAGGAGGGCGCCTGGGCCTACCTGACGCGCCAGTACCAGATCATTGGCGCCGTGGCCGTGGTGCTGGCGATCGTGATCGCGGTCGCGCTCGACGTGAAAACCGCGATCGGCTTCCTGATCGGCGGCAGCTTCTCCGCCGCGGCCGGCTTCATCGGCATGAACGTCTCGGTGCGAGCCAACGCGCGCGTCGCGGAGACCGCGCGCAGCGGCGTGTCCGCCGCGCTGGACGTCGCCTTCAAGGGAGGCGCGGTCACCGGGCTGCTCGTGGCCGGGCTCGCCCTGCTCGGGGTGGCCGGCTACTACGGGCTCCTGATCGCGACCGGGACGGAGGAGAAGGACGCCATCGACGCGCTCATCGGGCTCGGCTTCGGCGGCTCGCTCATTTCCGTCTTCGCGCGACTCGGGGGCGGAATCTTCACGAAGGCCGCCGACGTGGGAGCGGACCTGGTCGGCAAGATCGAGGCCGGCATCCCGGAGGACGACCCGCGGAACCCGGCGGTGATCGCCGACAACGTCGGCGACAACGTCGGAGATTGCGCCGGGATGGCGGCCGACCTGTTCGAGACCTACGCCGTGACGGCAGTGGCGGTGATGCTGCTCGGCGTCCTGACCTTCAACGACATCGGCGCCGTGGCGGTGTACCCGCTCGTGATCGGCGGTGTCTCGCTGCTCGCCTCGATCGTGGGCACGTTCGCGGTCCGCTCGCGCAGCGGCAACGTGGAGCGCGCGCTCTACCAGGGGCTGATCGTCTCGGGAGGGCTGGCCGCCCTGGCGTTCCTGCCCATCACCCTCTGGCTGATGGACGACCTGGCCTACAAGCCCGGGGCGTCTCATCTGCTGCAGGCGAGCGGCGGCATCCCCAGCGGCATCGAGTTCTGGCTCTGCACGCTGATCGGGATCGGCGTCACGGCGGGCCTGTTCGTGATCACCGACTACTACACCTCGACCCGCTTCCGCCCGGTGCGCACGACCGCACGCGCCTCGCAGACCGGACACGCGACCAACATCATCCAGGGGCTCTCGCAGGGGCTCCAGTCCACGGCTGCGCCCGCGATCGTGATCGCGCTCGGCATCCTTGGCGCCAACGCCCTGGGCGGGATCTACGGGATCGGCGTGGCCGTGATGGCGCAGCTATCGCTGACCGGGCTGATCGTGGCCCTCGACGCCTTCGGCCCGATCACCGACAACGCGGGCGGGATCGCCGAGATGGCCGACCTGCCCCAGGAGGTGCGCGACGTCACCGACCCGCTCGACGCGGTCGGCAATACCACCAAGGCCGTGACCAAGGGATACGCGATCGGCTCGGCCGTGCTGGCCGCACTGGTCCTGTTCGCGGCCTTCATCGAGGAGCTGCGGGCGGAGGCCGTCAAGGACCACGAGGTGTTGAAGGGCTTCTCGATCTCGGATCCCGCCGTCCTGGTCGGCCTGCTGGTCGGCGGCATGATGGTCTACCTGTTCGCGGCGCTCGCGATCGAGTCCGTAGGGCGCGCCGGCGGCGGGGTGGTCGAGGAGGTCCGGCGACAGTTCCGCGAGAAGCCGGGGATCATGGACCGCACCGAGAAGCCCGACTACGCCCGGGCCGTGTCGATCGTGACGGCCGCCGCCCAGCGGGAGATGATCCTTCCGGCGCTGATCCCGATCGTGGTGACGCTGGTCGTCGGCGTGCTGTCCTACCAGGCGCTCGGCGGGCTCTTGATCGGGGTGATCGTGGTGGGCTTCTTCACCGCGGTCTCGATGACCTCGGGCGGCGGCGCCTGGGACAACGCCAAGAAGCTGATCGAGGACGGCGAGTTCGGGGGTAAGGGCTCCGAGGCGCACGCGGCATCGGTGACCGGGGACACCGTCGGGGATCCCTACAAGGACACCGCCGGGCCGGCGATCAACCCGATGATCAAGGTGGCCAACATCGTGGCCCTGCTGATCATCCCGTTCCTCGTATAGGCCGGGGCCCCGACCGCGTGCCAGGCCCGGCCGGCCCGGCGTGCCCGTCCCTGGGCACGCCGGGCGGCCCCGAGGTCACTTGACGGTGAGCTGGCCCTTCATGCCGAGCTTCTGGTGGCCGTCCACCGGGCAGTAGAACCGGTACTTGCCGGGCGCGAGCTTGGCCTTCAGCGTCGTCGTCTGGCCGGGGCCGATCGTGCTGCTCTTGTGCTCTCCGCCCTTGCCCTCGACCACGATCGCGTGGGCCGTCTGCCCCTTGTTGTCGAGCGTGACTGTCACAGTGCCGCTCTTGACGCTCGCCTTGGGCTGGCTGAACTTGAAGTCGGTGGCGTTCTCGGTCAGGCCCGCGCTGGCGCCGCCTCCCCCTGTCGCCGGCGTGCTCGCCGTCGTCTTGGGGGAGCTGGAATTCGAGCTGCTGCTCTTGTTGTCGTTGCCTCCGCCGCAGCCCGCCGCCGCGAGCGCGAGTGCTGCGACTGCGGCAACCGGCGTCACAAGCCGCGTGGGTCCGCTTCGCATCCTGTCTCCTTTGGGTCGCAAGCCGTGTTGTCTTCCAGGTTCTCTTAAAGCCTGATGCAGCCACAGCCCGATTCCTTCCCGCACCAGCTCGACCCGGGCCGGCTCGGCGACCACCTGGATCGCCTGTACCGGGCGGCGTGGGCGCTATGCGGGTCGCGGGAGGACGCCGAGGACCTGGTCCAGGACACCTACGCGCGCGTGCTGGCCCGCCCGCGGCTCCTGCGCCGCGAGGAGGACGTCGCATATCTGCTGCGTGCGCTCCGCAACACCTTCCTGGCGGGGCGCCGGAGCCTGCGGGCGCGCAGCGTCCACGTGCCGCTCGAGGAGGAGCTCGATCGGGGCGGCGCCGCCGGGCCGGAGGAGGCGTTCGAGCAGCGACGCGTCTACGGGGCCATCGCCGCGCTGCCGCCGGACTTCCGCGACGCGCTCGTGGCCGTCGATGTGGCCGGGCTCTCGTACCGCGAGGCCGCCGGGGCCCTGCGCGTGCGGGAGGGCACCCTCACGAGCCGCCTGGCCCGTGCGCGGGCCCAGGTGGCCGACAGCCTGGGCGGCTAGGCGGCGTCAGTACTCGAGCCGGCCACCGGCCCGCCACGACGCCAGCGCCAGCAGCTCCGTGGCCCGCACCCCCGAGGCGGACACGACACAGGTGTGGCCCTTGCGCCGCCAGCTCACGACCCGCGTCGTCCCCGTGCGGGTCAGGCTGAAGCGCGTGCGCGCCTTCACGAAAGAGCGCCCGCCGGAGTCCGGCAGCGGCTCGCCTCCAACGATCGTGTAGGCGAGCACCCGGCCGCGAGCGCGGTAGAAGACCGTGGTGGCGCGGCGGCCTCCGAGCCGGTCGCGGCGGATGCCGGCAGCTCGCCAGT
This sequence comes from Thermoleophilaceae bacterium, assembly GCA_046262995.1. Taxonomy (GTDB): domain Bacteria; phylum Actinomycetota; class Thermoleophilia; order Solirubrobacterales; family Thermoleophilaceae; genus JBHELQ01. The sequence goes on from JBHELQ010000056.1 coordinate 13,780, forward strand.
CGAAGCGCTGCTGCCAGCGTGGGAAGCGGACCCCCTCGACCTGGGCCGCCAGCAGCGCCGGCTCGCCGTCGTAGCGCGGCGGCGCCGGGGCCTCCGCTCCGCGGGAGGCAAGGCGGGCGGCCTGCGCGACGCTCGGCGCTTCGGACGTGCCGGGCACGAGCAGCACCACGACGGCGACCGCCGCGCCGGCGGCCGCGGCCGCCCCGGCCGCGGCCAGCGGGGCGCGCCGCCCCGTCCGGGCCTTGGCCCGCCGGGCCGCGACCGCCGCCCGCAGCGAGTCGGGCGAGGGCCCGGCCGCCTCGCGGACGGCGCGCAGCGCCGCCCGCTGGCGCTCGAGCTGGCCGCTCAGGGCAGCCGATCGCGCGATCCTCGCCTCCACCTCGGCGCGCCGCCCGTCTGGCAGCGAACCGTCGGCGAGGGCGGCGACATCTCGCAGCTCGCGTTCGCTCCAGGGTTCGTGTGACGGACTCGGCGGCATCCTCTTACTGGTAGACGCCCGGATCCGCCCGTTCCATCCCGGCCAGGTCGGGGAGTACCTTTCCCGCCGCATGGCGGAGTACAGGCCCAAGGGCCGCGGGCTCGAGCGGGTGCTGGGGACGGGCGCGCTCTTCAGCACCGCGTACGGCAACGTCGGCTCGTCGATCTACTACGCCCTCGGCCTGGTGGCGATCTTCGCGCTCGGCATGACGCCGGTCGTGTTCGTGATCGCGGGGCTGATCTTCGCTTGCACGGCCGCGACGTACACCGAGGCCACGACGATGTACCCGGAGGCCGGCGGCTCCTCGAGCTTCGCCCGGCACGCGTTCAACGAGTTCTGGTCCTTCTTCGCCGCCTGGGGCCAGATGCTCAACTACATCATCACCGTCGCCATCTCGGCGTTCTTCGTGCCCCACTACCTGGGGGTGTTCTGGGAGCCGCTGGGTCGCTCGCCGGCCGACATCGTCGGCGGCATCCTGGTCGTGGTGCTGCTGGCGGTGCTGAACATCGTCGGCGTGCAGGAGTCCGCCCGGCTCAACGTCTTCCTGGCGGTGGCCGACTTCTGCACGCAGGTGGTGCTGGTCGTGGTGGGGGTCGTGCTGGTGCTGTCGCCGAGCACGCTCGTCAACAACGTGGACTTCGGGACGTCACCCACGCTGAGCGACTTCCTGATCGCCATCCCGGTGGGAATGGTCGCCTACACAGGGATCGAGACGATCTCGAACATGGCGGAGGAGGCGCGCGACTTCGGGAGGACGATTCCCCGCGCGATGTCGGGCGTGGTGGTGGCGGTATTCGCGATCTATGCGGTGCTGCCATCGGTCGCGCTCTCGGCCATGCCGGTTCACAACGGGAAGACCCTTCTCGCGCTCGGAAAGGAGGACGGAGGCTTCGCCGACGACCCGATCCTCGGCGTGGTCAAGAACCTCGATCTGGGCCCGCTCCAGCACGGCGCCGAGATCTACGTCGGGATCCTCGCCGCCACGATCCTGTTCCTTGCGACGAACGCCGGCATGATCGGCGTCTCGCGCCTGACTTATTCGATGGGTCAGTACCGCCAGCTGCCGGAGGGCCTGCGCGTGCTGCATCCGAAGTTCAGGACCCCGTACGTGGCGATCGCCATCTTCGGCCTCATCGCCTGCCTGACGATCCTGCCCGGCAAGGCCGACTTCCTGGGCACGGTTTACGCCTTCGGCGCGATGCTCTCGTTCACCATCGCCCACTCCGCGGTGGTCGCGCTCCGGATGAAGGAACCCGATGCGGAGCGGCCGTGGCGGGGCCCCGGGACGCTTCGCCTGCGCGGCCGGGAGCTGCCGCTGTTCGCTCTGTTCGGCGGTGCCGGCACCGGGATCGCGTGGATCGTCGTGACCGTGCTCAACTTCGAGACGCTTGTGGCGGGCAGCGTCTGGCTGGCGCTCGGGATCGCCACCTACGTCGTCTTCCGGCGGCGGCAGGGGCTGTCGCTTACGAAGACCCACAAGGTCGTGCTCCCCAAGCTCGCCGTCGAGCACGAGGTTGAGTACGAGTCGATCCTGGTCGCCTTCGACGAGACGCACTGGTCCGCCGAGGCGATCGCCACGGCGGGCCGGCTGGCCGCGCGGCGCAGGCGCGGGATCCACGTGCTGGTGCTGATCTCGGTCCCCACCAACTCGCCCATCGACGCCGTGATGCCCGAGCAGGAGGGACGCGCCGACGAGATCCTGGACGCCGCCCGGGTCCACGGCGGGCGGCGGGTGACGGGCCACTGGGAGAAGGTGCGCGCCGGCCAGGCCGGGCGGCGGATAATCGACGAGGCGCGGGAGATCCGAGCCCGTGCGATCGTGATGTCGCTACCGCCGCGGCGGACCGGCTCGTCGCTCTTCGGGCGCACGCTCGAGTACGTGCTCGCGGAGCGGCCCTGCCGGGTCATCATCGAGTCCTCGCGGGAAGCGCCGGAGACGAGGCAGGCCGCCTGACCCCGCGGTAGGCGGGACTACGATAGGCGCGTGCAGCGCACCTATCTGTTCTCGACGCGCGTCCTGAGCGCGCTGCTCGTGGGCGTCGGGCTGGCGATGGTCGCCACCGCGCTCGCGCGCGGCGGCGGTCCGGCGGCGGTCGGCGTCGTACTCGGCGCGCTGTTCGCCTGCCTGGGCGCCGGCCGCCTCTGGCTCGCGCGCGGCGGAGGACGGTGAAGGCCAAGCCTCCGGCAGAGCTTCGCGCCGCAGCCTCGGACCGGATGCGGACGCGGTTACGCCGCGGCACTGAGGCCGAGGACCGCTTCGCCCGCGGCCTCGGCGAGCCCGCGCTGTTCGCCGTAGCTCTCAGCGCGGTCGGCTCCTCGATCTACTTCGTGCTCGGGGTGGTCGCCGACGATGCGCTCGGCATGACCCCCGTGGCGTTCTTCGTGGCCGGGGTCTTCTTCGTGCTCACGATGCTCACCTACGTCGAGGGCAACTCGCTGCACCCCGAGCGCGGCGGCGCGTCGACCTTCGCCCGCTATGCGTTCAACGAGCTGGTCAGCTTCATCGCGGGCTGGGCCATCATCCTCGACTACCTGATCGTGATGGCCTTCGGCGCCTTCGCGGTGTCGCACTACCTGAACGCCTTCTGGGGCCACGCGGGGGACGGTGGCGTGGAGATCGCCATCGCCGCGGCCGTGCTCGCGCTGGTGGTGTGGTTCAACGTCCGCGGGCTGACGCCGGCCCGGCTGCGACGGCTGCTGCGGCTGTCACTCGTCAATCTCCTGCTGTCGAGCGCGATCATCGGAGTCGGGCTGGCGCTGCTCTGGGATCCGGGCGCGATCCTGGACTCGATCCACCTGGGCTCGGCACCGGCCTGGGAGGACCTCGCGTTCGCGATCGTGGTGGCCACGATCGCCTCGACCGGGATCGAGGCCGCATCGGGGCTGGCGGGGGACATCCGCGTCGATCGGACCGGCCTTCGGCGGGTGATGGTCCTCGGGACCCTCGCGGGGTTCGTCCTCTTCGGCGGCATGGCGATAGTGGCGCTGATGGCCGCGCCCGTGCACGGGACGGCCACGGCGCTCGGCGATCGCTTCGTCGAGGCGCCTGTCATCGGCGTCGTGTCGGCGTTCCACCCGCACTGGACGATGCAGGCCTTCCGCTACGCGGTCGGGGCGATGGGCGCCCTCGTCCTGTTCCAGGCGACCAACGGACAGATGCTGGGCGTGGCGCGGCTGACCTACTCGCTCGCCACCAACCGGCAGGTGCCGAGCGTGCTTGGGCGCCTGCACGAGCGGCACTCGACCCCGTACGTGGCGATGTGCCTTGCGGCGGCAATCGCGCTGCTCCTGACGCTTCCGGCCGACGTCGACTTCCTCGCCGGGCTGTTCGCTTTCGGTGCCATGCTGGCCTTCACGCTGGCGCATCTGTCCGTGATCGTGCTGCGCTTCCGGGAGCCCCAGCGCCAGACCGCGTTCCGGGTGCCGCTCTCGGTGCGGGTGGGAGGCGGCTCGATACCGCTCCCTTCAGCCCTCGGCGCGCTGATGTCCGCCGCCGGTTGGGTCAGCGTGATCGTGCTTCACCAGGGGGCGCGGATCGCGGGGACGGCGTGGATGGTTGCGGGGGCTGGCCTGTACGTCGTCTACCGCAAGTCCCAGGGCAAGTCGCTCACCCGCCGCTTCCGGATCCCGGACGAGGCGCTCCAGGATGCCGTGGACGCGGAGTACGGCAGCATCCTCGTGCCCGTCTTCGGCGAGGGGTTCGACGACGACATCGTGGGCACCGCCGGGCGCCTGGCGGCCGACCAGGCCGACGAGGGCGAGGGAGGCGCGGTGCTGGAGGCGCTGTACGTCTTCCAGATCCCGATGGCGCTTCCGATCGACGCCCGGGTGTCGAGCGACCGCGTCGAGCTGGCCAAACAGGCGCTCGCGCGCGCCAAGGAGGTGGGCGAGGAGTACGAGGGCGTGGAGGTGGCGACCGCGATGGTTCGTGGGAGGAACTCGGGCCAGGCGATCGTTTCCGAGGCGAAGCGACGCGGCGTCGAGGCGATCGTGCTCGCGGCGGAGGAGCCGAGCCGCATCCGTGGCGGCGCGCTGCTCGGGGGTCGCGGCCGCGCCCGCGACCGCTTCGTCGGGGAGACGACCCGCTACGTGGTTGAGAAGGCCCCCTGCAAGGTGATTCTCACGGCACCCCCGGAGGGCGAGGAGGGCACCCGCGAGGGCGTGGCTCCGTAGCGGCGAGACGCACGGAATCCGTGTGTATTGTGAAGTCACATGTTCGTGCTGATCGTGGGATGCGGTCGGGTCGGGTCCGCGGTCGCGAAGCAGATGCTCGCCGAGGGACACGAGGTGTCCGTCCTCGACGAGGATCCTGAGGCGATCGCCCTGCTCAACAAGGGCCAGGCCGAGTCGTGGGAGGATCAGGGCGGCCGCTTCACCGTCGGTACCGCGCTCGAGCTCGACGCCATGCTCGCCGCCGGGGTCGAGCAGGCGGACGCCTTCGTGGCCTCGACCGACGGCGACAACACCAACCTCGTGATCGCGCAGATCGCCAAGCGCCGCTTCGAGGTCGAGCGGGTGGTCGTGCGCGTCCTCGACCCGGCCCGCGCGAACTGGTACGCCGAGCAGGGCCTTCAGACCGTCTGTCCGACCCAGACCGCGATCGAGCTGCTGGAGGCCGCGGTCCGGGGCCACATCCGCTTCGAGGGAGTTGCCGGCTAGGTCAGGTGACCCCTCCTCGATCCCCGCACCCCCGGATGACGCGCGATAGCTTCGCTCGATCGGCGTCCTCGCTCGCGCGCCCCCGCGGCCACGGCGACCAAGTAGAGGTCACCTGATGTACGTGCTGATCGTGGGCGCCGGCAAGGTGGGCTGGAACCTGGCCCGCGAGCTGATCGACAAGGGCAACGAGGTCACCGTCGTAGAGCGCGACTCCCAGCGCTTCCAGACCGTCGAGGAGGAGCTCGAGCACTCGATCCAGTACGGCGACGGCTCGGAGCTCTGGGTGCTCGAGCGAGCCGGGATCGAGCGCGCCGACCTCGTGGTCGCGGTGACCGGCGACGACGAGGACAACGTCCTGATCTCGCAGGTGGCGCGCGAGAAGTACGGCGTGGAGCGCATCGTGGCCCGCTGCAACAACCCACGGAACATGCAGCACTTCGAGCTGCTCGGCATCAAGCCGGCGATCTCGGCGACCGACCTGATCCTGCGCCTGATCGAGCACGAGGTCCCCAAGTACGGCCTGGTGCACCTGCTCGACCTGCCTCAGGAGCGGCTCGAGATCATCGAGCTCGAGGTGGCCGGCGGGTCGCCCGCTGACGGCCAGCGTGTGCGCGACCTCGGGCTCCCGGAGGGTTCGCTCGTGATCTCCATCCTGCGCGACGGCGGCGGCTTCGTGCCGACGGGCGACTCGAGCGTTCAGGCGGGCGACGAGGTGCTCGTGGTGCTCGATGTCGGCCTCGAGGAGCGCGTGACCGAGCGCTTCGCGAGCCGTTCCGGGACCCCCGCCTAGTGACGGGCCGCTCGGTCGACTACCTGCTGGTCGGCGGCGGGCTGGCGGCCGCGAACTGCGCGCGCTGGCTGCGTGAAGAGGGCGCCGACGGCAGCGTGCTGCTCGTCGGACGGGAGCCCGACCCGCCCTACAACCGACCGCCGCTCTCGAAGGGCTACATGCAGCGCCAGGAGGAGAAGTCCGACGCCCTGTTCCGGCCGGACGAGTGGTGGGGGGAGCAGGGGATCGAGCTGCTGACGCGCACGAGCGTGATGGCGCTCGACCCCGAGGCGCGGGTGGCGACGCTGTCGAACAAGGAGGAGGTCGGGTTCGAGAAGGCGCTCCTGGCGACTGGGGCGAACGTGCGCCGGCTGCCCGTCGACGGCTCCGACCTGGACGGCATCCACTACCTGCGCACCTTCGGGAACTCGGAGGCGATCCGTGCCGACGCCGAGGCGGCGGACCGGGTCGTGCTGGTGGGCGGCAGCTACATCGGATGTGAGGTCGCCGCCTCCCTGACCGCTTCGCTCGGAGTGAAGTGCTCGATAGTGATGCTCGAGGACGTGACCTTCGAGCGGCAGTTCGGTCCCGAGGTGGGGCGCTTCTTCCAGTCGGTGCTCGAGGAGCACGGCATCGACGTCCACGGCGGTCAGGAGCTGGAGCGCTTCGAGGGCTCTGGCGGTCGTGTCGGCAAGGTCGTGACCAAGGCTGGCCTGGAGCTCGACTGCGGCGCCGTCGTGATCGGCGCCGGGGTCGCCCCCGACGCCACGCTTGCGAAACGAGCCGGGATCGAGCTCGGAGAGTCGGGCGGGGTGAAGTGCTCGAGCCGGCTTGAGAGCTCGGTGCCGGGCATCTACGCCGCCGGCGACATGTGCGAGTACGACAGCGTCGTCCACGGCCGCCCGCTGCGGATCGAGCACTGGGACGTGGCCTTCAACCAGGGCAAGACGGCGGCGCTGAACATGCTCGGCCGCGAGCAGGACCACGACGTCGTGCCCTACTTCTTCTCCGACCTGGCCGACTGGGCCTCGATGGAGTACGTCGGGCCGGGCTCGGGCGAGGCGGCGGTGCGCGGCTCGATGGACGACGGGGAGTTCACGGCCTTCTACCTGGACGAGGGCCGCGTCGCGGCGGCGCTAACGGTGGGCCGCTCGGACGACCTCGAGCACGCGCGGCGCTTCATCAAGGGCGGCGCCCGTCCCGATCCGGCCGCGATTGCCGACGACAGCACCGATCTGAGCTCTCTGTAGACCGGCTTACGGAGTGACTGGGGGGCAGGGACTCGAACCCCGATAACCAGCTCCAGAGGCTGGCGTCTTGCCATTAGACGACCCCCCAAGAAGGACGTCCGAGGATAGTCGCTGCGGCTCGGGCCTTGTAGCTTTGGGCCATGATCCAGGCCGCCTCTCCCCGCTCAGCGCTCGCCCTCTCGTTCCTCGCCGTGGCCCTGGCCACGGCGGGCTGTGGGAGCGGTGACAGCGAGAGCAAGTCCGGGGGGAAGAAGGCGGGCTCGGGCGCCAGAGCGGCAGCCGTGACCATTCGCGAGAGCGAGTACAAGCTGAACCCCGCGAACCCCAAGGTCGCGAAGGCGCACGTCGTCGTGTTCAGGGTCCGCAACCAGGGCAAGAACACGCACGCTCTCGAGATCGAGGGCCCGGGCGGCGAACAGAGGACGCCGAGGATCGCGCCCGGGTCGTCGGCCACCCTCAGGGCCGACCTGTCGAAGCCCGGGAGCTACGAGTTCTACTGTCCGATCGACGACCACCGGAAGCTCGGCATGGCCGGCCAGGTGATCGTCGCGGGGGGCGGGAAGTCGGGCACGGAGGACAAGGGCGGCGGCGGAAAGAGCGGCAGCGGGGGCTACGGCTACTAGGCCGCGGTCTGGTCCGCCCAGTCACGATACAGGCGCGCGTACGCCCCGCCCGACTCGAGCAGCTCCTGGTGGGTCCCCTGCTCGACTATGCGGCCCTCCTCCAGCACGAGGATCCGGCCCGCGCCACGGATGGTTGACAGCCTGTGGGCGATCACGAGCGCAGTCCTGCCGGCGAGCAGCCGCCTCAGACCGTGCTCGATGTGCGCCTCGGTGCGCACGTCGACGTTCGACGTGGCCTCGTCGAGGATGAGGATGCGGGGGTCGGCCGCGGCCGCGCGCGCGAAGGCCACGAGCTGGCGCTGTCCGGATGACAGCTGCCCCCCGCGCTCGCCGACCTCGGTGTCGTAGCCGTCGGGGAGCTGCTCGATGAACTCATGCGCCCCGACCGCCCGAGCCGCGGCAAGCACCTCCGCGTCGCCGGCGTCCGGTCGGCCGAAGGCGATGTTCTCGCGCACAGTCCCGGAGAAGAGGTACCCCTCCTGTGGAACCACGCCGAGCTGTGAGCGCAGCGAGTGCTGCGTGACGTCGCGCAGGTCGTGGCCGTCTACCAGGACGCGGCCTCGATCCGGATCGTGCAGACGGGCGACGAGCTTCGCCAGCGTCGACTTGCCTGCGCCGGTGGCCCCGACCAGCGCGATCGTCTGCCCCGGCGGGACGCTCAGCGAGACACCCGAGAGAGCCTGCTTGTCGCCACCGTAGGAGAACGAGACGTCCTCGAAGCGGATGTCGCCGCGCACCGGCGGCAGCTCGATGGCGCCCGGCCGGTCGGTCAGGTCGGGCTCCTGGTCGAGCAGGTCGAAGATCTTGTCGAGCGCCGCCATCCCCGCCTGGTAGGTCGTGTAGAGCTGCGAGAGCTGCTGGATCGGGTCGAAGAAGGTCTGCAGGTAGAAGACGAAGGAGGCGAGCACGCCGATCGTGACCTGTCCGCCGATCACCCTGTTGCCCCCGTAGATCAGCAGCACCCCGGTGGCCACGGCCGACAGCAGCTCCACCGAGGGGAAGTAGGCGGCGTTCAGGTAGACGGTGCGCATGTTCGCCTCGCGGTTCTCGTCGTTCAGCCGCGAGAAGCGCCGGCGGTGGCGGTCCTCCTGGCCGAACGCGCGCACGATCCGGACCCCGGACAGGGTCTCCTGGAGGTAGGCCGTGACGAGCGCGATCTTCTCTCGGGTCAGGCGGTAGGCGCCCGCCGACGCGATCCGGAAGGCGATGCTGCCCGCCAGCAGCAGCGGGAAGACCAGGAAGGTCACGAGCGCCAGCCGCACGTCGAGCGCGATCAGGATCCCGGCGGTGCCGAGCAGCGTCAGGCTGGAGCCGACCAGCGTGAACACCCCGTCCGTGACGAGCTGGTCGAGCGCCTGGACGTCGTTCGTCATGCGCGAGATCAGGACGCCCGCCTTCGCGCGCGAGTAGAAGCCGACGGACAGCCGCTGCAGGTGGGAGAAGATCTGGATGCGCAGGTCCTGGAGCGCGCGCTGTCCCACCCAGTTGATCAGGTAGGTCTCGGCGTAGGTGGCGATCCAGTTCAGGACCGCGGCCAGCAGGAACAGCGCCAGGATCACGGTCAATGCGCCCTTGTGGCCCGCCCGGATGCCGTCGTCGATCGCGCGCCCGGCCAGGTACGGGGGCGCGAGTTGAGCCCCGATGGCCACCAGCACCGCGACGAACGTCAGCGCCACGCGGGCGCGGTAGGGGCGCAGCAGCGCCGCCAGCCGCCGTACCTTGCGCAGGCGCCCGTCGCCGCGTCGCCGGAGCAGCGCGAGGAGAGCGGACGTCGTCACAGCCCGGCCACCTCCCGCTCCTCGTCGCGCGTGAGGAAGACCCGGTCGGGCAGCCCGCGCTCCGCGATCTCGCGATACAGCGGGGACTTCTCGAGCAGCTCCTCGTGCGTCCCCCTGGCGGCCAGACGGCCGTCTTCCAGCACGGCGACCTCGTCCGCGAGCGCGATGGTGGACAGCCGGTGGGCTATCACGAAGGTCGTGCGGCCCTCCATCACCTCGCGCAGGGCGCGCTTGATGTGGTTCTCCGTCGTCGAGTCGACGCTCGAGGTGGCGTCGTCGAGGATCAGGATGCGCGGCTCGGCGAGCAGCGCTCGCGCTATCGCCATTCGCTGACGCTGGCCTCCCGAGAGGGTCAGACCCCGCTCGCCGACGAGCGTCTCGAGACCCTCGGGCAACGACTCGAGCAGCTCCTCCAGCCCCGCGCGGCGGGCTGCCTCCACGACCTCGCGCTCGTCGGCCTCCGGCCGCGCGTACGCGATGTTCTCCCCCAGCGTGGCCGAGAACAGGAACGCGTCGTCGGACACGACGGCGACCTGGTGGCGGAGGGAGGCCGGGTCCACGGAGCGCACGTCGACGCCGTCCACCAGCACCGCGCCCTCGGTGACGTCGTAGAGACGGGGGACCAGCAGCGCCAGGGTCGTCTTGCCGGACCCGGTCGGCCCGACCAGCGCGATCGTGCGGCCCGCTTCGACGTCGAGGTCGATGTCGCGCAGCACCGGCTCGCTGTGCTCGTAGGCGAAGGTGACGTTCCGCAGCTCCACGTGCCCCTCGCCCGCCGGGAGCGGCGGGGCGTCGGGTGGCGCGGTCAGGCGCGGCTCGCGGTCGAGGATCTCGAACACGCGCGCGCCTGAGGCCACGGCGCGCTGGGCCATGCCCAGGGCGATGCCCAGCATCCTCATCGGGGAGGTGAGCATGAGGACGTATCCGTAGAAGGCCACGAATTCGCCGACCGAGATCGTCCCGTCGATGGCGTCCCGACCACCGACGAGCAGCAGCCCGGCCAGGCCGAGCTGGGGCAGGAAGCCAATGAAGGGGCTGTAGAACGCCCGCAGGCGGGTGGACACGAGCGACTGGTCGAAGACCCGGCGCACGGAGCCGCGGAAGCGCCGCAGCTGTCGTTCCTCCTGCGCGAACGCCTTCACGACCCGGACCCCCGAGACGTTCTCCTCGGCGTCCGCGGTCAGCTCGGCGATCCGCTGCTGCACCTCCTGGCTGGCCGGGCGATTCCGCCGCCCGTAGCGGAAGGCCACGTAGATCACGAGCGGCATGGGTGCCAGCGCGACCGCGGCGAGCCTCGCGTTCACCGCGAGCATGACGGCGGCGGCGATCACGATCGTGATCGCGGACTGGAGGATGAAGATCAGTCCGTAGCCGAGGAAGAACCGCACGGACTGGAGGTCCACCGTCGCGCGCGACATGAGCTGGCCGGTCTGCTGGGTGTCGAAGAACGCGAGCTCGAGCGACTGCAGGTGCTGGTACATGCGGTTGCGCAGGTCGAACTCCACCCCGAGGGAAACTCGTCCCGCCACCAGTCGCCGGGAGACGCTGAAGGCCAGGCGCAGCACGCCGGCTGCCACGAGCGCCAGCGCGAGCGGCCACAGGTTCGGCCCCCCGTGGCGCACGTCGTCGACGGTGCGACCGATGAAGTAGGGGATCAGCACCCCCATGCCCATCGCCACAGCCGCAAGCACGAAGGACACGAATACGCCCCGCCGGTATGGGCGGAGGAAGGTGAGCAGTCGCAGGAAGAGGCGCATCAGGACTTACTTTACTTTGTGAAGGAAGGGCTCGCGCCCGCCCCCCGTGCGCGATCCGGGCTTCCGATAGCTAAGGGATCGGTCACTTCGCGCCGATGTATCGGGTGAAGGGTGATGACGGTCGTCCCGGCCGATCGCACCCGAAGCAGTTCGCCCCCGGAAATGCTAGAGAACGACCAAATCACCCAGCAGGGATTGACGCCCCCCGCCCTGACGCCGCGCGAGCGCGCGTTCGACATGAGCGGCGTCGAGCGCGGCCCCGACGGCATCGCGCGCTATGTGGACCGTCCGCAGTCGCTCGTCGCGATGCTGCGGGCGACCACCGAGCGGTGCGCCGATCGCGAAGCGTTTGCCGAGCTCGACGGCGACCGCATCACCTTCGCGGAGCTCTGGGAGCGCGCCGCGCGTGTCGCAGGCGGCCTCAGGGCCTCGAACGTGCAGCCGGGCGATCGCGTCGCAATCCGAATGCTGAACTCGGTCGACTGGTGCGTCGCCTTCTACGGGATCGTGATGGCGGGGGCCGTGGCCGTCCCGATCAATACGCGCCTGGTCGAGAATGAGGTCGCCGACCTGATCTACGACTCGGGGGCGAAGCTGACCGTCCTCTCGGACCGTCCGCTGCCGGACGGCAAGCCGTTCGTCGCCGAGGACCAGGCCCCCGACGACCTGACCGCGATCTTCTATACGAGCGGGACCACCGGGGCGCCGAAGGGAGCGATGATGACCCACGCGAACCTGCTGGCCAGCGTGGAGAGCGGGCTCCGCACGGCGGACACACCGGCCGGCGGCGAGTTCCGTGGACTCGCGTCCGTCCCGATGTTCCACATCATGGGCTGCGCCCACCAGGTGATTCTCAACTGTCAGGTGGGCGCCCCGTTGTCGATCCTCCCCGCCTTCGACGTGAAGTCGGCGATGCGCGCGGTCCGCGAGCACGGCGTCGACCGGCTGGTGGGAGTGCCGACCATGTTCTGGCTGCTGCTCGACCACCCGGAGTTCGGCAAGCTCGACTCACGCGGCATCGGGGCGATCCTCTACGGTGGCGCCCCGATCGCGCCCGAGCTGATCGCGAGGCTGCGAGAGGCGTTCCCGAACGCAGGGCTCAGGAACGGCTTCGGCCTGACGGAGACCAGTGGCTCGGGCACGCTCCTCCCCGACGCGTACGCGGACTCTCACCCGCACAGCGTCGGCTTCCCCGCTCCGGTGATGGACGTCGACCTGCTGGACCCGGACGAGGAGTCCGGCATCGGCGAGCTCCTCATGCGCGGCCCGAACGTGGTCTCCGGCTACTGGAACAAGCCCCGCGAGACCGACCAGACCCTGATCGACGGCTGGCTGCGCACAGGCGACATGGCCCGCATCGACGAGGACGGGCTGATCGAGATCGTCGACCGCAAGAAGGACATGGTCAGCCGCGGCGGGGAGAAGGTCTTCTGCGTCGAGGTTGAGAACGCGCTCACTGCACACCCCTCGGTGCTCGAGGTCGGCGTCGTGGGCGTGCCCGACGAGGTGATGGGCGAGCGCGTGGGCGCCGCCGTGGTCCCTCGCTCCGGCCTGACGATCGAGCCGGACGAGCTGCTCGCCTTCGCGAAGGCGCGCCTGGCCGACTTCAAGGTCCCCGAGTACCTGACCGTCCGCGACGAGCTGCTGCCACGGAACGCCGGCGGCAAGGTGCTGAAGACGGTCCTGCGTGACCAGGTGGCCCAGCGGGCCCTGGCGGACGCGCAGGAGCAGTTCGCGAAGGCCTTCGAGAACGCCCCGATCGGCATGGCGCTGGTCAGGTTCAAGGAGGGCGGCGAGCAGGTCTTCATGCGCGTCAACCGCGCGCTCTGCGACCTGAGCGGCTATCCCGGCGACGAGCTCGTCGGCTCGTCGGTCGGCGATCTGCTGCTGCCCGACGAGCGCGACGAGGCGCGCAGGCTCGTGCAGAAGCTGCTCAGCGAGGACGCCGGCATGCACTCCCTCGAGCACCGCTACCTCCGCCGCGGTGGGCAGGTGGGATGGGTCGCCAGCAACCTCTCGATCGTGCGCGACCGGCAGGGGCGCGCTCTCTACGGGATCTCGCAGATCCAGGACGTCACGAAGCGCCGCGAGCTCGATGAGCGCATGCGCTACCTGGCCGATCACGATCCCCTCACCGGACTGCTCAACCGGCGACGCTTCGAGGAGGAGCTCGAGCGGGAGACCGAGCTCGCCCGGCGACACGGCCGGCTCGGCACGGTTCTGGTGGTGGACCTGGACGGGTTCAAGTACGTCAACGACTCCTTCGGCCACGACGCGGGCGACGAGCTGATTCGCGCAGTCGCCGACGAGCTGAAGGAGTCCTGCCGCTCGACGGACCTCGTGGCGCGCATGGGCGGCGACGAGTTCGCCATGCTGCTGCCGGAGACCGAGATCGAGGGTGGCGAGCGGCTTGCCCGCAAGCTGATCGGAAACCTTCGCGACAGGTCGTTCGCCGTCGGGCGCTCGGCCGTGAACGTGCGGATCACCGCGAGTATCGGCGTGGCCAGCTTCGGCCCCGACGGGCCGGCGCCCGACGAGGTGCTGGTGGCGGCCGACCTGGCGATGTACAGCGCCAAGGAGGGCGGTCGCGACTCGGCCGCCACGCACTCCGACGAGAACTCCGAGGATCCGGGAGGCATGTCCGATCGGTTGGCGTGGGTCAACCGCATCAAGGACGCCCTGGCCAACGACAGCTTCCTGCTCTACAGGCAGCCGATCCTCGACGTCCGCAAGGGCTCGATCGCCCACGACGAGGTCCTGCTGCGGATGCTCGACGACGAGGGGAACGTATGCACCCCTGACTCCTTCCTTCCGGTGGCCGAAGCGACGGGGCTGATGCGCGCCGTCGACCGTTGGGTGCTGGCCCATGCGATCGAGATCGCCGCCGGGCGTGAGCCGGATGCGCCGGGCCTGTGCATCAACGTCTCCTCGCAGTCGGTCACGGACCCTGCCCTCCCGGACTTCATCGAGCAGGAGATCCGCCGGCACGGAGCGGACCCCGACAGCCTCACCTTCGAGGTGACTGAGACGGCCGCGATCAGCAATCTGTCGGAGGCGGAGAGCTTCATCACGCACCTGCACGGACTGGGTTGCCACGTCGCCCTGGACGACTTCGGCGCGGGGCACGGCTCGTTCTCCTATCTGAAGAACCTCGACTTCGACATGCTGAAGATCGACGGGCAGTTCATCGAGAACCTGCCGGACAGCCCCGACGATCAGGTGATCGTGCGCTCGATCGTCGCGACCGCCAAGGGGCTCGGCAAGGAGACGGTCGCCGAGTTCGTGGGCGACGACCAGACGATCACGCTGCTGCGCGGTCTCGGCGTCGACTTCGGGCAGGGCTTCCACATCGCCAAGCCGGGCCCGATCGAGCCGCTCTCCGGCGGCTCATCGTCGGACGCGCCGGCGGCGTAGAGTCTCCGCGGCCGCCGAAGAACTCGGCCCCGGTGGCCATCCGCTGCCGATGCCGCTGCTCATACTCGCCCGACACGGACAGTCGACGCTCAACCTCGTGGGACGCGTGAACGGCGACCCGAGGACGCATGTCGAGCTCACCGACGACGGCATCGAGGAGGCGCGACGGCTGGGCCTCGAGCTGCGGGAGCTGGCGATCGACGTCTGCGTGCACACGCGCTTCCATCGCACCCTCCAGACCGCCACGATCGCGCTCGAGGGACGGTCCGTGCCGCTGCGCGAGGAGCCGCTGCTCGACGACATCGACGTCGGGGCGCTCGAGGGCAGGTCGATCGACGAGTACCGCGACTGGAAGAAGGCGCACTCGCGCCGCGACCTCTTCCCTGGCGGCGAGAGCCTCGAGCAGGCCGCGCGACGCTACGCTCGCGCGTTCTCCGGCCTGGCCCGGGAGAGCGCCGCCGTGGCGCTGGTGGTCTGCCACGAGGTACCGCTCCGCTACGCGCTGAACGCCGCGGCCGGATCGGACTCGCTCGAGGCCCCGGTCCACGAGATCCCAAACGCCACGCCCTTCCTGTTCGACGCGCCCGCGCTGGAGCGGGCCGCGGGGGCGATCGAGCGGCTGGCGCACGTGTAGCGCGGCTAGCTCGTCTGGCGGCGCGCCTCCGGCTGCCACGGCCAGCGGCCCTCGAGCTCCACCTGAAGCGACATGCTCAGGAAGGTCCGGATGAGGACGATGATCGCCAGGACGCCGGCGCTCCTGAAGCTCGGGGAGACCGCGACGGTGCGGATGATGTCCGCCGCCACGAGCAGCTCCAGGCCGAGCAGGATCGCCCGTCCGACTCCCTGCCGGTAGGCGCGGTAGAGGACCTCCCGCTGCTCCGGCCCTCGTAGCCGCAGGAGGAAGATCGCCGTGGCGACCGCGATGCCCGTGACGATCACGGCCACCCCGGCGCCGTCGATCGTCTTGCCCACCACCTCGACGGTGTCCTTGAAGTTCATCCCCGCTGCCTACCCCGGAGCCGCTGAGACGAACATCTGCAGGCGATAGCTCCGGGTGGATTCGAACCACCGACCTCGCCATTATGAGTGGCGCGCTCTAACCGCTGAGCTACGGAGCCCCCGCCGGCGAGTTTAGCCTTCGCCGCGATGCCCGAGACGCCGCTGCTCCTTGCCGTGCCGAACGTCAGCGAGGGGCGCGATCGCGCCAAGCTCGAGGCCCTCGCGGAGGCCTTCGGGCCGGCGCGGCTGCTCGACCTGCATGCCGACCCGGACCACGGGCGCGCCGTCTTCACCCTGGCCGCGCCGCAGGGCGAGCTCGCGCAAGGACTGCTGGGAGGCGCCCGCGCCGCGGTGGAGCGCATCGACGTGCGCGAGCACGGCGGGGTGCATCCCCACGTCGGCGCGCTGGACGTGATGCCGATCGTCTACGTGGACGAGGAGGACCGCGGACCTGCCTGCGCCGAGGCGCTGACCGCCGCGGCGCTCGTGGGGGAGGAGGTCGGGCTGCCCGTGTTCCTGTACGGCGAGCTGGCCACGCGCCCGGAGCAGCGCGAGCGGGCGTTCCTCCGGAGCGGAGGCATCGAGGAGCTTCGGCGGAGAATGGAGGAGGGCGAGCTCGTGCCCGACTACGGTCCTCCACGGGCGCACCCGACGGCGGGGGTCGTGCTCGCCGCCGCGCGGCCTCCGCTCGTGGCCTTCAACCTCGATCTGCGGACCGACGACGTCGAGGGCGCACGGCGCGCAGCGGCGGCGATCCGCGAGTCGGGGGGAGGCCTGCCCGGAGTGCGGGCCATCGGCCTCTACCTGGAGGAGCGCGGTCGGGCCCAGGTGTCGACCAACGTGCACGACCCCCGCGCGGTTCCGCTGCGCATCCTGGTCGAGGAGGTGCGCAGGCACGCGGAGGTGGCCGAGGCCGAGCTCGTGGGCCTCGCCCCGGAGGAGGCGCTGCGCGGCTTCCCCGACGATCTCCGCATCCGCGGCTTCGACCCCGAGCGTCACGTGCTCGAGAACGCGCTCGCGGCGCTGCGCTAACGTCGCCCGCGATGGCGCAGACGCGGCGCAAGCGACGGCGAAAGCACCGCGGCACGCCCGCCGGGACGATCGAGCGGGCGCACCGGACCGGCCGGCCGCGCACCCGGCAGGAGGCCAAGGAGATCTCGCGGCGCCGTCGCGAGGAGCGGGTGACCAAGCCGCCCACCTTGCGTGGCGCGGTCAACCGGGCGGCGATCGCCGCGGCTGTCTTCGGCGTGTTGATCGTGCTGGTCTTCCACCGCGGTGCCGCGGCCGCGGCCGGGCTCGCCGCCTTCATGTTCCTGATCTACATCCCGCTCGGCTACGCCACCGACAAGGCGCTGTTCCGCTTTCGTCAGGGCCGCCGAGACGGGGCCAGGAAGTAGGCTCAGGGCTCCATGGACGTGCGCATGTTCACCGTCGGGATGATCCAGGAGAACTGCTTCCTGTTCCGCCGTGACGGCTCCGACCACGCTCTGATCGTGGACCCGGGAGAGGAGGGCGACAAGCTCCTCGGGGCGATCGACGAGCTCGGGGTGAAGCTCGACGGCATCCTGCTCACGCACACCCATTTCGACCACGTCGGCGCGGTGGCTCCGGTCGCGCGCGCGACGGGGGCCGAGGTCTGGGTCCCGGAGCTGGAGCGCCGCGTCCTGGCGGACATCAACAGCTTCGTGCCGTGGCCGGAGTTCGGGCCGTTCGAGTCCTACGAGGCCGAGCACACGCTGACCGGCGGCGAGAAGCTCGAGCTGGCTGGGTTCGAGATCGACGTGATCTTCACTCCGGGCCACAGCCCGGGCCACGTGACCTACTCGATCCCCGACGAGGCGGCGATCTTCTCCGGGGATGTCCTGTTCCAGGGATCCGTCGGCCGGACCGACCTGCCGGGCGGCGACGGGGACACGCTGCTCGCCTCGCTCCGCGCGCTCGTGGACGGCCTGCCGTCGGAGACGACGGTGTATCCGGGTCACATGGGCATCACCAGCCTGGGAGCGGAGCGGGCCACGAACCCGTTCCTGGCGGAGCTGGCCCGCTGAGGCGACGCTGAAGGCGCCGCGGGGCACCTTCGACGTGCTGCCCGGCGAGGGCGCTCCGCGCCTTCGCCTGCTGCGCCTTGCGGAGGAGCTCCTGGAGGGCGCGGGCTACCGCTACTTCGAGTCGCCCGTCTTCGAGGACACGGAGCTCTTCGCGCGCGGGGTGGGGGAGTCCACCGACATCGTCCAGAAGGAGATGTTCAGCTTCGAGGACAAGGCGGGCCGCCCGCTGACGCTGCGGCCGGAGAACACCGCCGGCGTCTGCCGCGCCTACGTGGAGCACGGGATGCACAAGCTGCCTCAGCCCGTGAAGCTCTGGTACTGGGGAGCTTTCTTCCGCCACGAGGCGCCGCAGGCAGGTCGCTATCGCCAGTTCACGCAGCTGGGGGCCGAGGCGCTCGGCTCCGACGATCCGTCCCTGGACGCCGAGCTGATCCTGCTCCTCCACGAGCTGCTCGAGCGCTCCGGCGCGCGGGAGCTGCGACTGCTGCTCTCGAGCCTCGGCCGGCCGGAGACGCGCCGCGCCTACGCGGAGGAGCTCCGCGACCACCTGCGCGCGCGGCAGGACCAGCTCTCCGACGAGGTGCGCGAGCGGCTCGAGTCGAATCCGCTGAGGGCCTTCGACTCGGATCACCCCGGCACCAGGTCGGCGGTGGCCGAGGCGCCCCGCCTGCTCGACCGGCTCGACTCCGACGACGCCGACCACTTCGCCGAGGTGCGGTCGCTGCTCGACGACGCCGGCGTCGAATACCAGGTGGATCCGACGCTCGTCCGCGGGCTCGACTACTACACGCGCACGGTGTTCGAGTTCGAGAGCGCGCGGCTGGGCGCTCAGCGCGGGGTCGGAGGCGGCGGTCGCTATGACGGCCTGGTCGAGCAGCTCGGTGGCCCGCCCACGCCCGGCGTCGGCTGGGCCGCGGGCGTGGAGCGGATCCTGCTGGCCGGAGGGGAGCCGCAGGACGATCGCCCCGCCCCGGTGTTCGTCGCTGTGGCGGAACCGGCCGCCGCGCGCACCGCCTTCGGGGTCGTGCGGGAGCTCCGCCGCCGCGGGCTGCCGGCCGAGATGGAGCAGTCGGGCCGCTCGGTGAAGGGCCAGTTCAAGCACGCCGACCGCATCGGGGCGCGCGCGGTCGTGATCGTCGGCGACCAGATCGAGGTCAAGGACATGCAGAGCGGCGAGCAGCGTCCCGTTGGCGACGTGGGCGAAGCGGTGCGGATCGTCGCGGGCGACGCCGGATGAAGGCCCCCCGCGCGAATCGCTACCGCGACCGCTGGGCGGGTGAGCTGCGAGCGACCGACGTGGGGCAGACGCCGCGGGTGGCCGGCTGGGTGCACCGCCGCCGTGACCACGGTGGGCTGATCTTCATCGACCTTCGCGATCGCACGGGGCTGCTTCAGCTCGTCTTCCGCCCGGGTGACGCGCCCGAGGCGCACGAGCAGGCGGGACGGCTGCGCTCGGAGGACGTGATCTCGGCGACCGGCGAGCTCATCCATCGCGAGGAGGGCACCGTCAACTCCGAGCTGCCGACCGGGGAGGTCGAGCTGGCGGTCTCCGCGTTCGAGCTGCTCTCCGACGCGGACACGCCGCCGTTCCAGATCGACGAGGACGATCCGGTGAGCGACGAGCTGCGGCTGCGCTACCGCTACCTCGACCTGCGCAAGGAGCGCATGGCCGCGGGTCTGCGGCTGCGCCACGAGGTGGTGCGCACGATCCGCGAGCACCTCCACGAGCAGGGCTTCCTGGAGGTCGAGACCCCGATCCTCACCCGCTCCACGCCCGAGGGAGCGCGCGACTTCCTCGTTCCCAGCCGCCTGATGCGCGGGTCCTGGTACGCCCTGCCCCAGTCCCCGCAGCTCTTCAAGCAGCTGCTGATGGTGGCGGGCACCGAGCGCTACTTCCAGATCGCCCGCTGCTTCCGCGACGAGGACTTCCGCGCCGACCGCCAGCCGGAGTTCACGCAGCTCGACGTGGAGATGTCGTTCGTCGAGGAGGAGGACGTGATCGAGCTCTGCGATCCGCTCCTGAAGCGCGTGCTCGCGCTCGGCGGCATCGAGATCGAGACGCCGATCGAGCGCGTTCCCTACGACGAGCTGATGCTGCGCTACGGCTCGGACCGCCCCGACAGGCGCCTTGGATCCGAGATCCGGGACCTTACGGACGCCTTTCGCGGGTCCGAGTTCAAGGTGTTCGCCGGGGCAATCGCCTCGGGGGGCGTGGTGCGCGGCCTCAAGGCCGGCGGCGAGTGGCCGCGCAGCCGTTTCGACCAGCTCACCGAGCGCGCGCAGTCACTCGGGGCGAAGGGGCTGGCGTGGGGGATGGTGGAGGACGGCGGCTGGCGCTCGCCAATCGCCAAGTTCCTGTCCGACGACGAGGTCGCGCGCGCCACGCGGGAGCTCGGCGCGTCCGAGGGCGAGGCCGTCCTGCTGGTGGCCGACAGCGCGGAGGTGGCGGCGAAGGCGCTGGGGGAGCTGCGCGTCGAGGTCGCCGACGCCCACCCGGAAGGCCACGACATCTTCTGGGTCACCGATTTCCCCATGTTCGGCTGGAACGGCGAGGAGTCGCGCTGGGATCCGCTCCACCATCCGTTCACCTCGCCCACGGGCGACCTCGAGGCCGACCCGGGCGAATGGCGCAGCCGCGCCTACGACGTCGTGCTCGACGGCTGGGAGATCGGCGGCGGCTCCGTCCGCATCAGCCGCCCCGAGTTGCAGAGCCGGGTGTTCGACGCGCTCGGGATAAGCAGGGAAGAGGCCGACGAGCGGTTCGGCTTCCTGCTCGAGGCGCTGCGTTTCGGAGCGCCTCCTCACGGCGGCATCGCCTTCGGCATCGACCGCCTGGTCGCCCTGCTCGGGGGTCGCGAGTCGATTCGCGAGGTGATCCCGTTCCCCAAGGCGGCCAGCGGCGCCGACCCGATGACCGGCGCGCCGGCTGCCGTGGACTCGCGTCAGCTGCGCGAGCTCGGCATCCGGCTGGAACAGCCGCCCGAGCAAAAGCCCTAGCCGACTCCCAGCGCCGCTGCTAGCGTTGCGCCAGGCCCTAGCTTGTGCGCCAGCCGGCCCACATGTTGAGCCAACACCACCGGGATGGGAGTCCGGCTCGTGGAAGGGCCGTGGCCCGACACGGCGGACACCCAGCTTGCCAGAGCAGGCCCAACTCCCGGACGGCAGCGGCAAGCCGGGGCCAACCTTTCTGTCAGGCTTTCGCCCGATGGGCTTCGAGGACCATCTGGCCGACCCGCGCGGGCGGGGCGCACTGCCCGACGCCCCCCATTCAGGCGCTGCCGGAGGCGCCGCCTGCGGCGACCTCGTGCGCGTGGCGGTGAGGGTCGACCATGGGGCGGTGGTCGAAGCGGGCTTCGACGCTTCCGGGTGCGGCGCGACGCAGGCCGCCGGCAGCGCGCTGGTGGAGCTCGTCGAGGGAAGGTCAGCCCTCGACGCGGCACGGCTGGGCGCCGACGACGTCTCGGATGCGCTCGGGGGCCTCTCACCCGGCAAGCGGCATGCCGCCGAGCTGGCCACGGATGCGCTGCATCGCGCGCTCGGGGCCGCCGCTCGCGAGGGCGCTCTCGGGCTGGCCGTCAACCCGCGACGGACGCTCGTCGCCATGAGCGGGGGCGTGGACAGCTCGGTGGCCGCCAGGCTCGCGCTCGATCGCGGCGACGAGGTGGTCGGCGTGACGCTCGAGCTCTGGGCGGACCCGGCGACCGACGGCGACCGCAGCTGCTGCTCCCCGCAGGCCGTACTGGGCGCCCGGACGCTGGCCCACTCGATGGGGATCCCGCACCTGACGCTCGACCTGCGCGAGCGCTTCCGCTCGGAGGTCGTAGATCACTTCATCGACGGCTATGCCGGCGGTCGCACCCCCAACCCCTGCGTCCGCTGCAACGGGCAGCTGCGCTTCGACGCGCTGCTCGCGCTGGCCGACGCGCTCGGCGCCGCCCGCCTGGCCACCGGTCACTACGCGCGCGTGACCCGCGACGCGGAGGGGCCGCTGCTGCGGGCCGCGGTGGACGCACGCAAGGACCAGAGCTACATGCTCGCCCGGCTCGCCCCCGAGCTGCTCGAGCGGCTGTGGTTTCCGCTCGGCGAGCTGACGAAGCC
>JBHELQ010000057.1:0-4616 GCA_046262995.1 Thermoleophilaceae bacterium
CATCCGCTTCAGCGGGCACTCCGGGCAGCGCGGCGCGCGCGCGACGCACGTCCGGCGGCCGTGGCGGATCAGCAGCACGTGGATCTCATAGGCGTCACCCGGGTCGCTGAGGCGCAGCAGCTCGTCGTGGGCCTCGTCGAATGGCGCGGCCGGGCGGATCAGGCCGAGCCGCGAGGCCACGCGGTAGACGTGCGTGTCCACCGGCACGTCGTCCCGGCCGTAGGAGAACAGCAGCACGCAGGCCGCCGTCTTGCGGCCCACCCCGGGGAGGGCGCACAGGAACGAGCGCGCCTCGTCGAGCGGCGCCCGCTCGAGCCAGCCGAGGTCGTCGTCTCCAAGCGCGCGCAGGATCTCCTGGATCCGGCGCGCCTTCGTGGGGGCCAGGCCCCCCGGCCGGATCGCCTCCTCGACCTGTTCGACCGGCTCGTCGCGCACGCCGCGCCAGTCCGCGAAGCGCTCGCGCAGGCGAGCGTAGGCGACGTCGCGGTTGCGGTCGTTCGTGTTCTGGGACAGCACCGTGAGCACGAGCTCGTCGACAGGGCGCCCGTGCGGGCGCAGCCGCGGGCGCCCGTACTCAGCTCGCAGCCGATCGCGGATGGCGCGCAGCCTGCGCTTCTCGGCACGTTTCCAGTCCGCCATGGGCGGCCATGGTAGGAAGCCGGGCCGGCTTCCTCGGTTAGCCTGTCCCGCCGTGCTCTCTTCCGTCACGGCGCCGCCCCGCGCCCGCCCGCGGGCGCCGGCGCCGCCGCCCGCCCGCGTCCTCGAGACGGGACCCCGGGAGCCGTTCCTGCGGCGGGTGCCATGGTGGCGGCTGGCGCCGGTGATCGCGGCCGTCCTGGCCTCGGTCGTGTACATGATCTGGGAGCCGCGTCCCGTCGATCTCGCGGCCCACGAGTTCCGCGCGCAGCTGTTCGGCCAGCAGGGGTTCACCGTCTGGAGCGGGCAGTGGTACGGCGGCCATCACACGCCCGCCTACAGCGTCCTGTCGCCAGCGCTCGGCTGGTTGCTCGGGTCGCGCCTGGCCACCGTCGTGGCGGCCATCGCGGCGGCCGCGCTGTTCGAGCCGCTCGTCCACCGTCACTTCGGGCCGCGGGCCGCGCGCTGGGGAGCGCTCTGGTTCGGGATCGGGACCGCGACGCTGCTGTTCACGAGCAGGCTGCCGTTCGCCATCGGCGTCGCCTTCGGCCTGGGCGCTCTGCTCGCGCTCCAGCGCCGCCGCCGCAAGCTCGCGCTGCTCCTGGCCGTCCTCTGCCCGCTCGGCAGCCCGGTGGCAAGTCTCTTCCTTGCCATGGCGGGCGTCGCCTACGCGCTCGCGTCGGGGGCACGAAGGGCGCGGGTCGACGGCCTCTCGATCGCGGTCGCCGCCTTCCTGCCACCCGTGTTCCTGTCGCTGGCGTTCCCGGAGGGAGGCTGGGCGCCGTTCCCGTCCAGCTCCTACCTCCCGATCCCGTTGTTCACCGTCACCTGCCTGGTGCTCCTCGCCCGCGAGGAGAGGGTGCTCCGGTTCGGCGCCGCCCTGTACGGGCTCGGCGCCACCGTGGCGCTCGCGATCCCCACCCCGATGGGCGGCAACGCCGTGCGGCTCGGCGCCCTGTTCGGCGGGCCGCTGCTCCTGTGCGCCGTGTGGGACAGGCCCTGGGCCCGCCGCTCGATCTGGCTCGTGCCGCTGGCCGCCACCTTCGCGACGGCCGCCTTCTGGCAGTGGTCCCCGGCTGTGCGCGACATGGTCAAGTACCTGGAGGACCCGGCGGCCAAGTCCGACTACTTCGAGCCGCTGCGGCAGTTCCTGGGGACCCTTCCCGATCAGCGTCGGATCGAGATCCCGTTCACGCGCAGCCATTGGGAGAGCGCCGAGATCGCTCCGATCGCTCCGCTCGCGCGCGGCTGGCTGCGGCAGCTCGACACCGGTCGCAACCCGATCTTCTACAAGGGGCCCCTCAACCGGATCACCTACGCGAGCTGGCTGGCCGAGAACGCCGTCCGCTACGTGGCGCTGCCGAGCGTGAAGCCCGACAAGAGCTCGTATGGCGAGCGCGCGCTGATCGAGGGCGGGCTCCCCTACCTGAGGCTGCGCTGGCGCTCGGACCACTGGCGCGTATACGAAGTGCTGTTGCCGGCCCCGTTCGTGATACCCGAGGGGAAGGCGAAGATGACGCTCGAGCAGCTCGGATCCGATCAGGTGCTGCTGCTCGTCCGCCGTCCCGGGAGCGCCATCGTGCGCGTGCGCTGGACCCCATACTGGTTCGCCAAGGGAGGTTGCGCGCAGCCGGCAGGGTCCTGGACTCGCGTGACGGCCCGGCGCGCCGGCTTCCTCAAGCTGAGCATCCGCTTCGCCCCGGAGCGGATCCTCTCGCGCGGCCGCCGCTGCGACGACAACTCGGGGTAAGCTGGACGCGCGTGCGTCCCTGGTCCCCGCCTCTCACGCGACTGCTTCGGATCTGGCGCCTCTCCGGGCGCTGGCTACCGCACGGCTGGCTCGACGCGCTGCGCCAGCTGCTGCTGTTCGGGGGCGCGTACTACGTCTACCGGATCGTCCGCGGCGTGGTGGACGGCCAGGCCGGCATCGCCTTCGAGCACGCCAGGCAGCTCGTGAACGCCGAGCGCGGCCTGGGCCTGTTCTTCGAGCCCGGCCTGCAGTCGTGGGTGAAGGACCACGACTGGCTGATTACGCCCGCCAACTGGATGTACGTGAACTCCCACTTCGTCGTCACCACGACGTTCCTGATCTGGCTCTACCTGGCGCGCAACCATGCCTACTACTACGTGCGGAACATGTTCGTGATCGCCATGGGCCTCGCGCTCGTCGGCTATCTCGTCTATCCGGCGGCCCCGCCCCGCTTCCTGCCCGAGTGGGGCTTCAGCGACACGGTCGCCTCCTTGGTCGGACAGTCGGCCGAGAACGGCGCGGACGTGCTCTACAACCCCTTCGCGGCGGTGCCGAGCATGCACGTCGCGTTCGCGCTGATGATCGCGGTGCCCGCGATCCTGCTGGTCAAGCGGCGCGTTCTGAAGCTGCTCTGGGGGGTCTACCCGGCCATCGTGACGTTCGTCGTCGTCGTCACGGGCAACCACTTCTGGCTCGACGCGGCGCTCGGCACCGGCGTCGCGATCGTGTCGGCCGTCGCCGCCACCGCGGCGCTCGCACGGGCACGGCCCGATGCCTGGGCCTGGCGCACCGCCGGCGCCAGGGTCCCGGCTTGAGCGAGCCCGCGACGGAGCGGTCCCGGCGGGCCGGGTCGCGCCGGGACGGAAGGGAGGGCTCCTCCGGGGCCGCCGAGATCCGCGCGCTCGCACGCGACCGGCTGATCGAGTCCCGGCTGACGCCCAACAAGATCTCGGTGACGGGGTTCGTCCTGAACGTCTTCGCCGCGGTGCTCGTGACGCAGCGGCTCTTCTTCCTCGCCGGGATCGCGTTCGTGCTGGGCTCCCTGATGGACCTGTTCGACGGCCGCTACTCCCGAATGTCGGGCAAGGGCACGCCGTTCGGGGCCTTCCTCGACTCCACGCTCGATCGCATGGAGGAGGGAATCGTGCTTACCGCCGTGGCGGCTTACTTCGCCCATCGCGGCGACGAGCTCGCGGTGGGGGCGACGGTGGCGACGGTCGTGGGCTCCTACGGCGTCAGCTACACACGCGCACGCGCGGAGGCGCTGGGCGTGGAGTGCAAGGTGGGGATCGCGACCCGCCCGGTCCGCGTCGTGATCCTCTCCGCGGGGCTGATCCTCGCGAAGGGCGCCGGTCTGGCAGACTTCGAGCTGCTCAAGCCGTCCATCTACGTGCTGGCGGCTCTGACGCTCTTCACCACCTTCCAGCGGGTCTTCCACGTCAGGCGGCAGCTGGTCGGGAGGCCCGGGACGGTGTAACCCGGCCCCTCGCCCGGGTATTGCTAGACCGCGACGGCACCGCGAAGGGCCGTTTCCAATAACGCAGGAGGGCTCTGTGACCGAAGTGACCATCTCCACCAACGGCGGATCGCGATACACGAGCGAGAAGGTGCGCGTCGCGATCGTCGGCGTCGGCAACTGCGCGTCGTCTTTCGTCCAGGGCGTCCAGCACTACCGGGACGCCGACCCGGCGGCGCCGGTCCCGGGGCTCATGCACGTGGAGCTGGGGGGCTACCACGTACGCGACATCGAGTTCACTGCCGCCTTCGACATCGACTCCGACAAGGTGGGCAAGGACCTCTCGGAGGCGATCTGGGCGGGCCAGAACAACACGATGAAGTTCGCCGACGTGCCGGAGCTCGGCGTTCCGGTCCACCGCGGGATGACGCACGACGGGCTCGGCAAGTACCTGAAGGAGAAGATCCAGAAGGCGCCGGGCGAGACCGCCGACATCGTGGACATCCTCAAGGAGACGAAGACCGACGTCGTCGTCTCCTACCTTCCGGTCGGCTCCGAGCAGGCGACCAAGTGGTACGTCGAGCAGGTCCTCGAGGCCGGCTGCGGCTTCGTGAACTGCATCCCCGTGTTCATCGCCCAGCAGGGCTACTGGGCCCGGCGCTTCGAGAAGGCCGGCCTCCCGATCGTCGGCGACGACATCAAGTCGCAGGTCGGCGCGACGATCGTCCACCGCACGCTCGCGCGGCTGTTCCAGGACCGCGGCGTCAAGCTCGC